>JAQUST010000037.1 GCA_028710495.1 Clostridia bacterium
ACAATAACTGCAAGATTTGTTGAAGTAACTGCTGTTCCAGATGGAATTGCAAATGGAACATATGATAGTTATGTAAATCAAAGAGGAACATTGTATTACAAGAATATGGTGTTTACATTGACAAGTGCAGACGGAACAGCTGCAAACTACAAGATTAAAGTTGCAAACTGTACTGCAACAGAGAATGATACGACAATCTCAGTTCAAGATTCCCGCTTAGGAGAAAGCGCAAATAATACCGTATATACTTTCACAATCACTCCTCTCAATTTGCGTGGAGATTATACGAACACTATTCAAAGTTATCGTGCAGCGGGAGGTGTTTCGAATACAACATGGAATGATGTAGGTTTCACTTCAAGAACTGCATTGTTCACATCAGATTGGAATGAAGGACTTGTCTATCCTGTTATATCACAAGCATGGCAACAGGGTGAAGACCCAATAAACAACCCGGGTGTTTATACGAAATATTCAATAGTTACCGGCAATCTAATAAATGATGTGACCGTCGGACCTTATGAAACTGAGGATCTTCTCAAATTCAGCTTGCAAGGCGGAGCGCTTGACGGCGGAAAATGTATTTATAATTATTCTTATACGTTCGCTCAACCACGATTGGTCATCGGTTACTTTATATCCGATGAAGAAACAGGCGCAAGAGTTGACTCACTTGCCGCATTGATGCTCGTTGATTTCTATTACTCAAGCGGAGACTACACAACATTCACTCAAACTGAGGATATTTCGGGTATATTAACGCTTGATGACTATAACACACTTTTGGAATCTGAGCACCCAGGCATGGCGGAATATTTGCAGGGTCAGTCGATAGGAAGCAATGTTGAGTTTATGCCGATAGGCATTGACCTTGACGGTTCGTTCTCCGGAGAGTTTAATGGCAGATTTAACGGCGCTGGTTATACTATCAATGGTATCAATATCGTTTTAGCAGGAAACTCTGACCAGACGGTTGGCTTGTTCTCAGTAATAGGCAAGGAAGGTATAGTTAAAAATGTACATGTCAGGAATGCGATTTATACTTGCTACACTGAACCTGTTTATGACGACCAGTCAGGAGAAGTCACATATTTGCCAAATAGTTATGTGGGAGGTATTGCCGGTAGAAACAAAGGCTATATCTACAATTCATCATTCTATGGCATTATTGATGTAGGTATTGACCCGTCATTCGGTAATATTGCTGTTGCAGGCGGTATTGCGGGCGATAATCTGGGCATTATTGAAAACGTTGTAGCAGTAGGCGAAATTAAATCAAATTCTGCAATTTGTTATGTAGGCGGTATAGCGGGAACTCACGCATACAACTACACTGAAAATCAATATATCTATACAGACGGCGTCGCGCCAACATCTCCAACTTCAACGAGCGTTCTTTCTACGAATAAAATTATGAATGCATTGTCGTTTATGGACATACGCGTTACTGCAGTGAGCTTGGCTCAAGCAGTTACAGGTGGAATAGTTGGACGCGCTATCACTGCAACCGGCAGGGGCGATATCGACGGAGATGATGAAACTTACACATATGTTACATCAAATTATGCGGTTTCTGATTCTGCAATATACAATACCGCTGAACCTACCGTGCCTGATATTGTGTATCTTAGCAATTCGATTTTAGTCAGAGTGTCAACGGATATATTCATGTATGGTGAGTGGTCAATAGTTAGCAGAAGAACAGGCAACAGCACGAGCAATGCAACTGCGGGAAAAGACTACAATTATATGCG
Organism: Clostridia bacterium; assembly: GCA_028710495.1. GTDB lineage: Bacteria > Bacillota > Clostridia > Christensenellales > CAG-917 > STD2-102. The sequence goes on from JAQUST010000037.1 coordinate 1,755, forward strand.
CAAGATTGGCGATGAAATGCAAAATAGCATAATGACTGAAGTTGCGGCAAGCGGTTACGAATCATATTTAAGATTTGTTGCAAAGGGCAAAAATGTATCTAATGAACCGGAAATTCTTGACGATTTGTATTACATGTTGATTGACATTATTGATGTCTATGTTATTCAAGCCGATCAGGTCGGTACAAACGCAGCTTACGAGAGATATCGTTATGCAAGCGCAACACAAAAAGTTTATGATGCATATTTCTATGATGCCGATGCAGAAGGCGGAGCAGCTGTATATTCATATGAACTTGACACTTCAAGCTCATTGCCACTTGTATATCTATATGATGCAAGCGTACTAAGCACCTTGTATGTTAGAATGAACGCTACCACATTTATTACTCTTGGAGCATTACTGGAACTTGAAGACTTGACAGAGACTTATTATGTGACAGTTGAGGGAATAAAATATCTTAAGCCGACAGTTGGATTGTTTGCAAAATACACAACCCCAACAGGTGCAACCTACACGGCAACAGCTGGAGGAACGGTTTCAAGCGAATTCACTATCACACACAACAGCAAAGTTGCGCTGCTGGCAAACTATCGCTTTGCAACCTTCGTTGTTTCAGCTGACGTGACTGTAAGTACGACTTATGAAGGCGGATTCTATGGATATATCAAGAGCACAGGAACTACTGAAGATAAGATTGTCATAACATTGGCAAGCGGAGTTGATTCAATATTCGAGTACTTCAACGCTACGACATCTTTGCAATCAACAACAACAACTATTAGCGGATAAAAAACAGTCTTGCAATTCAATAAATCATATGCAACTGAAAAAAATGTAAATCTACTAGAAATCTGTAAAACCTTCTTAAAAATCTGTAAAACGATTTAACAAATTTATTGCAATGTATTGGAAATAAATTTATGAAAAAATAAGAAAAAGGACGGCAAATACCGTCCTTTTTACTACTTCGACATTACTAAAATTTTAATTCAAGCATAATGCGAAAAAATTTTATTTTTATTTAATTACTGCTATTTTTATATTTTGTATCAAGACTAAAAACATATAAAACGAGTAAATATTTGAGAAAACTTATATTATTGAAAATGCTATGTGAAAGAAGCAACATATCCAAAAGGAGTTATGCAGCGTTTGATAGAGTTTGCGTAACTGTTGAGGCAACCAAACCCTGCTCTTTGATGTACTCAAGAACTTGAGCAAGTGCATCTGTTGTTGATTGTGTCGGATGCATCAATATCAAATCGCCCGCACTCAAATTTTTAGTTGCGCGAGAGTGAATAAGTTCGCTGTCTTGGTCTCTCCAGTCTATAGTGTCGCGAGTCCACATAATTACTTTGTATTCCAGCTCATTGCATACGTTGAACATATTGCTTCCAATCGCACCTGAAGGCGGCGCGAAAAGTTTAACAGCTTCTTTGCCAATAATAGATGCTATAAGCCTTTCGGTTATGACAATTTCTTCACGATTGCGATTTAGAGAAAGTTTGTCCGAGTCACGGTGAAGATAGCCGTGGTTTGCAATTTCGAAGCCTTCATCAGACATTTTTTTGACCAAATCCTCATTCTTTTCTACCCATATTCCGCCAACAAAAAAAGTTGTTGTGAAGTCAAAAGATTTGAAGGTCTGCATAATTTGCTCGATAAACTCGGTGCCTTGATAGACATTGAACATAAGACAAACTGAGTTGCCTTCACGGTTTCCATAGTATAGAGCATTGTTTTGCTGAACAAAAGTTGCAGTAGTTCCGGTATACAAAGTCGATATCAAAAGCAGAGTAAGAACCATAACGATTGCAATGTTTGTAAGCACAATTTGAGATTTAGAATGTTTCATACAATAAAATATGAATATAATGATTACAAAATGCACGATTTTTCTTACTGAATTTCAATTTGCATTGCTCAAAATGTTTACGCTTAGTATGTTTAGTGATATAATACTGCTATGGAAAAAATATTTGAGTTCGACAACGGATTAAGACTAGTTTATGTAGAAAACCACGCAGTGCG
>JAQUST010000024.1 GCA_028710495.1 Clostridia bacterium
TTTGCTTGACACCTTTTGACTAAAAAGGTATTCTATATGAGCCGCGTTCTCGAACGACGGAAATTTTTGGTGTGTTTTCAAAACACGCCGAAAAGAAAAAGTATGACACACACGGGTGAGTGTACACCGATAAAATCAGGAGGCTATTATGGCTGGACAAAAAATCAGAATCAAGTTGAAAGCGTACGATCACAACCTCATCGACATTTCTGCAGAGAAAATTGTTGAGACTGTGAAGAAGACAGGTACAAAGGTTTCAGGACCAATTCCGCTCCCAACAGAGAAGGAAATTATTACTATTCTTCGTGCGCCACACAAGTACAAGGATTCTAGAGAGCAATTTGAACTTAGAACACACAAGCGTTTGATTGACATATTCAACCCAACAGCAAAGACCGTCGATTCTCTTATGAAAATCGACCTTCCAGCGGGCGTTGATATTTCGATTAAGCTTTAGTTGAAATAAAGAGGAGGGTGAACTTTACATGGATAAAGCAATCATCGGAATAAAACTCGGTATGAGTCAAATCTTCGCAGCGGACGGAAAGGTCGTGCCAGTCACAGTAGTTGAGGCAGGCCCATGCCCAGTCGTGCAAGTGAAGACAAAGCAAAATGAAGGATACGATGCAATTCAAATTGCATTCGGAACTATCAAGGCAACAAGAGTGACAAAGCCTATCGCAGGTCACTTCAAAAAGGCAAATGTGACAGCTGCGCGTTATCTTCGCGAGTTGCGTCTTGCAGACTGCTCAAAGTATGCTGCTGGCGACGCGATAAAATGTGATGTCTTCGCAGAGGGCGATCATATTGATGTTTCAGGAGTATCGAAAGGTCACGGATTCGCAGGCGTTATCCAACGCTGGAATCAACACACAGGTCCTATGGCACACGGTTCTGGTTATCACAGAGGCGTTGGCTCAATGGGTGCTTGCTCATCACCATCAAGAGTTTTCAAAAACAAGCATATGCCTGGTCACTGGGGACAAGAAAAAGTCACAATCCAAAACCTGTCAATTGCAAGAGTTGATACAGCAAGAAATCTTTTGCTTATTAAAGGTGCAATCCCGGGTGCTAAGGGCTCTTTGGTTGTCATCAAGAATTCCCTTAAGGGTTAGTCGGAGGTAAATATGCAACTTAATGTTTTAGATATGACCGGCACTGAAGTCGGCAAAATCAATTTGGACGATGCAGTGTTTGCAAGAGACTACAATGAAGCTCTCATTCACCAAGTCGTTGTCTCACAACTTGCAAACCAAAGACAAGGAACACATGCAGCACTCACAAGAGCGGAAGTTCGTGGCGGTGGTGCAAAACCATTCCGTCAAAAAGGAACTGGTCGTGCTCGTCAAGGTTCGTCGAGATCACCACAACAAGTTGGTGGTGGCATCGCTTTTGCAAAGAAACCACGTGATTTCTCGCAAAAAATAAACAAGTCAATGAAAAAAGCGGCATTTTTGTCAGCTGTTTCACAAAAGATTCGTCAAAATGAATTAACAGTCTTGGACAAGTTTGAAATCTCAGAATGCAAAACAAAGTTGGTAGCAGCTGTTGTCGACGCATTGAAGCTTTCAGGCAAAATCATTTTTGTTATTGATGAACCAAATGAAACTCTGCTCCGTGCTGTTGGAAATATGCCTGGGGTTGAGCTTCAGGAAGTTAGAACTCTCAGCGTTTATGATGTCGTCGCAACACGCAACATTATATTCACAAAGAGTGCAGTAGCAAAACTTGAGGAGGCAAACAAATAATGACAGCATACGACATCATTCTTGAGCCAATTCTTTCCGAGAAGAGCTATGACGGTATTCCAAATAAGCGTTATACATTCAAAGTTCTCAAGATTGCCAACAAGACACAAATCAAAACGGCAATCGAGGAAATTTTCAAGGTCAAGGTAAGCAAAGTTAACACATCAAATTACAGCGGCAAAATGAAGAGAATGGGACGCACAGAAGGCAGAAGACCATCATTCAAAAAGGCTATCGTCACATTGACCGCTGATTCAAAGGCAATCGAGTTCTTCGAGAGCTTGTCATAAGGAGGCACGATATGGCTATTAAGAAATACAAACCAACATCACCTGCCCGTCGTTTTATGACCGTATCCGCCTACTCCGAGATTACAACAACAACTCCGGAGCGCTCACTTCTTGTTTCAAAGAATAATAGCGGTGGCAGAAACGCAACAGGACGCATCACTGTCAGACACATTGGTGGTGGCAACCGCGTTAAATATCGTATAGTTGATTTCAAGCGTAACAAGGACAATATCCCTGCAAAAGTTGCATCAATAGAATATGATCCAAACCGTTCAGCCAATATCGCGCTTTTGTTCTATGCAGACGGCGAGAAAAGATACATTTTGGCACCTCTTGGACTTAACAAGGGTGATACGGTTGTCAGCGGACCAACAGCAGATATCAAAGTCGGAAACTCACTTCCACTTGAAAACATACCAGTTGGAACACAAGTCCACAATATTGAGCTCAAACCTGGAAAGGGCGGACAAATTGCCCGTTCAGCAGGAAACTCTGCTCAACTTATGGCAAAAGAAGGCAAATACGCGACACTCAGAATGCCAAGCGGTGAAATGAGACTCGTTCTTGCAATCTGCAAAGCAACTATCGGACAAGTCGGAAATGATGACCATGCAAACATTCGTGTTGGTAAGGCCGGAAAAACCCGTCACTTCGGTATTCGCCCAACAGTCCGTGGTGTTGTTATGAACCCATGTGATCACCCGCACGGCGGTGGCGAAGGCAAGAGCCCAATCGGTATGCCTTCACCTGTTACTCCTTGGGGCAAACCAACTCTTGGTTATAAAACAAGAAAGAAGAAGAATACAAGTGATAAGTTTATTATCAAGCGTATTAACTAGGAGATAAAACATGAGTAGAAGTATAAAGAAAGGGCCTTTCGTTGAAGAAAGACTTATGAAAAGAATAGAGGCAATGAATGTTAGTGGTGAAAAGCGTCCTGTCAAGACATGGTCACGTTCATCAACAATCTTCCCAGAAATGGTCGGTCACACAATTGCCGTTCACAACGGTCGTCAACATGTGCCGGTTTATATTACTGAAGATATGGTTGGATGCAAACTCGGCGAGTTTTCACCAACACGCACCTTCAGAGGGCACGGTGGTGGTAAAACCACAGCCACGAAGTAGGAGGAATTATGGCAACGAGAAGTAAGCAAAAAACATTGCAAAGAAAAGCCAATGCGGACAATCGTCCTCGTGCAATAGCCAAATTCATCAGGATTTCACCAGACAAGGTGAGAATCGTACTGAATATCATAAGAGGCAAGAGCTTGAATGAGGCACTCGCACTTTTGGAAAACACCCCAAAGTCAGCAAGTGAAGTTTTGAAGAAGTTGGTCAACTCTGCCGCAGCGAATGCAGAAAACAACCTCAATATGTCGAGAAATGATTTGATTGTCGTAGAATGCTATGCAGATGCGGGTCCAATTTTGAAGCGCATTCAGCCGACAGCAAAAGGTAGAGCGTTTAGAATAAACAAACGCACAAGCCACATCACCGTCATTCTTGACGCTGCTAACTAGGAGGCTACAATGGGACAGAAAGTAAATCCAAATGGACTTAGAGTAGGAATCAATAAGGCTTGGGAAAGCCAATGGTATGGAGATAAAAAGACATTTTCTGACAACCTTGTCGAAGATTATAAAATCCGTACATTCCTTAAAAAGAAGTATTATGAAGCGTCAATTTCAAAGATTACTATTGATCGTGCCGCAGATAAGCTTATTATAAATATTTATACCGGTCGCCCAGCAGTTCTTATTGGAAAAGCAGGCGCAGGCGTTGAAATCATCAAGAACGAAGTTCAAAAGATGAGTCCAAATCGTCAAATCAGCATAAATATTATGGAAGTCAAGCGTCCTGATGCAGATGCACAATTGCTTGCAGAATCAATCGCAAAGCAACTTGAAAGCCGCTCATCATTCCGCCGTTCTATGAAACAAGCAATGTCTCGTGCTATGAAGACAGGTGTCAAGGGTGTCAAAACTATGGTTACCGGCAGACTCGATGGCGCAGAAATTGCGAGAACTGAAAGTTATCACGAGGGATCAATCCCACTCCAAACCTTGAGAGCAGACATCGATTACGGATTTGCAGAAGCAAACACCACATTCGGTATTATCGGCGTCAAGTGCTGGATTTATAAAGGCGAAATACTTGGTAAAGGCCTGAATAGAGAAGGAGGAAACGCATAATGTTGATGCCAAAGAGAGTTAAGCGTCGTCGTCAATTCCGTGGAAGAATGAAAGGCGAAGCTCATAGAGGTAACAAAATTGCATACGGCGAATTCGGTCTTGTGGCTATGGAGCCAAGCTGGATAACCTCACAACAAATTGAGGCTGCCCGTGTTGCAATGACAAGATATATCCGCCGTGGCGGACAAGTGTGGGTTGATATTTTCCCACACAAACCTGTAACAAAGAAACCTGCTGAAACCCGTATGGGTAGTGGTAAAGGTTCACCAGAATACTGGGTGGCAGTTGTTAAACCAGGTCGCGTTATGTTTGAAATGGCAGGCGTAGACGAAACGACAGCAAGAGAGGCACTTAGACTCGCCGCAACCAAACTTCCTATCAAATGCAAGTTTGTCGTCAAAGCGAATGAAGAAGTTGCCGAAGGCGGTGAAGAATGAAAGCAAAGCAAGTATTTGAAATGACCGATATAGAGCTCTCAACAAAGCTCAATGAATTGAAGTCGGAATTGTTTTTCTTGAGATTTAAGCACGCAACCAATCAGCTTACAAACCCAAAGGTTTTGACTGAAACTAAGCGTGATATTGCTCGCGTCAAGACGGTTATGCGTCAAAGAGAACTCGCTAATGCAAACGGCGAAGCGGTTGTAAGCGCAAAGAAGAACTAGGAGCGGTGAGAAAATGGAAAACACAGAAAGAAATTTGAGAAAAACCAGAGTTGGCGTGGTAGTCTCTGATAAGATGGACAAGACAATTGTTGTATCAATCAAAGAAAGAACCAAACACCCACTTTACAAAAAAACAGTCACCCGCACCAAGAAATTGAAAGCGCATGATGAAAACAACGAATGTGGTATTGGTGATACAGTTGAGATAGCTGAAACTCGTCCACTTTCAAAGGACAAGCGCTGGCGTCTTGTCGAAATCGTCTCTAAGGCGAAGTAATAGGAGGGCTAGTATATGATTCAACCACAAACAAGATTGAAAGTCGCTGACAACAGTGGCGCAAAAGAAATAATGTGCATTCGAGTCCTCGGCGGTTCTTTCCGCAGAAGCGGCAGCATTGGTGATGTCATCGTGGCATCAGTTAAGACAGCTATACCTGGTGGAAAAGTTAAGAAAGGTGAGGTCGTAAAGGCAGTCATCGTGAGAACACACATGGGAATTCGTCGTGCAGACGGCAGCCACATCAAGTTCGACGACAATGCAGCAGTCATTATTGACAGCCAAAAGCAACCGCAAGGAACCCGTATCTTTGGGCCTATCGCAAGAGAGCTTCGTGATAAAGACTTTATGAAGATTATTTCTCTCGCACCTGAAGTGCTGTAGGAGGATATTATGGCAAAAATGAATGTTAAGAAAGGTGACAATGTAATGGTCATCTCAGGCAAAGATAAAGGTAAGGCTGGCAAAATCATGTCAGTTGTTGCAGAAGAAAATCGTATTTTTGTTGAAGGTGTAAACATAGTTTCCAAGAGCAAAAAGCCAAGAAACGCACAAGACAAGGGTGGCATTGTGAAGCAAGAAGGTAAAATCGACGCTTCAAATGTTATGCATATTTGTCCATCTTGCAAAGCAGTCGTGAGAGTTCGCAATCAAGCAGCCCCAGAGGGAAGCGTGGTAAAGAACATTCGCGTTTGTGCAAAATGCGGTGCGCCACTTGATGAGAAAAAGGCTTCTGCAAAGAAAGCCGCAAAAAAAGTAGTTAAGAAGAAGGTTGCAGAGAAAGATGCTTCTGCAGCAGTCGAAGAATAATCGGAGGTAATTAACTGTGGCAGAGAAAAAGAATCAGGTTGCTAAGGCACCTGCAACCGATGCAGCCAAGTTGGATAGAGTTAGGCTTAAAAAACATTTCAATGAAAATGTTGTGCCGGCACTGTACAAGCACTTTGGCTATAAGAATGTCAATCAAGTTCCACATCTTGAGAAAATAGTTCTCAATATGGGTCTTGGCGATGTTAAAGACAACAGCAAGGGCTTAAATCTTGCAGTTGAAGAGCTGAAGCTGATAGCTGGTCAAAAGCCAATTGTCACAAAAGCGAAGAAGAGTGTAGCAAACTTCAAAGTTAGAGAAGGAATGAATGTTGGCGCAAAAGTTACTCTTCGTGGCGTGAGAATGTATGACTTTCTTGATAAGTTTATTTCTATCGCACTCCCAAGAGTCCGTGACTTCCGCGGTGTGTCTCCAAAGTCCTTTGACGGCAGAGGCAATTATGCACTAGGAGTAAAAGAACAGCTTATTTTCCCAGAAATCTCTTATGACCAAGTTGATAAGGTCAGAGGTTTTGACATTTGCATAGTTACCACTGCAAAAACAGACGAAGAGGCGCGTGAGTTCTTGAAGCTCATGGGCTTACCTTTCGCGAAGTAAGGAGGGTAGGAGTTAATATGGCAAAAACATCATTGAAAATAAAACAATCAAGACCACAAAAATTCTCGACTCGTGAGTACACAAGATGCCGTATCTGCGGTAGACCTCATGCTGTTTTGAAAAAATATGGTATTTGCAGAATTTGCTTTAGAGAATTGGCATACAAGGGTCAAATCCCTGGTGTCAAAAAAGCAAGCTGGTAAGCGGAGGTATAATAATGGTAGTTACAGATCCAATTGCAGATATGTTGACAAGAATAAGAAATGCACAAACCGCGAAGCACGAGTCTGTTAAGATTCCGGCTTCAAAGGAAAAGCTCGCGATTGCAGAAATCCTTTTGAATGAAGGTTTTATCAAGTCATACGAGGTTGTGGAGCAAGCTCCACAAGATGACATTCTTGTGACATTGAAGTATGTAGGCAAAAAGCAAGCTGTCATAATTGGTTTGAAACGTGTTTCAACTCCAGGCCTTCGTGTTTACGCAGGTGTGGACAAATTGCCCAAAGTTTTGAACGGTATGGGCATTGCAATTCTTTCCACTTCAAACGGTATTATGACCGACAAGATGGCAAGAAATGCACATATAGGCGGCGAAGTGCTTGCCTATGTCTGGTAGGAGGTGCGCTATGTCAAGAATAGGTAGAGCACCAATCGCAATTCCAGAAGGTGTTACAGTTGATATCAAAAATAACAATGTCACAGTGAAAGGTAAGCTTGGCTCACTTTCATGCGAAGTTGTTCCGTCAATCAGCGTTGCAGTTGAAGAAAATCATATTCTTTGTGCAAGACACTCAGATGTGAAAACAGAGCGTGCATTGCATGGTCTTACCCGCGCACTTATCAACAACATGGTTGTTGGTGTGACAAAGGGATATGAGAAAGCTCTTATCATCAGCGGTGTTGGTTATAAGGCAGCAGTTGCAGGCAATAAACTCACAATGAATATTGGTTTTTCACATCCAGTTGAGATTCTAGCTCCTGAAGGAATCAGCTTTGTGCAGGCAGCTCCACTTGAAATCGTTGTGAAGGGTATTGACAAACAACTTGTTGGACAAACCGCCGCGACAATCAAGGCTGTCAAGAAAGTTGAGCCGTATCACGGTTATGGAATCCACTACAAAGATGAAGTCGTCGTCCGCAAGGAAGGCAAGACTGCAGGCAAGTAAGAGGTGAAATATGATAATAAATAAAGATAAGAATACAGATAGAAAGATACGCCATGCGCGTGTCAGAAAAAAGGTCAGCGGCACAGCCGCACAGCCACGCCTCGACGTCTACAGAAGCACAAACCACATCTACGCACAAGTCATTGATGATGTCAAAGGTATGACTCTTTGCGCAGCATCGACTGTTGAAAAAGATATTATGGCGCTATGTGCTGGAAAAACCAAGACAGAAGAAGCCAAAATTGTTGGGACTGAAGTTGCCAAGAGAGCAGTTGCTGCTGGTATTACTGAAGTTGTCTTTGACAGAGGTGGTTACATTTACACAGGCAGAGTCGCTGCTCTCGCACAAGGTGCAAGAGACGGCGGTCTGAAGTTTTAGGAGGACGTATGGCAAAGCGTGAAGATAGACAACAAAGAGAACAATCCGATGATTTGACCAGAAAACTGATTGCGATAAACCGCGTCACTAAGGTCGTCAAGGGTGGTAGAAATATGCGCTTCTCAGCACTCGTCGTTGTGGGTGATGAAAAAGGTTCGGTCGGTCTCGGAATGGGAAAGGCTGCAGAAGTCCCGGAAGCAATAGAAAAAGCAGTTCAAATTGCAAAACGCAATATGAAACTTATATCGCTTAAGGATTCAACTATACCTCATCAAATCAAAGGCAAGTTTGGCAGAGGTCAAGTTCTTCTTATCCCGGCTGAAGCAGGTACTGGCGTTATCGCCGGCGGTCCTGTGCGTGCGGTTTTAGAAGCAGTAGGCATTAAAGACATCCGCACAAAGTCGCTAGGCTCAAATAATCCAATAAATTGCGCCAAAGCAACAATCGAGGGACTCATGGAACTTCGTACAGCAGAACAAATCGCAACAATGCGTGGAAAGTCTGTTGAAGAGCTTTAGGAGGAATTATGGCAACAGCAAAAAAGACGGAAGTCAAAAAAACTGAAGCAAAGAAAATCAAGGTTACACTTGTAAAAAGCACAATTTCTTGCCTTAAGAACCAAAAGGCTAATATTGAAGCCCTTGGACTTCACAAGGTTGGGAGTTCAAACATCCACGAAGACAACGTTGTCATTCGCGGCATGTTGAGAAAAGTTTCCCATCTCGTGAAAATCGAGGAAGTGTAGGAGGACGATATGAATATACAAGATTTGAAAGGCGCTGAAGGCGCAAAATCCGATACAAAAAGAATCGGTCGCGGCATCGGCTCTGGCACAGGTAAAACTTCTACTCGTGGACATAAAGGTCAATGGGCAAGAAGCGGTGGCGGAGTTCGTCCAAACTTTGAGGGCGGACAAATGCCAATGACAAGAAGAATTCCGAAGCGTGGATTTAACAATAAAAGATTTGCTCATGTTTATTCCTCTGTAAATATTGATAAGCTCAACGGCTTTGAAAATGGCGCAGTTGTGAATGTTGAAGCACTATTAGAATGCGGTATTTTGAAGAAGGTCGAGCCATTTGGTTTGAAAGTTATGGGCGGTGGAGAACTTGAAAAGAAGCTCACCGTGCAAGCGAAAAAATTCACCAAGTCCGCCATCGAAGCAATTGAAAAGGCAGGCGGGAAAGCAGAGGTACTATAATGTTTGAAACCTTAAAAAATGCTCTCAGCACCAAAGAGATAAGGCTCAAAATCATCTTTACTTTATTGTTGATTTTGGTTTATCGTATTGGTTGTTACATTCCGATTCCAGGAATTGATGCATCTGCATTAGAACAAATTTTTGGCACTGCAGGTTCGGATTTCCTTGGAATGATGAGTACCTTGACAGGTGGCTCAATGCAAAACGGTACTTTGTTTGCACTTGGTATCTTGCCGTTTATCAATGCCTCCATTATTATGCAACTTTTGACTTTGGCAATTCCAAAGCTCGAAAAGTTGTCAAAAGAAGGAGACGAGGGCAGGAAGAAGATGACGCAAATCACGAGGTATTTTGCCTTAGTGTTGGCGCTTATTCAAGCTATAGGTATTGTTGCAAGCTGGAATAATCAAGGCGCAATCACAGGCGTATTTGCTTATGAGGCAGGTCAAGTACCATATCTTACTATGTCATTTGTTATTATTATTTTGGTGGCAGGAAGTTCAATGGTTATGTGGCTCGGTGAGCGTATTACAGAATACGGAATCGGCAACGGTATGTCACTTCTCATCTTTATCGGCATTTTGTCAACAGCTGGCGCGACAATGGCATCAGCCTTTGGTCTTGTCGGCGAGAAATGGGAGTATATTTGGAATGTTATCGGATTTATACTTGTTGTCCTCGCTATATTCGCGTTTATTGTTTACATGGATTCAGCTGAGAGAAGAGTATCGGTTCAATATTCCAAGCAGGTCAAAGGAAATAAGATGTACGGTGGTCAAACCACTCACATTCCGATTAGAATAAATGCAAGTGGAGTTATGCCAATCATCTTTGCTTCATCGCTTTTGATGTTCCCACAGATGATTATGCAATTATTCTGGGCTGATAGCAGCGCTTATATTTGGTATGCGCAGAATATGGGTTCAGGCACTTGGGTTTATTATTTATTCCTTGCCTTGTTCATCATCTTCTTCTCATATTTCTATGCAATGATACAGTTCAACCCGGATGATGTTTCGAGAAATATTCAACAATACGGCGGATTTATCCCAGGTATCAGAGCAGGAAAGCCAACCAGCGATTATTTGCGCAAAATCAACAATCGTATCACATTGTTTGGTGCGTTGTTCCTTGCAACATTATCATTGATTCCGACTTTTGTTTTCAATGCTTTGTCGGCAGACGGAGCGCTAGGATTTGGTGGCGCGTTCTCTGCAACAGGATTGTTGATCGTCGTGTCAGTTGCCCTTGAGTTCAACAAACAACTTGAGTCGCAAATCATGATGCGTCACTACAAAGGCTTCTTGAAATAAAGAAATCCGCACATACCGGGGCTTGTCCCCGTTGTGTGTTTAGCAAATAAGGAGAAATAATGAAGAATATCGTATTACTTGGAGCTCCTGGTGCAGGAAAAGGTACGCAAGCTGTTTTGATTGCAAAGGAATATAATATTCCGCATATCTCAACAGGGGACATACTTCGTCGAAACATTAAAGAGCAAACTGAACTGGGCAAGGCTGCCAAATCATTTATTGATGCGGGCGCGCTTGTTCCTGATCAAGTCGTAATTGACATTGTCAAAGCTCGTCTTGATGAATCAGATGCAGCTGATGGATACATTCTTGATGGATTTCCTCGCACACTTGCACAGGCAGAAGCTTTGTCACAAGTTGCGAAGATTGATATCGCACTCAATCTTGTTGTCCCTTTTGAAACAATCATTGAAAGACTTTCAGGCAGACGCGTTTGCATTTGCGGTGAGACTTATCACACTTCAATGTTGAACGGCAGTGACACTTGCAAAAAGTGCGGTCAAAAGCTTTTTATCCGTGATGATGATAAGCCAGAGACGGTCAAAGCAAGACTTGAAGTCTACAACAAACAGACTGCTCCTCTAATTGATTATTATGCGAAAGCAGGTGTTCTCGAAGATGTTGAATCAATATCAGTTGAGAAGACTTTCGAGTTAGTAAAAAAGGCATTGGCGGAATAATGATAATAATAAAAAATCCTGCTGAAATCGAACTTATGAGAAAAGCAGGGAAAGTCGTTGGAGACCTGCTGAAATATCTTGAAGAAAAGATATGCGCAGGAATGACAACAAAACAGCTCGATGAACTTGCATTCAATTTCATCAAAAGGGCGGGAGCAACTCCATCTTTCTTAAATTACGGTGGCTTCCCGGCATCAATATGCGTATCAACAGATGAGCAAGTGGTGCACGGAATACCATCAAATAAGATATTAAAAGAAGGAATGCTCGTCAGTGTCGATGTCGGAGCAAAGCTTAACGGCTTTCAAGGCGACGCGGCAAGAACCTTTATGATTGGAGACGCAGGAGAGGAAAAGCGTAAGTTAATTAGTGTCACAAGAGAGTCTTTTTTCAAAGGTGTTGAACAATTTATTGAAGGGAATAGACTTGGCGACATCAGTGCGGCGGTGCAAAAACACGCAGAGAGCAATGGTTTCTCGGTTGTGCGGGCACTAGTAGGACACGGAATTGGACGCGAAATGCACGAAGATCCAAGTGTTCCGAACTATGGACACGCAGGACACGGTATCAAACTTGAAAAAGGTCTTGTGCTTGCTATTGAACCGATGATAAATCTTGGAACGTACAAGGTTTTGACGCTGGATGATGGCTGGACAGTAGTAACTGCTGACGGAAAACCGTCTGCGCACTACGAAAACACGGTTGCCTTGACAGAGAATGGCGCTGAAATTTTGACACTATAACTATGGAACTAGGACAAGTTGTGTACTCAAAAGCTGGTCGCGACAATGAAAGATATTATGCGGTTGTTGAAATCGTTGATGAAGAATTTGTCAGGATTGCAGATGGTGATGTACGAAAATTGAAAACGGCAAAGCTCAAACGAAGCAAGCATTTGAAGCCAAACGGCGACAAGCTTGAAAAGATTGGCGAAAAGTTGCTTAAAGGTGTGCAAGTATTTGACGCAGAATTGCGAAGTGCATTGCGCCCCTACAACGACAAGAATTGATGGAGGTTCTATGGCGAAAGACGATGTCATCGAGGCAGAAGGCAAAGTTATAGAGGTGTTACCCAAAACTCAATTTAGGGTGCAACTCTCAAACGGATATATTGTGTTGGCTTATCTCTCGGGCAAACTGAGAATAAACAACATAAGAATTTTGGAAGGGGACAAAGTTACTATGGAACTTAGTCCGTATGACTTAACAAAAGGCAGAATTATCTGGCGAAACAAAAACAGCAATTAAAGACTTGATTGGAGGATAATACAATGAAGGTTAGACCATCAGTAAAACCTATGTGCGACAAGTGCAAAGTTATCAAAAGAAACGGCAGAGTAATGGTTATCTGCTCAAAAAACAAGAATCACAAGCAGCGTCAAGGCTGAGAACAAATCTGAGAATAAGTGCATTTGAGCGGCTGCCGAGTCCATTCCAATTTAGACAAGGTATCAAAGCACCAGCATAGATTTAAAAATTTTTGGAGGTAGAAAATGGCAAGAATAGCCGGCGTAGATTTACCGCGCGAGAAAAGAGTGGAAATCAGTCTTACTTATATCTATGGCATTGGTCAACCAACAGCTAGAGAGATTTTGAATGTTACAGGCATTGACCCTGATATTCGTGTCAAGGATTTGACAGAAGATCAAGTTAGCTTGCTTCGTGAATATATCGAAAAGAATCTTCATGTTGAAGGTGATCTCAAGAGAGAAGTTGGACTCAACATCAAGCGACTTATGGAAATCGGTTCATACCGTGGAATTCGTCACAGGAAGGGTCTCCCAGTGCGTGGGCAGAACACAAAGCAAAATGCTCGCACTAGAAAAGGACCAAAGCGTACTGTGGGACGCAAGAAAGGTTAAGGAGTTGCGATATGGCAGGTAAGAAAAGAAAAGATATCAAACGCGTGGAGAAAGGCCAAGCCCACATTCACGCATCATTCAACAATACAATTGTGACAATAACCGATTTGAACGGAAATGCGGTTTCTTGGTCAAGCTCAGGCAAACTTAAGCTCAGAGGCTCAAGAAAATCAACCCCATTTGCGGCGCAAGTCGTTGCAGAAGATGCTGCTAAGGTCGCGCACGACCAAGGTATGAGAACGGTTGAGGTTTATGTTAAAGGTCCAGGACAAGGTAGAGAATCCGCAATTCGCGCTCTTGCCAATGTTGGACTTGAAGTAACACTCATTAAAGATGTATCACCAATCCCACACAATGGATGCCGCCCACCAAAGCGCAGAAGACTATAGGAGGTAGAATATGGCAAGATATACAGGTGCCGACTGCCGTTTGTGCAGACGCGAAGGATGCAAACTCTATTTGAAAGGCGATAAGTGCAATTCACCGAAATGCACGCTCTTGAAAAAGTTTGCCCCTCCAGGAATACACGGCAAGGGTCGCAAAAAAGCATCAGGATACTCGATACAATTACGCGAAAAACAAAAGACAAAGAGAATATACGGTCTTTCCGAAAAACAAATGAGAATGTATTATGACAAGGCGGCGTCACTCCGTGGCATCACCGGCGAAAACTTGCTTGTTTTGATTGAGAGAAGACTTGACAATGTAGTTTATCGTATGGGATTTGCAGTTTCCCGTGATATGGCTCGTCAAATGGTTGCGCATGGACACTTTAGTGTCAATGGCAAAAACGTTGACATTCCTTCATACCAAGTCAAAGCAAACGATATTGTCGCAGTTCGCGAAACAAAGAAAGATAAGCCAATGTGGCAAGCAGTGAAAGAAATCAAAAATCTTTCAATCGGAAAGTGGCTCGAATATGATAACACAGCTCTCAGCGGCAAGGTTTTGAGTCTCCCAGAAAGAGCAGATATCGACCTTGACATCAAGGAGCATCTCATTGTTGAGTTGTACTCCAAGTAAGCAAAAAAGGAGAAACGATTATGATGGAAATGAAAAAACCAAAGATTGTTTGCGAAGAGAATGAAAGCAAGAATTTTGCTCGTTTCATCGTTGAACCACTCGAAAGAGGCTTCGGTACAACACTTGGAAACAGCTTAAGAAGAATACTTCTTTCTTCATTGCCGGGTGCAGCTGCTGTCGGTATTAAAATCGACGGAGTGCAACACGAATTCGCAACTATCAAAGGCGTCAAAGAGGATGTCACTGACATCATCCTCAACATCAAAGGACTGCGTTTGAAGGTCACAAGCACTGACAGAACCGGTAAAATCGAACTTATATTGAAAAAAGATACTGTCGGCGTTGTTACAGCATCAGATATTGACCTTCCAATGGATGTCGAAGTCTTGAATCCGAAAATGCATATTTGCACTTTGGATGAAGGCGGCGTTCTCGCGATGTCAATCTTTGTTGATACTGGACGCGGATATATTCCAGCAGACCGCAACAAGGATTCGAGAATGGCAATCGGATATATTCCGGTTGATTCAATCTTCACTCCAGTTGTCAAAGCTAACTATGCTGTCGAAAGCACTCGCGTTGAGCACAGTATCGACTTCGATAAACTTACGTTGGAAGTTACAACAGATGGCACAACTTCAGCGAAAGAAATCGTGTCACTTGCAGCAAAAATTATGAATGACCATATAAGACTATTTGTTGATTTGGTTGATTCTATGAATGATTATGATATTCTCGTTTCACAAGACGATGACAAGCAACAGAAAGTCCTTGAGATGTCAGTGGAAGACCTTGACCTCTCAGTTCGTTCATACAACTGCTTGAAGCGAGCGGGAATTCACAATGTGGAAGACTTAACAAGGCGTACAGAAGATGATATGTTGAAGGTTAGAAACCTCGGACGCAAGTCGCTTGAAGAAGTCATCAAAAAATTGGAAGATCTGGGCTTGGGACTCAAAGCACAGGAAGACTAGGAGGATACTATGCCGAAGAAATTAGGGAGACCTACCGACCAAAGAATGGCTATGCTTAAAAACCAAGTTTCAGAGCTGCTTTGGAATGGACAAATCGAAACAACTGTTGACCGTGCAAAGTCAGTCAGAAGAATTGCGGAAAAGCTATTGACAGTCGCAATCAAGACTTACAATGACGAAGTCAAAGTAACAAAGAATGTTAAAAACGCAAAAGGTGATGTTGTAGCGCAAGAATTCACAAATGATGGACCCAAAAAACTTGCAGCTCGTCGTCGCTTGATGGCAGAACTCCGTGACCTCCAAGAAATTAGAGGCGAAAAGGAAAAGAAGGAAAACTTCACCGCTCGCGTAAAAGACATCAAACATCCGCTTATCGAGAAAATCTTTAATGAATATGCACCGAAATATGCAGCACGCAAAGAAGAACTTGGTCAAGGTGGCGGTTATACAAGAATTGTGAAACTCGGACAACGCAGAGGCGATGCCGCGGAAGTCGTTATTCTTCAATTGATTTAGTAGTTTGGGCGCTTGCTTTTGACTATAATCAATAACAATATTAAATTTTGAAAATAACCTTGTGTAGAAACTCTACACAAGGTTATTTATTTATTTTAATATCTTCAATATGTCAGTTTGATTATTTTGAGAAACTTGTATATATTTTCTACGCAAGAGCGTTTTATATTAAGGTTGATAATTTTAATATGCGAATTATTTATCATAGAAACCTAATATAGTGAATTTACTTTTTCACAAACAATATACATATAATTTCACATTGTCATTGAGTATTTTAGCATTAAGTATTATGCTTAATTACATCAAAATTTTAAAAAATGTAAAAGGCTATTTGATTTTAATCAAATAGCCTTTTTTTATGATTGATCGTTTGTTGAATTTAAAAAAATATTTAAAAATCAAATTTAATCTTCAGGTTTTTGCCATAGGTTGTTGCGCTCAGGATGAAAAATCGCACCTAGCATTTGCACTTTTGCAGTTGGAACTTGTTCGCAAATCGTTTTTACCATATCTTTTGCCCATTCGCGTTTTGTAAAATGATTTGCAGGGCAAGGATTATGGATTATTGGCAGATTTAGTCGAGTGCAAGTAGACTTCACCTCGTATTCCTCAATATATATAAGAGGACGAATAAGTGTAACTTTGGTGCGGTCCATAAAAGCAGTTGGTGCAAATGTTGAAAACCTGCCCTCAAAAACCATTGACATTATCATTGTTTCTAATGCGTCATCGGCATTGTGCCCCAATGCAAGTTTGTTTGCACCCATTTCATTTATTGTTGAATTCAACGCGCCACGACGCATTTTCGCGCATAAACTGCACGGATTACTTTCTTTGCGTTCATCAAATACAATTTGAGCAATATCGGTTTTTATAATTTTGTAGTCTACACCAATGTTTGTGCAATGGTCTTTTACCGCTTGCACTTCAGCAGAAACTACGCCTTGAAAACCTAAATCAATGGTTACCGCAGACAGTTTAAACTTTTCTGGCGAAAATATTTGATAATTTGCAAGCGCGGTGAGAAGCAATATGCTGTCTTTTCCGCCGGAAAGCCCAACCACTATGTGGTCGCCGTCTTTTATCATTTTGTAGTCAATTATTGCTTTCCGTAAAGAGCTTAATATTTTTTGCATTTGTGTTCCTACTTAGATTGAGTTTGCAAGAGGTTTTCTTGCAAGTTGTTATGCATCCCGCGGTGTCCAAGCGCTTTTAGCTACTGATTTGCTAACGAAATTAGCTTCTGTGTATATTCTATTTTAGTCCAAAAGTTGACTTTCTGCAACTAATATAATATACTAATATTTTGGAGGAATATATGACAGAAACGATTGTTAGTTTTTTCGAATCCATAACTCAAAATGATTATTTGACTTTGTTTTTGGTTTCTATTATTCCTATTATTGAGCTTAGGGGAGCATTGATACTTTCAGCAGGTATGAATGTCAATCCATTCTTAGCTTTTCTCACTTGTGTTGCAGGGTCGTCCTGTGTAATTATTCCGTTGATTGTTTGCGTCAAACCAATTATAAGAAAACTTAAAACTACGAAGTTTTTTCATAAGCTTGCGATTTTTGCAGAAGATATTTTGGCAGATAAAGCCGAAAAAGTCAAAAAATCATCTGAAAAAGGTATTGCCAAAAGGGCGAGCAG
>JAQUST010000025.1 GCA_028710495.1 Clostridia bacterium
GCTTATGGAATTTATCCTGAATATAAAGATTATTACGCTTTTCATATTTTTTATGATACGCAAGAAGCAAAGCACGAATGCGAAAGCTTTTTGGAAAGACATTTTGATATAGTCAATCTTTCCAAAATTCCTACAAAAAAGATTAAAGAAATAACGGACGAACCATTGATATGGAGATATTTTGTCACTCCTTTGCCTACGAAAATTGCGCAAAGTCAGCTTGATGAAGATGAATATATAGTGAGGTGTGTGTTTCGTATAAACACTAAAATTGAAAATGCGTATGTGTTTTCTAGCGGAAAAAATATGGGCGTTTTCAAAGCTGTTGGTTTTCCTGAGGACGTTGGCAGATTTTATATGCTGGACCAATATGAGGGATACTGCTTCACGGCGCACGGTCGCTATCCTACAAATACTCCCGGTTGGTGGGGAGGAGCGCATCCATTCTCATTGCTTGATTGCTCAATAGTTCACAACGGAGAGATTTCTTCATATGATGCAAATCGCCGAGCAATAGAAACGCACGGATACAAGTGCACGTTGCAAACCGACACGGAAGTTATCACATATATAGTTGACTATTTGAATCGTAAAATAGGTTTGAGTCTTGAAGAGATTGCCGCCGTTGTTGCCGCTCCTTTCTGGCAGACAATAGCGAGAATGCCAAAAGAGGAAAGGGAAACAAAAGAGTATTTGCGTAAAGCATTTTCCTCACAGCTTATCACAGGACCGTTTTCGATTATTGTTGGTTTTACGGGCGGAGTTATGGCACTCAATGACCGTTTGAAATTGCGTTCGATGGTCGTTGGCGAAAAGGACGATATGGTTTATATCGCGAGCGAAGAAGCTGCAATAAGAAAAATCGCGCCATCACTTGATAAGTTGTGGTCGCCACATGGCGGTGAACCCGTTATATTCAGACTAAACGGAGGTAAAAACTGATGGCTATTGATTATATATTTCCCGACTATGAAGTCATAAGAAATAAAGACAGATGCATATCCTGCCGTGTTTGTGAAAGACAATGCTCAAACGGTGTGCATACTTTCTTGGAAAAAGAAAATAAGATGGTTTCTGATGATACAAAATGTGTCAACTGTCACCGTTGTGTTTGCCTATGCCCGACGCACGCACTCAAAATCGTGAAGTCAGACAATACTTTCAAAGAAAACGGAAACTGGAAAAATTCTACAATAAAAGAAATCTACCGACAGGCAGGAACGGGCGGAGTGCTTTTGTCATCAATGGGAAATCCGAAAGACTACCCGGTTTATTTTGACCGCATACTGCTCAATGCTTCGCAAGTTACAAACCCATCAATTGACCCTTTGCGTGAACCAATGGAAACGCGCAGTTATTTGGGAGCAAGACCAAAGACTATTCAAAGAGATGAAAAAGGAAGACTCATCAATAATCTTCCACCGCATCTTGAACTTAGTATGCCTATTATGTTTTCGGCAATGAGCTATGGCTCGCTAAGCTACAATGCCCACGAAGCACTTGCCAGGGCGGCTGAAGCCCTTGGAATATGCTACAACACAGGAGAGGGTGGACTTCACGAAGACTTTTACAAATATGGAAAAAACACAATTGTTCAGGTAGCTTCAGGTAGGTTCGGTGTTCACAAGGATTATCTCAACAGCGGCTGCGCTGTGGAAATAAAAATTGGACAGGGTGCAAAACCCGGTATCGGCGGACATCTTCCTGGAGCGAAAATTTTAGGTGATGTTTCAAGAACAAGAATGATACCGGAGGGCAGTGATGCAGTTTCACCTGCGCCTCATCACGACATATATTCTATTGAAGACTTGCGACAGTTGGTTTATTCAATCAAAGAGGCAACCAACTACACAAAACCTGTTATTGTCAAAATTGCAGCAGTGCACAATGTTAGCGCTATTGCAAGCGGAATCGCAAGAAGCGGTGCGGATATAATCGCGATTGACGGCTTCAGAGGAGGAACAGGCGCAGCTCCAACACGAATTCGTGATAATGTCGGAATACCAATTGAACTTGCACTTGCAAGCGTTGACAAAAGACTTCGTGATGAAGGTATTCGCGATAATGTTTCACTTGTGGTTGGCGGCAGCATAAGAAGTAGCGCGGATTTGTTTAAGGCAATATGCCTTGGTGCAGATGCTTGCTACATCGGAACAGCTGCGTTGCTCGCAATGGGTTGTCATCTTTGCAGAACCTGTATGACAGGCAAATGCAACTGGGGAATTGCTACTCAAAATCCTGAACTTGTCAAACGACTCAATCCAAATATTTCTTATGAAAGACTTGTCAATATGTTGGTGGCGTGGAACCACGAAGTGGAAGAAATGATGGGCGGAATGGGAATCAATTCGATTGAAGCGTTGAAAGGAAACAGACTTATGCTTCGCGGAGTTGGGCTCAATGAGAAAGAGCTTGAGATATTGGGAATCAAACACGCAGGTGAATAAAATAGCCGAAAGCATATGATTAAAGCCATAAAATGATATATAATCCTATGTATTTGGGAAAATTGGCGGAATAGTCAATTTGAATTAGTCGCAGGTAATGGTTGAATATCAAAGATTTTTTGACTTAATTATTATAGCAATACCAATTTAATATTGAATGTAAAATAGATAAATATCAATGTTCAATGTAAATAGATAAATATCGAGGTTGATAAATATCTACCTACAAAAAGGAAAGAAAAATGAAACGAGTTTATGTCAATGAAAAATGGTGTCTTGGATGCCATCTTTGCGAATATAACTGCGCATTTGCCGCCACAAACGGTGACGATATGGCGCGGTCACTTATGAATATAAAAATAAATCCGAAGATTCACATTGAAGAAAAGGACGGGATTTGTTTTGCTGTGTCATGCCGACATTGTGAAAATCCTTACTGTGTGAGCGCGTGCATTAGCGGTGCACTTCACAAAGAAGCGGATATGATTGTGATAGACAGCGAAAAATGTGTCGGCTGTTTGTCTTGTGTTCTTGCGTGTCCTTATGGAGCGATTTCTCCGAGCGAGGATGGCGTGGCTCAAAAATGCGAACTCTGCACTAAGAACAAATCGGGAGAGCCGATGTGTGTCAAGGGTTGCCCGAACGGCGCGATAGTTTTTGAGGAAAGATAAAAATAGAAGAAAACAGTTAGAAGAATATGAGCACAGTAGATGAAGTCAAGCAAATGCTGAGAAGAAAGTTTTGATAAGAAAGTGCAGAGAAGCAAATGCAGATAAGTAAGTATTGATAAGAAAGAGCAGATAAGAAAATGCAATAAAAAAATGCAGAGAAGTAAGTGCAGAGAAGCATGAATAACTAAGTCGAGCAATCAAGCAAATGCAGATAAGTAAGTGTTGATAAGAAAGAGCAGTCAAGCAAATGTAAATAAGCAAGAGCCGAGAAGTCGAGCAGTCATCAAATGCTGATAAGTAAAACAACTAAGTCGAGCAATCAAGCAAATGCAGATAAACAAAGAAGATGAGCAAATTTACAGCTGAATGCTAAATTGTAAAAAGAAATTGAGAGAGCAAGAAGCGTAAAAAATTTACAGTAAAATGCAGTTTACGAGGACAAAACAATGAAATATGTTATTGTAGGAAATTCGGTCGCGGCAGTAGGTGCGGTGGAAGGAATAAGAAAGGTGGATAAGACGGGCGAAATCACTATAATAGGTGAGGAAAGCTATAGCTTTTATTCGCGTCCGCTTATATCTTATTTGCTTCAAGGAAAGACAGATGAGAAGAAAATTCATATAAAAAATGAAGATTTTTATTGCACTCACGCGTGTAGTGTTATACTATCTAAGAAAGTATCAATCATTAACAAAGCAGAAAAATCGGTAACGCTTGATGACGGGCAGTTAATTTGGTATGATAAACTTTTGGTGGCGACTGGTTCAACTCCGTTTGTTCCGAATATGAGTGGACTTGAAAAGGTAGAAACTAAAACTTGTTTTTACACACTTGATGATGCGCACAAACTGCAAAGCTTTATAGACAAAAACTCAAAGGTGCTTATTGTCGGAGCAGGATTGATTGGACTGAAGTGCGCTGAAGGTATTTATAACAGCGTAGCTAAAATCACTGTTGTTGACCTTGCAAACCGTATACTTCCAAATATATTGGATGAGGAAGCATCAAACATTGTGCTAAATCATCTTGAAGGCAAGGGAATCGATTTCCGTTTGTCTGACAGTGTGAAAGAGTTTGAGAAAAACTCTGCAACTTTAGGAAGCGGAGAAAAACTTGATTTTGATGTTCTTGTTTTGGCTATCGGAGTGCGACCTGTTGTTTCACTTGTTGCTGAGGCGGAAGGCAAAGTCGAGCGTGGAATAATAGTTGATGAACATATGAAAACTACTCTAGAAGATATATATTCTGCCGGCGATTGCACCGTAAGTCACGACGTGTCGTGTGGCAAAGACAGGGTGTTGGCATTGTTTCCGAGCGCATACCTGCAAGGCGAATGCGCAGGACAAAATATGGCTGGCGGTGATGTGGTTTTCAAAAACGATTTTCCTATGAATGCGACAGGATTGTTGGGATTGCATATCGCAACTGCCGGAAGCTATGAAGGCGAATGCTTCATAGACAATAGTGAAGGATACAAAAAACTGTACTATGCAGATAATGTCCTGAAAGGTTTTATTATCGTTGGAAACACAGATAAAGCAGGTATATATACTTCTCTTATTCGCGACCAAAAACCGTTGAACCAAATCGATTTTGAGCTAATTCAAAGCAAGCCGAGCCTTTTGGCATTTTCAAGAGCTGACAGAAACATTATGCTTGGAGGTGTCAAATGAGAATAGATGCTAAAGAATTGGATTTCAGACAGTTAGGTGATGAACTCAGAAAAGTATCGGGCGGAGAAGTCACGATTGATAATTGCTTAGGTCAACGCTTTATCGCAAGCGGAATGGAAAATCTTTTGCTTACAATAAACGGCGTGCCCGGAAATGCTCTCGGTTCTTATCTCAACGGCACGAAGATTTTTGTCAACGGAAATGCGCAAGACGCTACAGGCGATACGATGAATGATGGAGAAATCATCATTGACGGTTCGGTGGGCGATGCGTTGGGTTATGCAATGCGTGGTGGCAGAATTTTCGTGAGAGGAAATTCCGGATATCGCACTGGCATTCATATGAAACAATACAAAGAGAAAATCCCAGTGATTGTTGTTGGCGGTTCGGCAGGAAGTTTTCTTGGCGAGTATATGGCGGGTGGCATAATTGTTGTGCTAGGCTTGAATGGCGGCGACTTGGTCGGTAATTACACGGGAACAGGTATGCACGGTGGAAAAATTTTTTTGAGAGAGAAAAATGCTCCGCAAAATTTGCCGTCACAAGTTGCAGTGACGAAAGCTGATGAGAGCGATATGCAAGAAATAAGTTCAATAATCAGTGAATATGCTAAAGCGTTTGACCTGAATGAAGTTGAGATTTTAGACAGTACTTTCTGGGTGCTGAGACCAAATACAAAAAATCCGTACAAGAGGCTGTACACTCAAAACTGACACTTAAAGTGCTGTTTGTGGCGAAACGGTGAAATACGGAATGTTCGCAGGAGGAATTATGGTGCTATCAAATTATGAGGTTTTGCAGTTTGTCAAAGAGAACGATGTTAAGTTCGTGAGGCTTGCGTTTTGCGATTTGCTTGGCAGACAAAGAAACATTGCCATAATGGCAGACGGCTTGGAAAATGTTCTGAGAAACGGAATGCAGTTTGATGCTTCTGCCGTTGATTTTTGCGAGGCAGGCGGACAGGATTTGAAACTATTCCCTGATGTTACAACTTTGCATATGATGCCATGGAGACCCCAACACGGAAGAGTTGTCAAATTTCTTTGCAGTCTCAAAAAGACAAATAATTCAACGAGTCCTTTGGATGCGCGCGAAGTGCTGAAAGATGTTTTGAATCAGTTGAATGAAGAAGGTATAGAAACAAAAGTTGGAACAGAATGTGAATTCTATCTCTTCAAAACTGACGAAAACGGAGAACCAACTTCAAACGTTCACGACAATGCTTCCTATTTTGATATTGCGCCACTTGACAAGGGAGAAAATGTCCGCCGTGAAATTTGCTTGTGTCTTGAAGAAATGTCAATCAATCCGCTGTCCTCTCATCACGAGAAAGGACCCGGACAAAATGAAATAGACTTTATTGACAGTGATGCGCTTACTGCCTGCGACAATTTTCTTATTTTCAAAACTGTAGTCAAAGCTATTGCTGCTAGAAATGGATTGTTTGCTTCTTTTATGCCAAAGCCGATTGATGACAAAAGCGGAAATTCGCTGGCAATCAATTTTAAGCTTAAAAAAGAGGGCAAAGACATATTCGGAAATTTCATAGATGCTCCAACGCTTCTGGCGGAGGGGTTTGTTGCAGGAATATTGAAGCGCGCAAATGCTCTTTCGATTTTCCTCAATCCAGATGCTAATTCTTACTCAAGGCTTGGTAGATGTGGAGCGCCAAGCAGAGCGAATTTCTCATTTACCGACCGCTCAAGTTATATACGTTTACAGACAAATATTGACGGATGCTCAAGACTCGAAATGCACTCGTCTGACCCTGCAGTCAATCCATATCTTGCCATCGCGCTTGTACTTAAGGCGGGTTTGTTGGGAATGAAAAAAGGCGAGAAGCTAAGCAATGTAGAAATAGGCGATGCGCTTCCGAATTCTATTGAGAACGCGATTGAAATTGCGATTTGTGACGACTTTTTGCGCGATACTCTTGGCGACAAGATTTTTGAGCAATATATCAAATTGAAGAAAAACGAAGTAAAAGAATTTGCGCTTGACCCGCAAGGTAAAAGCAGGAAATATTTTGAAGTCATGTGAGACGGCGTTCTATATCAAAAAATAATAAACAATAGTGCAAGTAGTGCAAAAGGCAAATTGAGGCAAAGACTTTATGATTCAAAGCATTTTGATTGTATCTTCTGCAGAAAAAAGCCTAAGTTTTTTTCAGGACATACTATCACAAACTCAATATGAAGAAATTACTGCGGTGAAAACCTGTGGAGAAGCAAGGCGGCTGCTCATTGAGCGGACTTTTGACCTCTGCATTATCAACGCGCCTTTATGTGATGAATTCGGTCAAACTTTTGCAACAAGTATTATTGAAGAAAAAGTGAATCAGGTCATTTTGATTGTCCGCGATGAATTGTATGATGAGATTTCATCAAAGGTGGAGGAATGCGGAGTTTTGACGATTTCCAAACCTGTTAGCCGTGCTGTATTTTGGACAGCATTGAAACTAGCGAATGCCTCTTTTAACAAACTTCATCGATTGAAAAATGAAAACAGCAATCTTAATCGTAAAATTGAGGATATAAGCATAGTCAACCGCGCGAAACTTGTACTAATTGACTATCTTGGAATGAGCGAAGAACAAGCTCACAAACACATTGAAAAACAGGCTATGGATATGCGCACAACGCGCGCAAATATAGCTAGAAATATATTAAAAACCTATGAGAGTTAGTTGCGTGAATTTCTAAAATGTGTGATAATAAAAGCAAATTTGAAAAATTGCTCAGAAAATCCGATTTAGGAGAGATTATGCAAAAATTGAAATTTACAAAAATGCAAGGTCTAGGCAACGATTATATCTATTTCAACTGTTTTAATCAGACAATATATGAACCGATTGACCTCGCAATTTTCGCTTCAGACCGTCATTTTGGTGTTGGTGGAGACGGAATTATTCTTATTTTGCCTTCAGAAGTTGCAGATGCGAAAATGCGTATTTTTAATGCAGACGGCAGTGAAGGAATGATGTGCGGAAATGGCATCCGTTGCGTGGCAAAATATCTTTTTGACAACAAAATGGTGTCAACTAAGCATTTGACTATTGAAACGCTTTCGGGCATAAAGAAGCTTGAGGTTGAAGCTGTAAATGATATTGTTGTGCGTGTAAAAGTTGATATGGGTGCGCCAATACTTGAGGGAAAACTTATTCCCGTGACCATTGATAAACCGCAAATAGTGAACGAACCGATTGATATCGACGGAGTTGAATTCAAAATCACCTGCGTATCTATGGGCAATCCGCACTGCGTTATTTTTGTTGATGATGTTGCCACACTGCCTTTGGCAAAAATCGGTATGAGATTTGAGTGCGCTCCGTATTTCCCTGAACGCGTCAACACCGAATTTGTTGAGGTTGTTGATGACCACACAATAAAGATGAGAGTTTGGGAAAGAGGAAGCGGTGAAACGCTCGCCTGCGGCACAGGCGCTTGCGCATCGGCGGTTGCCGGAGTGCTCAACGGTATTCTCAAAAGGAATGAAGAAATTACGGTGAAGCTCCGTGGTGGCGACCTTGCCATAATAGTTGCCGAAGACACAGTTTATATGACAGGTACAGCAGAAAAAGTATTTGAGGGAGAAATTGAATTGTGAAAACACAAACAGTGCTAGTTTTGGATTTCGGCGGACAGTATAAAGAACTTATTGCGCGATGCGTTCGCAATATGAGCGTGTATTCAGAAATAAGGTTTTGCGAAACACCTATAGAAGAAATCAAGGAGCTTGCCCCTATCGGTATTATTTTGACGGGCGGTCCAAACAGCGTTTACGGAGATAGCGCGCCAACCTGTGACAAGGCTTTGTTTGAACTCGGAATTCCTATTCTCGGCATATGTTACGGAATGCAGTTTACCGCATATTCTCTCGGTGGAGAGGTTGTTGCCTGCAAAGAAAGTGAATATGGAAAAATCAAAGTTAAGGTTGATACGACCTCAGCGCTTTTCAAGGAAATAGCTCCTGAACAGATTGCGCTTATGAGCCATACAGACAGAGTTTCAAAATTGCCTAAAGGCTTCAAAATTACATCTTCAACAAAAAATTGCCCTGTTGCCGCTATGGAGAACAAGGAAAAGAATATATATTCAGTGCAATTTCATCCTGAAGTTGAGCGGACAGAACACGGGAAAGAAATTTTACACAACTTTGTGTTTGATATTTGCGGCGCTGTTGCAGACTATTCAATGGATGATTATATTGAAAACCAAATCAAGGAAATTCGTGAGAAGGTCGGAAACGAAAGAGTTGTTCTTGGTTTGTCAGGAGGAGTCGATAGCTCAGTGTGTGCCGCGCTCATTGGGAAAGCAATAGGCGAACAGCTTACCTGCATATTTGTTGACCACGGAATGATGCGTAAAAATGAGGGTGACGAAATTGAAAAGGAATTTTCAACGCACAATATAAACTTTGTACGTGTGAATGCCGGTCCGAGATTTTTAGCAAAGCTTGAAGGGGTTGCCGATCCAGAGAAAAAACGCAAAATAATCGGGACTGAATTTGTTCGGGTATTTGAAGAAGAAGCGAAAAAATGCGGTGCGAAATTTTTGGCGCAAGGCACAATTTATCCTGATGTAATTGAGTCCGGTGCAAAAAATTCCGCTAATATAAAGAGCCACCATAATGTCGGTGGATTGCCAAAGGATATGGGCTTTATCGGATTAGTTGAACCTTTGAGAGGTTTGTTCAAAGATGAAGTCAGAGTGCTTGGAAGAAAACTTGGTTTATCTGTTAAGCTTGTGGAGCGCCAACCATTCCCAGGACCTGGACTTGCGGTTCGAATTATTGGTGATATCACTGAGGCAAAGCTGGTAATACTTAAAGAAGCAGACTCAATATTCTGCATGGAAGTTGAAAAGCTTCCACTTGCAAAACGCCCGCATCAATATTTCGCTGTTCTCACTGGAATGCGTAGTGTCGGTGTTATGGGAGATTGCAGAACTTATGATTATACAATCGCTGTGCGTGCTGTCACAACAACTGATTTTATGACAGCGGAATATGCACCACTTCCACATAAATTGCTCGGACGCGTGTCATCGCGAATCGCAAATGAAGTCAACGGAGCAAGCCGCGTCGTCTATGACATAACAGGCAAGCCACCCGCGACTATCGAATGGGAGTGAAATAGCTCGGACTCTTTTTGGGGAGACAAAATAGGGCGAAAGCGAAGTGACGAAATGAAATTTAATTACGAGGTATAGATAAATGAGCGCAAAGTACATTTTCGTTACAGGAGGTGTTGTTTCGGGTCTTGGAAAAGGCATTACGGCAGCATCGCTTGGTAGACTGCTTAAAGCAAGAGGCTTCAAGGTTGCCTCTCAAAAACTTGACCCCTACATGAACATAGATCCAGGCACAATGAGCCCTTTCCAACACGGTGAGGTGTTTGTGACAGAAGACGGCGCAGAAACCGACCTTGATTTGGGACATTATGAAAGATTTATTGATGAGGACTTAAACAAGTATTCAAACCTCACATCAGGAAAGGTGTATTGGAATGTTTTGAACAAGGAGCGTCGAGGTGAATATCTCGGAGAAACCGTGCAAATAATTCCGCACGTCACCAACGAAATCAAAAGCTTCGTTTATAAAGCGGCAGAATTTTCAGAAGCAGACATTATAATAACGGAAATCGGCGGAACAATTGGCGATATTGAGTCGCAACCGTTTTTGGAAGCAATTCGACAAATCCAGATTGAAATCGGACGCGAAAATTGCCTTTTTATTCATGTTGTTTTGGTGCCATATATTTCAGGTTCGAACGAATATAAATCAAAACCTTCGCAACATTCAGTCAAAGAACTTCAATCAATGGGCATTCATCCTGATATTATTGTCACACGCACTGACGAAGCAATCGACGACCCGTCTATTGCACGCAAAATCTCAATGTTTTGCAATGTGAAATCGGATTGCGTCATAAATAATTTCACCGTGCCGTGTCTTTATGAAGCTCCGCTTATGCTTCACAAGGCAGGACTTGATGATGTTGTTGTGAGAGAACTTCATCTTGCAGGCGGTCATAATCCTGAACTTGACCAATGGGAAGATATGGTGCGCAGAATCAATAATAGCAAGGGAAGTGTTCGAATTGCGATTGTTGGGAAATACGTCAAGCTTCACGACGCTTATTTATCAGTTGCTGAAGCTCTTCGCCACGCAGGCTATGAAAACGGAGCAATAGTTGATATAAAATGGGTGGAAAGCGAAGAAATCACCGAAAACAATGTTGCGGATTATTTGTCAGACTGCACCGGTATTTTGGTGCCGGGTGGATTTGGAGATAGAGGTATTGAGGGTAAAATCATTGCTTGCAAATATGCCAGAGAAACTGGCAGAGCATATTTTGGAATATGTCTCGGAATGCAAATTGCCGTCATTGAATATGCTCGAAATGTTCTCAATATAAAAGATGCTAACTCGCGCGAGTTCGACGAAATTGGCAAAAATCTTGTTATTGACCTTATGCCAGACCAACGCGGTTTGATAAAAGGCGGAACTATGAGACTAGGCGCATATCCTTGCAAAATAAAGGCAAATACACAAATGGCAGAAGCCTACGGAAAACTCGAAATTTCAGAGCGTCACCGCCACCGCTATGAATTTAATAATGATTATTTGGAAAAGCTAGAGAACGCCGGATTGAAAGTTAGCGGTACTTCTCCAAATGGAAATATTGTTGAAACTGTTGAAATTGAAGATGGTCGCTTCTTTGTGGGAGTGCAATTTCATCCCGAATTTAAGAGCAGACCGAACCACGCACATCCATTGTTTTATCGTTTTGTGAAGTCTTCAATTGAACTCAATGACAGTAATAAGTGAAAAACTATTGTGATTTGAAGCGTTTTATAATAAAATGAATAAAGGAATTACAAAATCAAATTTATTTTTACTCAAAAAGATTGGAAATAGTAAGCTAATATAATTAAATTATCATAAAATATTTATTATCCACCGAAATTTTGGTGGATAACTACTATGAGGGACTAATGAACATAAACAAGAATTATTTGAATTTGGAGTCAAGCTATCTTTTTTCGACCATTGCAAAAAAAGTTAATGAATTCAAATCAGCAAATCCTAATAAAGAAATTATTCGCTTAGGAATAGGCGATGTCACTCTTCCGCTTCCAAAGGTTGCAATTTCAGCTATGCATGCGGCAGTTGATGACCAAGCAAAAAAAGAGACATTCCATGGCTACGGTGAGGAGCAGGGATACGCGTTTTTGCGTGAAGCTATTGTTGATTATTACCAAAAGAAAGGCGTGAAGCTTGATGCGAATGAGGTTTTCGTGTCTGATGGTGCAAAAAGTGATATCGGAAATATTCTTGACATCTTTGACAACGAAAATATAGTGCTTGTGCCAAATCCTGTTTATCCGGTTTATGTTGACACCAATATAATGTCAGGGCGTAAAGTCGTTTTTATGGACGGAAATGAAAGCAATGGATTTTTGCCACTTCCTGATGAAAATGTGAAGGCAGACCTAATTTACATATGTTCACCAAATAATCCTACGGGCGCGGTCTATGACAGGGCAGGACTTGAAAAGTGGGTTGAATATGCTCAAAAAAATCACGCAATAATTCTTTTTGACTCAGCTTACGAAGCTTTTGTGAATGACAGTGAACTGCCCACAAGTATTTATGAAATTGAGGGAGCAAAAAAGTGCGCGATCGAGTTTTGCTCGCTTTCAAAAACTGCAGGATTCACAGGAACCCGTTGTGGTTATACTATTATTCCGTTTGAAATTGAATGCGAAGAAGCTTCACTCAACAAGCTTTGGGTGCGTCGCCAAACAACAAAATTTAATGGAGTGAGTTATATAGTTCAACGCGGAGCGCAAGCTATTTTCAGCGATGAAGGAATTGCGGAAGCAAAGGAAAATATTTCTTACTATATGGAGAATGCGAAAATTTTGTCTAAAGCTCTTGATGAGATGAATATCTGGTATGTAGGAGGCAAAAATTCGCCGTATTTATGGTTGAAATGTCCAAAAGGAATGAAGTCATGGGACTTTTTTGATAAGATATTGACCGAAGTATGTGTTGTTGGCACTCCTGGTGCGGGCTTTGGAGAAAATGGAGAAGGCTTTTTCCGTTTAACAGCGTTCAACACGCACGAAAATACTACAAAAGCAGTCGAAAGGTTGAAGAAACTTAAATTCTAGAAACTGTTTTGAGAACTGTTTAAATTGTTCGCTTTGAGTTCAAAGCATATTTGATTTTGATTCAAAATAACAAAGTCATAGTTTATTTGTTATAACTAGAGAATTCGATTGGTATTCTTTAATACAAAGTTTTAGTCTACTTTTATAGCAATAGTATTTGATTTTAATTAAAAAAAATATAGCCCACTCGCGATTGCTTGCGAGTGGGCTATTTATATTGGCTTGTGTTTATTATTTTGATAATTCAATTTACCTATTGCCAACAAATTATGCTGATGTTAAGAAAATTGCTATTAGTCTTTTCCAGCTTCGTCATTTGTTCCGTTGTTTGAACCGTTGCCAAAATGATTTCTCTGTTGAAGTTTTTCTTCGCCTGAAGAGTAACGATAACGATATTGCTGTGCTCCAGTTGTTCCATCAGTCTCCATAAAGACTTTCATGGTTTGAGTTTGTTCATTCTCTGTGCGTTCAATTTGGATGCAGCTTTCATTGTCTTCAACATCTTTCTTGAAAGAAAATTCTCTATATTCTTCACCGTCTCTTATTCTCATTCTGAGTCTCATTTGTTCGCCATCGCGTTCAAACTTCAGTTCTGATTCGCTGACTACAACACCGTCAACTACAACTTTGTATACGAATTTTTCTTTGCCGTTTTCAATTTCTTGTCTTACTCTTACATAGTTGTCATGATCTTTTTTGGCTACGAATGAAATTTTGAAATTTTCTCCGTCAATAACTTTTTCTCCGCGAACTAAATATTCAATGTCTCCAATAACCATTACGCCATCAATTTTGCTTTCGATTATTGCGGTTTCATCGCTAAGTTCGATTCCATCATCTTCAACGATAACTTCGGTCTCATCTGTATCTTCTGCCACAAGTATTTCATTGTAATACATAGTATAAGTACTTTCTGTGCCGTCAATATAAGTTATTGTTATTATCATCATTGTTTCATACTCTTCGCGATCCGAAACTGCTTCAGCGATAGAAATCGGGTTGCTGCTTACAAAGCTTTCTGCTACTGCAAGATAATCGTTGATTTCATCAAGCTGGTCTGTGCTTAGCTCATCTGTTGCTTCGTCTTCAGCTGTTCCAGCTTCTGCGACTGTTGCAAATTGCGCGAGCATAGCTCCTGTTGATGCGGCTGAGAATGCATAGATGTCTTCCTCAGTTTCACCTACAACTGACTCGGTGAGTGATGTTTGCGGGGTGCATGCAAATAATGACATGGACAAGGCAAGCACAACTACTAGTACAAATGTAGATATAATTTTTTTGGTAATCGATTTTTTCATATTGATTCTCCTTTAGAATTTTTTTTATTTTGTTCTACACTTAATAAACACGGCAAATTTTGTTTTTACCAATAAAAACAAAAAATAGTACAAAATGCACGATTTTATGTTTTTATTATTGTTTATTCAAAATAAGCTGTTTTCTATTTACTACAAAAAATTATCTTTAATTACAAATACGATATTAATTCAAGATTGTTTATGGTTTGTTTCCGATTTTACTGTTTTTGTGTTGAAATGAATATTTAAGCAGCAACACATTATTCAATCCAAAACAAACTATGGTCTGTTTCCGTTTTTGCTGTTTTATATTGAAAGGAATATTTAATCAGTAGTCACGATATTCAATTCGATACAAGTTATGGTCTGTTTCCGTTTCCGCTGTTTCCGTTTGAATTGTTGTCATTATTATTATATTCGTCATGGCTTCCTTTCCACATATTTTTGAATGTGAAAAGATGAGAGCTCAAATTGTCCAAAGCATTTTCGACTTCATTCGTGGCATTAGTGACTGCATCACCAAAATGGATTGCGATTGCTTCCAAATTGTCATTTGCGCCTGTATAGGCATAGCTTGGAAAATCGCTATTGAATTCGTCAATCAAAGAAGCAAGTTCAGAAAGTTCCGCCTCGTTTTTTTCAATTTCATTCAACTTGATAGAAATTCTGTCTGCATAGTCCTCGATATCCTCAAGATGCTGTTGTTTAGCATTCAAATTTTCTCTGTATTGAATTAATGCTGTTGCCCCTGCGTTCTCGAGTTGCGTTTGGACTTGAGCTAAAGTTGCCTCATCATAATTTTGCAAAAGCTCATTCAATTCTTTGACAGACATATTTTTTGCAGCGGTGCTGCTTATATTACTTTGTTTGGCGCGAACCTCCTTGATAAGTTCCATTTTGCCAAGTGATACACCGAGCAATGCCGCTTGATTTGTTTTTGCATTGTTCGATTTCATGTTGAGTGAACAGGTAATATTGTTTGAGCCGAAGTATTGTTGCAGTTTCATTTGAAGCGCCGACTGAAGCGATTGTTCTTTTGTTGTGCTGTCATTGATTGCGAGAAGCGAGACTTCATTGTCGGTTGCAGAAGCATCGATGTAGCCAAGCTCAACGGCTAAAGTTACAACGCGTGTTGCGGCATCTTCAAGTGTCATACCAACTAGATTTTCGCCGTAAAGCAACAGTGTTGCATCCGCATTCAAAGCGCGTGCTTCTTTCACGATATCAGAACTGTCGGCAACTATTTCTATTGAAGGATTTATATCTATTGAGAGATAAGTGTCAGAAACAGGCTTGTCTTGAATCGGTAAAAAGAATAGTACAGAAAACAGTATTGCCACGACAACAACGCACGAAGTCACAGTAGCAAAAACGAAGCGAAGATTGCGTTTGCCAGATTTACCTGCTTTTGAAGTTGAAACTTTTGATTTCCTATTTTGTTGCGATATCGCGCCGTGGCTTTCCTGATTATTTTGGACAGAAGAAACCGAGGGTGCTCCAAACAGCTCCCGTTTTATTTCTTGCTTGATGCTTTCAGATGGCAATGCATTGAAGCGCTCATCTTTTAGCATTTTTTTGAGTTTTTTGTCTGTCATAACCCTTTGTCCTCTTTTATCAGTCTTTGTTTTAGTTTTTCTAATGCTTGTTTGTGTTTGTAACTTATGGTGGAGATAGGAATATTCAGCATTTCAGACAGCTCTCTTCGTTTGTATCCGGCGACCTCCGCGAGCATAACTATTTGAAATTCATCTTCTTCTAGTGTTTCTCGCGCAAGTTTTATGAGACCGCTGTCTGCTTTGTCTTCCATATAATACTTGCCAAACATACTTTCGTTTTCTCCGAAATCAAATGGTTGCTCCTTTTGATGACGGTTGTAATAATTTATTGCTAACCTTCTTGCAATCGTGATAAGCCAGCTGAAGAAATTTGTATTGTCATTGTACATATCAAGTTTGCGAAATGCAATTATATAAGTTTCTTGCAAAATATCTTCGGCTTTCATTTTGTCTTTGAGAATATAGTAAATCGCAAAATAGACTGCCTTATGTGTATTATCATATACCGCATCAAAGGCAGATTTGTCACCGCCTTTAAGCGCTTTGACATAATATTCAAGTTTATCTTTTTGCACAACATCCTCAATTGAATTTCCCTACCCAATATATAGAACACAACAAAATCGGGTTTTACCAAAGAAACTCAGATATTTATTTACATTAGTATAGCATTGTGAGCTTATTTTTACAACGCTAAATTGAAATGCACGTTCATCTTTTGCCTCCAATCAATATAATAATAAGATAAAAACAAATTTTCTTTTCGAAAAATCAATACTTCTTGACATCACAAATTAAAATTGGTAATATGTCACTGTTGCTTTGGGCAATCCAGGCTTAAAAATTGACAGACTAATGGCAAGAGTAACAAATTAGCCCATAAATAATCATGCAAAGTCGAATATTTGAGTGTAGCGCAGTTTGGTTTGTGCTAATGCAGGAAACGGCAAAAGTAAAAGGGCTGGCACAAGTGCTTCGCAAATGCGCTCCGCGCGCTCCCAAACATAAGTAAGAGCAATAAAAAAAGTTATATTTATAGTCATAAAAAGACCATTATCGGGGTGTAGCGCAGTTTGGTTTGTGTTAATGCAGGAAACGGCAAAAGTAAAAAGGCTGGCACAAGTGCTTCGCAAATGCGCGCCGCGCGCTCCCAAACATAAGTAAGAGCAATAAAAAAAGTTATATTTATAGTCATAGAAAGACCATTATCGGGGTGTAGCGCAGTTTGGTAGCGCGCATGGTTCGGGACCATGAGGCCGCGAGTTCGAATCTCGCCACTCCGACCA
>JAQUST010000007.1 GCA_028710495.1 Clostridia bacterium
TGGCGTACCCGAAGGGATTCGAACCCCCGACCTTCTGGTCCGTAGCCAAACGCTCTATCCAGCTGAGCCACGGGTACACAAAAGAATTATAATGAATTTGAAAGTAAATCGCCGATTTGTTGTTTGATATTTGAGAAATCAATTTTGACACGAACCGCATCAATGCTTACAAATTGCGTATTTCAAAAGCATTGTTATTATAGTTTACAAAAATATCTTTGTCAACTAATCGCAAATATAATTCTAAATTGCTTGATACATTTTTGACTTATACAATGTTTAGTTTTCATGCTTTTATTCTGACAAAATGAAATATAAGAGACTTGGTGGCACTACTCATTGAAAATTTGTTTATTTTGAAAGTCTAATATATCTTGGAGCTTTGATTTTTATGAGAATGATTTGAAATGTAGATTTATAAATTTAGTCGGATGACAAAAGAGCGAACAAGAATTAAAATGCGTTTTTTAACGTATAAAGTGTTGATAATTGCGGATGACGCAAAGTTGAACAAAAATTAGCATATAAAATATAAAACAAAAAGAACCACCGTTTGGTGGTTCTTTCTTGAAAGTAATGTTAATGCTTTTGTTTGTTTCAATGTTTTGTGTTAGGCTTTTTTGTCTAAATTCTTTTTTGCGTCTTCTTTCCCGAATTTCAGGACTTCAGACATGCTGGCAAAAAGACTTGCGACATTTTGCATGTCACTTGGCACAATAAGCTTCGTGCTGTTTCCGTTTGCGACTACTTTGAGTGCTTCGTAGCCTTGTATCGTGAGATAAGCCGCATCAGGATGAGCGTTGATAATCATTTCAATTGCCTGTGCTGTGCCTTGTGCTTCGGTAATTAGTGCTTCTTTCTTTGCTTCTGCACGAAGAATAGCTGCTTCTTTTTCGCCTTCTGCGACCAAAATATTGCTTCGTTTTTCGCCTTCAGCACGAATGATAGACTCACGGCGTCCACGCTCAGCTCTCATTTGTTTTTCCATGGCATCTTGAATGTCGCGTGGTGGGAGAATGTTTTTGAGCTCGACACGATTGATTTTTATGCCCCATGGATCAGTTGCCTCATCCAAAATTAAACGCATTTTAGCATTTACTGTATCGCGTGAGGTGAGTGTTTGATCAAGTTCCAAATCGCCAACAATATTTCTAAGTGTTGTGGCGGTCAAGTTTTCAATAGCATTCAATGGGCGGTCGACTCCATAGGTATAGAGTTTCGGATCAGTCACTTGGAAATAAAGCACTGTGTCGATTTGCATAGTTACATTATCTTTTGTGATAACTGGTTGCGGTGCAAAATCAGCGACTCTTTCTTTGAGATTGATTCTGTTTGAAATCTTATCAATAAACGGAATGATAAGGTGTATTCCTGAGCTAAGAATTCGGCTGTATTTGCCGAGGCGCTCAATTGTGTATGAAGTTGACTGTTTGACAACCTTGACTGAAAGCGACAAGATGAAAAGACCGACCGCTGCAATAACAATAAACGCAATTAGGGCTGGATGCATTATTTATCTCCTTTTGAAACAATAAGCTTGTTTCCTTTTATTTCAACAACTTTCACATATTCGCCTGCTTCAGCGGTGAAACCGTCTTCGCCAGCGACCGTCCAAACAACATCATTGTGTTTTGCTGAGCCAAACTCATCTTCTGTGACAGCTGTGATAAGCTTGATTTTTTGTCCAATAAGCACATCGATATTTGTTTTTTCTTTTGCATTGCGCAAGAGCCATTTAAGGCTGATTGTGCGAAGAAAAAGCATAAGTGCAGCCGACACAACGACGAATAATACAATTTGAAGCCATATCGGAGCTGAAAAAAGTGCACAAATAAGTCCTACTATTGCGCCAACAGAAAACCATATTGCAACCATTTCAACAGTCGCGAATTCAATTATGGCGGAAAGAACAAGTATGCCAACCCAAACCCAAATCATATAATCCATAGAAACCTCCTAAATAGTGTATTACAATTTAACAGAATAATAGCATATGCGTTCAACAAAGTCAAAGTAAATCGTTTGCTGGCATCTTTTTTGTAGTGATTTGTTGGTCGAGTATTGTTTATTTTTGTAAAAGAAAAAAATTGCAAATTGCAAGCCTTTTTCTAAATATTTATTGAGCATACATATTTTTTAATGCACTAAATGCTTTTGTGTAAATTCTTTATAAATGAGCTTAATAATCCTTAATATAACAAATGCTTCTTGAACCTGCAAATCCTATTTGAACCAACAAATTCAATTTGAACGCGCTAATTCTTAAAGCTGTGAACAGGTGCAGGTATTCGGCCTCCGCGTGCAATAAATACAGAAGCGTCACCTTTCGTGGTTTTCATAATCGGTGCACGCCCGAGCAAACCGCCGAACTCGACATATCCTTCAGTTTTTCCGATGACAGGGATTACACGGACTGCAGTAGTTTTGTTGTTTATAACTCCGATTGCGGCTTCATCAGCTATCATCGCAGAAATTGTGGCGGGAGAGGTGTCGCCGGGAATTGCAATCATATCAAGACCAACCGAACAGACTGCGGTCATCGCTTCAAGTTTTTCTATGGTGAGAACGCCGTTTTCGACTGCTTGTATCATTCCGATGTCTTCGCTTACAGGAATAAACGCGCCTGACAAACCTCCGACATATGAGGACGCCATAATCCCGCCTTTTTTGACTGCATCATTGAGCATTGCAAGACACGCAGTAGTACCGTGAGTGCCAACTGTTGATAAGCCCATTTCCTCAAGCACTTCCGCTACGCTGTCATTGCTGATTGGAGTGGGAGCAAGTGATAAGTCAACGATGCCGAACGAAGCGTTTAGCATCGTTGCGGCTTCGCGGGCAACAAGTTCGCCAACGCGGGTGATTTTGAATGCTACATTTTTTATTGCCTCGGACATTGCTGCGCAATCCATCCCATGGACTTTTTCAAGTGCGTGTTTGATAACGCCAGGACCTGAAATGCCAACATTTATGATTGAATCGCCCTCACCAACGCCGTTGAATGAGCCTGCCATAAACGGGTTGTCCTCGACTGCGTTTGCAAAAACAACGAGTTTGGCGCAGCCAATGCTATTGTTGTCTTGTGTGAGTTGAGCGGTTTTTATGATAATATCGCCAAGAAGCGCGACAGCATCCATATTTATTCCTGTGCGTGTTGTACCGATATTTACTGAGGCGCAAACACGGTCGGTGCGGGCAAGAACTTCGGGAATGGTCATCAGAAAGTCCCGCTCATACTCTGTCATACCTTTTTGCACAAGAGCAGTGTAGCCACCGATAAAATCAACGCAACATTCCTTTGCCGCTTTGTCCATAGCCAAAGCTATTTCCAAATATCCTCCACTTGCCGCGCCAATAAGACTTATCGGTGACACAGAAAGCCGTTTGTTGACAATAGGAATACCATATTTTGCTTGTATGAAGTCAGCTGTTTGCTTGAGCTTGCCAGCACGAGAAATAAGTTTGTTGTAGACTTTTTGAGCAACAATTTCCTTGTCATCTGAAATGCAATCAAACAGCGATAAATGCATAGTTATCGTTCTTATGTCAAGATGTTGACTTTTTATCATTTCAATGGTTTGAATTACTTCGGTTGTATTTATCATAATTGCCTCACACCGTGTGCATCGAATTAAAAATATCTTCGTGCTGAATGCGGATATCGAGACCAAGGTCTAAAGCCAAAACCTGAAGTCGCTCGTTGACGGATTCAATGGTGGTGGTATCTTTCATTTCCACCATCATAATCATCGTGAAATATTTGTTTTGCATAATCGTTTGAGATATATCTTCAATATTGATTTCCATCTCAAAAAGAGTCATTGCAACTTTTGCGGTTATGCCTTTTTGGTCTTTTCCTAAAACTGATACTATTGCTTTCATTTTTTGTCTCCATATTATACAATATTATAGCACTTAAGTAATAAGATTTTCAAGTAAAAAACAAGAACTTAACTGTTATGAATATATTTGTTAGTATTAGTTTTACATAAGTACATATAAAAAATTATTAAATTAATTGAATAAGCGACTTGAATAACCGACATACAGCTAAAAGATAAAGCATTATGCAACAAAAAAACGCCCCAACTGGGGGCGTTTTGACAATATCAATAATTTTCGTAAACTACTATTTATTTTAATAATAAGAGAAAAAAATTCTAAAATTTGGGTTGACAAAAGATTTACAATCATTAAATCAACCAAATCAAAAACTCTTTAATCAAAATATTATGTTATAAAGTTATCGTGATGATTAAAATAATAAACAAAAGCTAGTAATATTTTGAATTAGCAAAACCATAGATAATTAAGTCAAATCTTTTTTAGTAGAATTAAAAGATAATGCTGTTATAAAGTTTTAAGCATTCTTCGCTTCCGACATAGACCGCTTTGCCTCGTAAACGCACGCTGCTGCTACTGTTTTCTTGATTTTCTTTCATATCTTTCATTGCTTGTATTGATTCTTTCATAGTGTTGTAATAAATAACTACTCCAGTAGTGGAATGTAAAAGCCCTTGACTACTTTCTGTGATAACAACAATAGAAACTGGCGTGTTTTCACCAAAAATGGTATAGAAATCATTTGTTGAACCAGATATTGCAGAAACATTCTCTTTTTCATTTAACATCGAAGTCAAATGTTCTGGCTCTGGAGAAATAAACACTTCCCCCACAAGGAATACCACGCCGATTAATATAACAGCGACAAGTGCGAATGAGAATATTTTTGATAACAAACTTTTCTTTTTTGCCATTGTAGTTCCCCTTTTATTGATTTATGATGCAATAACTATAATTTCAATTAGTGTAAATATATTATACTATATAATCAACTAGAAGTACATGTTTATATGTCAAATCGAGAACAACTGGCAAAATGTCAAATCGCGAATCACTGCCAAAGTCGTTTCGGGGCTTCAACAAAATCGCAAGAGGACTAGCTATGGTGGCAAACTGAGAACATATCAGGCGTCGAATATGAAGGCAAAACAAAGTAAAAGCAGTGCTAATATAGTAGTTGAAAACGGAGTCATAACAAAGTCAATAGACAAGCGGACATCAAAGGCGTTCAATATGGAGTTGAACCAAATTCAAAAAGCAGCGGTAATAAGGAGTTGAAAACGGAGTCATAACAAAATCCAGTGGAATAATGAATCGACTGCATTATAGTTTTGGAACATAATTGCCCTTTTTTAACTCATCAAATTTTTCCCCAATCAGCTTTTTTTCTTCTTCAGGCAAATTATTAATATATGTTTCGAAGTGGACTTTACCAAAATTTATTAGTTCAACGTTGGATTTTTCTGCTAATACTGAAAGTGTCACTTTTTCTCCGTTTTTGCTTGCGATATTTTGTAACACTATAAGCGCATACATTTTATTCACGGATGCGTTGTAAGTTTGTGTCATACGCTCAAGCATTAGCGGCTTTATATTTGTTATAATTTTTTCTTTTGCAAAATATGTTTCATAAAAATTTATAAGCTGAGGATTTATCATATCAAAGATTTCTTTGCTGTTTGCAGAAAAGCAAAGAATACTTAACTCGGTTTGGTCGGCATGAGTGATTTGGACGGTTTGAATGGGTAGTTCGAATTGAACAGGTTGTTGAGCTTGAACGGGTAGGTCAATGGCTTGAACGGGTAGGTCAACGGCTTGAATAGGTTGTTGCACTTGGACGGCTTGCACGGGTTGAGATTGACTAGACAAAATAACAAAATTTGGTTTCGCCTGCGTTGTTTCAAGAGAAGTCGAGGCATAGATGATGTCGTCGTGAAGAATCCTTATATTTCTTGCTTGAGCAATCTGACACTGTTGTCGTTTTTTGTAGAAAGGTTCTTCAGTCTCAATGAAACAAAATCCCAAAATTATGACAATAATAGACAATATAGAAATAAGTTTTTTCATAATACCTCTTTTCCAACGATATTTCGGATATTTTTATGTTGTGAAAAAACTAGATTTATATGTAAGTATGGGTTGCTATTTTGTTTGGTATTTTGTATAATACTAATGCTATGGAGGGCAATATGGAAAACAAAGAACTCTCAAGCCTAACTGAGAAAGCGCGGCAAATTAGAAAAGATGCTATAGAAATGATAGGAAGATTCGGCGTAGGTCATATTGGTGGAGTTATGTCAATAATTGAGGCACTCACCACAATTTACTATTATTCGGCGAATATTGACCCAAAAGTTCCAAGAGCTCAAGGTCGCGATAGAATCATAATGTCAAAGGGTCACGCTGGTCCTGCTGTTTATTCTATTCTTTCAGATTTGGGCTATTTTGATAAATCGCTCAACTCAACTCTAAACCAAAACGGGACATCGCTTCCGTCGCATTGTGATATGAACAAAACAGTCGGGATTGATATGACAGCGGGTTCACTCGGTCAGGGATTGTCTGCAGGCATTGGAATGGCACTCGCGGCAAAGCTTGACAAGAATCCGTGCAATATATATGTAGTTTTGGGGGATGGAGAGAGTCAGGAAGGTCAAGTTTGGGAGGCGTCAATGCTTGCCGGGAGTAAGAAGCTTTCCAACCTGATAGTTTTGTTGGACAGCAACCGATTGCAACTCGATGGATATGTCGAAGATATTAACGGTCTTGAACCAATCACAGACAAGTGGCGCGCGTTTAATTTCTTTGTACAGGATGTTGACGGGCACAATATTGAAGAGATCGCTAATGCTATCGACAACGCAAAAGCTCAAAATGAAAAACCGAATATGATAGTCCTCCGCACAATAAAAGGCAAAGGCGCTTCGTTTGCAGAAGGTATTTCTGCCTGCCATAGTATGGCAATAAGCGAAGAAATGTGGCGTAAAGAAGTGTGTAAGGAGGGGAAAAATGACTGATGAACTCGAAATGCGACAAGTATATTGCGCAAAACTTATTGAACTGTCAAAAGCTGATGAAAATATCGTTGTGCTTGAAGCCGACCTTATGAGTGCCAACGGCACGAAAAATTTCTTCAAGGAAGTTCCCGAGAAAGCATTCAATGTTGGCATTGCTGAAGCAAATATGATTGGTGTTGCGGCTGGTATGGCTACTTTTGGTAAAATTCCTTTCGCAGCGACTTTTGCTCCTTTTGCGACACGCCGTTGTTACGACCAAATAGCAATCTCCGTAGCTTATTCAAAATTGCCTGTCAAAATTGTCGGAACAGACCCCGGTGTTTGCGCTGAGGTTAATGGCGGAACTCATATGAGTTTTGAAGATATGGGCATAATGCGCGGTATCTGTGATATGGTATGTTTTGAGCCGACAGATGCAACGATGATGTCAAAGGCTATGAAGCAAATTGCTTACAATGGCAAACCAACATATGTGAGACTATTCCGCAAGAAAGCTGAAAAAGTTTTTGATGATAGTTTGGATTTTCAACTTGGCAAAGCGATTGAAATAAAAGATGGAAAGGATGTTACGCTGTTTGCTAGCGGAATTATGGTTGACAGGGCAATAAAAGCTTCTGAATTGCTTGCAAGTGATGGAATTAGCGCAAAAGTTGTTAATATCCACACTTGGAAACCGATAGATGAAGAAGCGATAATTTCCTCGGCAAAAGCCACGGGAGCAGTGGTAGTTTGTGAAAACCACAGCATCAGGAACGGTCTTTCCAGTGCAGTTTCAGAAGTGCTTGTTCAAAACTTCCCAGTGCCCGCAGAGTTTGTAGGAATAAATGAAAGATTTGGCGAAGTGGGCAAAAACGCGTACCTATCCGAAAAATTCGGTATTACAACAGAAGATATAGTGAAAGCCGCAAAAAAAGCGGTTTCAAGAAAAGGCTGACACGGATTTGCATTCAATGCTACCTCACCCGTGTAGTGAGGTAGCTTTTTTTACCCCAATAGATTGAGTTGAAAAAACATTCATTTTTTTGGCTTGACTTTAATTGTATTATAGTATATTATTGAGAACATTAGTAATAATATAGGGAATAAAATGCCCTAGGAGGTTTACTGTGAAAAAGAAAATATTTGAGAAAATTCTAGCAATCGGAAGCGCTTTGGTTGCAGTGGTGTTCGTAATAGTTTTGTTGGTAACAATGTTCGGGGGAATAGATGCCGCAGAGTTTAAAAACTCTCTTGTTCAAGGTTTATTTATTTCACTCGGAATAGTTTATCTACTTCTCTCGGCAGGCTCAATC
Organism: Clostridia bacterium; assembly: GCA_028710495.1. GTDB lineage: Bacteria > Bacillota > Clostridia > Christensenellales > CAG-917 > STD2-102. The sequence continues at coordinate 8,153 of JAQUST010000007.1, forward strand.
GCATATCAGTTTGTAGATAGCGATGCTGTCAAGGAAATTGTCATCAACACTGACAAGCAGACAAGCACAAAAGCGACATCAGGAGTTATAAAAAAACTTGCAAAACAACATATCGCGACAGTTGATGGCGTAAAATGTACAAAAGTTGTTATTTCATTGACTGATTACGGCGTTCGTTTGAAGGTCGGCATCAAGGTTGTGGACAAGGAAATCCAACAAGTTGCAGCGGTTTTGAAGTGCTTGCTTGAAGATGTTTATTATGAAACCTTGGGCTACAAATTTTATGCAATCGATTTCAAAGTCTTATCATTGAAGTCCACTTATGCTTCTGACATGAGCGATATCGAAGAAAAAGCGAAGGAAAATGTCGAGGCTCAAAAATTGGCTTGTCAAGAAGATGCTGCAAACAGTGAGGAAAAGATTGAAGAAATCACACAACCCGCCACTGATGATGTGTTGAATGATAAAGAAGAAGTAGTAGTTGAAAACGAAAAAGATGAAGTTTCTGTTGATAAAGAAGCGAGCGTTGAAACTGCGTCCGTTAAAAAGAAATTGAAGACTGAAACACCTGAGGTAGAAGAAGCAAAACCCGAAACTCCTGCAGAAGACTAAGTCGTAAATTTGATAGAAAAAGATAAGGCTGACGCGATATTTCGCGGAAACAGGAGGAGATATGAAAGAGGTTTTTTTGACAAAAGAAGGCTACGAGGAATTAAAGGTCAAGCTAGATTATTTGATGAGTGAAAAACGCAAGGAAGTTGCTGAAAAAATCAAAATCGCCCGAGAGTTTGGCGATATTTCTGAAAATGCAGAATATGATGCGGCAAAAGAAGAGCAAGTTTTTGTTGAACAAGAAATCAAAGACATCGAAGACAAAATCATTCACGCAGTTTTTATTGATGAACAATCGAGCAAAAAAGTTGTCTCAATCGGAAGCACTGTAAAAGTGCTTGATGTTGAATTCAACGAAGAATTGGATTTCCGCATTGTTGGCACAACAGAAGCGAATGCTGCAGAAAACAAGATTTCAAATGAAGCGCCGCTTGGTATTGCGCTTATTGGACATAAGAAAAACGATATTATTGATGTTGCCACACCAAACGGTGGTATCGTTGAATATAAGATAATTAGTATTCAATAGAGGAAATATGGACGAAATTAGACAAACACCCGAACAAGAACAGGACATTGCTGAGGTTGTAAAGGTAAGAAAAGAAAAACTTGCAGAACTAATCTCGAGAGGAAAAAACCCTTTCGAGATTGTTCGTTTTGACCGTAGTGCTAGCACAAAAGACATAGTAAGCAACTATGCCGATTATGATGGCAAAGAAGTCACTATAGCAGGCAGAATGATGTCAAAACGCATAATGGGCAAAGCAAGCTTTGCAAACTTTATGGACGGAGAAGGCACAATTCAAGGCTATTTTAAGCGTGATGACATCGGTTTGGAAGAATATGCAGACTTCAAAAAATTTGATATTGGCGACATCGTAGGTATTTGCGGAACTGTTTTCACAACGCATACAGGTGAGGTTTCTATCAATGCAAAAAGTGTAAAGTTGCTTTCAAAATCGTTGCTACCACTTCCGGAGAAGTTCCACGGTTTGACCAATTTGGATTTGAGATACCGTCAACGCTATGTTGACCTTATTGCAAACCCTGAAGTCAAGGCTACATTTATTAAGCGCTCAAAAATCGTTTCTGCTATCCGCGAATTCTTAGATGGAGAAGGCTTTTTGGAAGTCGAAACTCCAGTTTTGAATACTCTTCCCGGAGGCGCAAACGCAAGACCGTTTATCACACATCATAATACTTTGGATATCGATATGTATATGCGTATTGCAACAGAGCTTTATTTGAAAATGCTTGTTGTTGGCGGATTCGAAAAGGTTTACGAAATGGGTCGTATATTTCGAAATGAAGGCATGGACACAAAGCACAATCCTGAATTCACCACAGTTGAGCTATATCAAGCCTATGTTGATTACAACGAAATGATGGATATCACGGAAAAACTTTTTTGCTATTGTGCAGAGAAAGTTCTTGGCACTTCAGAAATTTCATATCAAGGCGAGCCTATTTCACTTGGCACTCCTTGGAAGCGCATTACAATGGTTGATGTTGTCAAAGAAAACACAGGAATAGATTTTGAAAGTGGCGAGCCGCTTGAAGAACTTATCAAGAAAGGAAGAAAAGCGGGCGCAGACTTGAAGATGGATTTGAGTTGGGGTAAGGCACTTTACGAAGTGTTTGACCAACTGGTCGAAAGCACGCTTGTTGCGCCAACTTTTGTTATTGATTATCCGGTTGAAGTCTCACCTCTCGCAAAGAAAAAGCCTTCTGACAACCGTTTGACAGAGCGTTTTGAGCTGTTTATCACAGCGCGCGAAATGGCAAATGCATTCTCGGAATTGAATGACCCGATTGATCAAAAAGAACGCTTTATGGCGCAAATGGCAGAGAGAGCCGCTGGAGATGATGAGGCACAAGTGATGAACGATGACTTCATCAATGCGCTTGAATACGGCCTTCCACCAACAGGCGGACTTGGTATCGGTATCGACAGAATGGTTATGCTATTGACTGACAGCGCTTCAATTCGTGATGTATTGTTGTTCCCGACTATGAAACCGCTCGCAAAATAGAGTTTTGAATCAAAAATTTGAATTGAAAAGCTATAAACAATATAATAAAAAGCTAAAAACAATATATTGTTTTATAATTCATTAGAAAGAATGTAATAGTAAATAAATAGTAATAGTATAATTTCTGATTATAAAATCGCTGATTATGAAATAATCTAATAAAAATTATTTTTAACACAAAAATGCTTAGAACCAAACAAGTTCTAAGCATTTTTTGATTTAGTGAGTTTGTGATTTTTTATCCTATAATAATCGTGCCGTCAAGCCAACTTTGTATCAAACTGTCTGAGCCCTTGCAGTAAGTGTTCAAAACATCTATAAGTTTTTGCGGAGTAGCTATTTGATATGAATTATCATTGAAATAAGTGTTTAATGCTTTGTTCAATTTCTTTTCACCATACATATCAAGTAATGAAGCGAACATCAACGCGCCTTTATGATAGTTGATAATTACATATTCGCCTTGCGTTGTGAAGTCAGCTAGAGTGCGGTTCATATCTGATGATACGTCAGGGTTCTGGGTCTTGAGAAAATCGACGTAAGCAGCGTAGTTTGACAGGGTTTGAGCCATAATCTGTGAATAACGCTCAGGATTGTTGGTTTGACGGAAGAAATATGCCGTTGAAAACTCAGTTAAGCCCTCGTCAAGCCAAGCGTTTTTGATTTGGTTTCCGCCAACAACACCATACCACCATTGATGCGCAGTTTCATGAATTATTGTTTCTTCAAGCGCAGCGTCTTTTAGCGTTGAATTTATAAACACAAGATTTGAATATTCCATTCCGCCTGAATTGAGCCCGGTTTGCGCTACATTGAAAACTTTGTAAGGGTAGTCACCAAAAGTTTCGGAGAATACTTCAATTGCGCGTTTTGCCGTTGCAAGCGCAACCTGTGGCGAGGCATCTGATATGTAGCAATAGTTAATGTTGATGCCATTTGTTCTGTCTGAAACGACCTTGAAGTTCTTCGACAAGACAGCCGCAAAATCTCTTGTTTTGACTGAATTGATTTCCAACGTGCGTCTGCCATTTTCCACATAACTTTCTTCAACAACTCCACTTGAAACAGCCGTGTATGCTTCGGGCATTTCTAAAGTGACAAGATAATCAGCACTGTCTGAAAAGAAAGGGTCGCCCAAACAATAATACGGATGTGTTTCATATGCGCCATTTTCAAATACACAAAGTGTGGGGTAGAAATTGCCAAGATTCACCGTGTTGTTTGTCACACCCATTCTACCGTTACATTTTGGTAAAGTGACTGTAAAACATATTTCGATATTCAGAGATTTTCCTGTTGCAATAGCTGAAATAGGCACTATCAGCAGGTTCTCGTCTTCCCCGCCGATAGTAAATTCCAGTTGCGCTCCCTCAATATTCACACTTTCAATAGAGATTCCTCCATAACTTATATCGTCATAATAAACGGCAGCTTTTTCGGAATCCAGGAACGGAGAAAACTTTGCGCCCTCTCTATAGGCAGACGGTGAAAGGTTGAAAACAAGTTCAGTCAAAGTCTCACTCTCACGATTGATGTAGCATAGCTCCTCACGACAGGTCAGCGTGTTGGTTGTGTCATCGAAGGTCGCCAAAATATCGTAGAGAGACAAAACATCGTCGCTAATGCTTTGATTTTTGTTGCACGCAACCAACATTGTGAACATAAGAGTTAGGATAAGTGCGGCAACGATTGCTAGAACTAAAGTTCGATTCATATATAGTTTCTTTTTCATAATCAATATTTTGAGTTGAGCGTAAGCTCTACAAGTTTTCCAAAGTTTCGGACTTTGTCAACCAGAATTGTTGTTACGATATCGCCTTCTTTGGCGATAAGCTCTTGAGAATAGGAAAAAATATTTTTTGTCACGAGTCTACCAAGCAAAAATCCGTAATCACTTATAACACGGGTTGGCATCAAGACTTCTACAGGTGCGGAAGGTTTTTCTGATTGCGCTATAATTTCATCGGAATTCGAATTGCTTTCAAATTGTTCGTCAGCTAAATTCGAAAGATCTCCGACTTCTTTATGAGATGAAGTCTCTTCAATATTCGCCTTTTCGGGGGCAGAGTCTTGCAAAGTATTTGCTACGATGTCTTGAGAAATTTGCGGTTTGTCAGCGTTTTGCAACTCGTCTTTTGACAACTCACTTGTTTTTATCATATCCATATTTGCCTCATCTGATTTTTTAAGATTAGAATTTTGTTTAATATTGAAAGTTGCTTTATTAAGATTGTCACTAATGATTTTTTTTCCTATTTCGGATTCAATAGCTTTTGCCAAAGATATCGGTTCAGAAATAGGATAGTTGTCATCAAAATCTGCCCCGTTATCATTGTCTAAAATGCGAACTTTTATTTTATCTTGCTTTGGCAATTTGATTTTTTTCGAAACGTTTTTTGTGATTTTGGGGCACCATTCACCTTTTATTAAGACAATATCATCTCCAATAGTTATGACCATATCAATTGGCATTCTCTCGCTTTCATCAATTAGCAACGCTGTGCAGATATAGCCCGAGTCAAGTTCTAAATCAGTGACTTTGCCTATCAATTTGCCATCAGTAGTGAAAACTTGATTTCCTATCGGTGCGAAAACATAACGAGAGCAATCAATGTCCTCACATTGTTTGATACACAAATTGTTTATGACAACTATTGCGTGTTCGCCTGAATACTCAATTTTTTTTGGAGCTATAATTTGATTGAAATCATTTTCTCCAAACATTAGGTATTCCAACTTTTTGTTCTTTATATTAAGTAATCCGCCTGATATTTTGCTTTCGAGTTGCGCTTCAAAAAGCAACAGAATCGGCTTCGACATAAACGAACTTAGATTTGGCATAATACACCTCCTTCAATGAGTGTATGTGTCACATTTTTTCAATATGCAACTTTACTGCGTATTTCTGTGTAGTAAAGTATATATTTTGAATATTGTTGAGCATAAATCTGTCTTTTGGGTCATAAAATTTCAATAGAAAAAGGCATAATAATGTCACTTGTGCACTGAGTTGTCCACAAATAAGGGCGAAAATGTGGATAACTTTGGGGATAAGTGTGCATTTTTATACATTCGTGCATATTTTCGACAAATTTTTATCTAAAGGGAGAAATAGTATGATTTTAATCAAAAAATCGATGCTGTTAAGTGCCGTTATGGTGATAGTTTTGGTGGTATTTTTGGCAATCATTGTTCCAACTTCTGTTACAGCGTTATCTCCTAAACCAAAATTTACGATTGTTGTTGATGCTGGTCATGGAGGAATTGACGGCGGCGTGGTTGGAAAAACAACAGGGGTGCATGAGCGTGAACTGAATTTGTCCGTTGCAGAAAAGCTCGAAGATTATTTTATCAGTTCAGGATTTGGAGTGGTGATGACAAGAAAAACGCAAAAAGGTTTGTATGATGAATCGCTGACGCGCAACTTCAAACGCGATGATATGGAGAAAAGAGCTCAAGTTATTCAGCAATCAAATGCAAACATTGTAATTTCAATACATATGAATTTCTATTCATCCTCTGCAAGACGTGGGTCTCAGGTATTCTTCAATCGTCGAAATGATGCTTCAATAAATTTAGGAAAATCTGTTCAATCAGTGCTCAACGACGCTATAAATTTGAAACATTCGGGAAGAGAATACAGTGCATTAAACGGAGATTACTACATCTTGCAATGTTCTCAAACGCCGTCAATCATTGTGGAATGTGGTTTTTTGTCAAATCCGATTGATGAACAGTTGTTGATTGATGAAAAATTTCAGCTTGAACTGGCGTATCACATTTTTAGTGGTGCTGTTTCATACTTGTTGACGGAACAAGGATAAATAATTAATCTTTAATTTATAGTTGAGTTTATTTTGATTTAGGTCAGATTAAGAATTATTTCAATAATCTACATTTGTTAATGTCACAATAAAATATTCGAAAATTATAATTTGAATATTATACAAAATAAAACACCGCTATATAAGCGGTGTTTTGTGTTGCATTTGCTGTTAATTTGCTAGAACTGAATATTTTTGTACTCATCAAAGACCTTTATATCAAAGCGAATTAGGCGGACTAGCAATTTTATAGCATCTTCTTGTTCCATTTTTCCATATTTCTTTTGAATGATTTTCCAAAGCGCATAACAATTCAAAAAATCATACCAAAAAAAAGATTCATCTTGAAGCTTGAAAATTTCAAATTCTGCATATGATTCGTAGCGGTTGCTTGAGCGCAAAATTTGAATAAGTTCTTGAACTTCTGGATTTTCATCATAATGCTCGTGAATAAACTGCAACATATATTTTTTCACTTCTTTTGAAAAGGTCAGCACGCCTTGCTTTGCGTTTGCTATGTCTTTTATGATTGGAGCAATTTCGGAATCATTCTCATACATCGGAATTATTTTTTGACAACGAAATGAATAAGCATTTGTCATTAGTAGCACCTCAATAGTAATTAAAATAATTATAGCACTATTGCCAAATAATTTCAATAGCAACAAGCAAATTGAAAAAAACGAGTGTTGTGACTTCTTGGTGGGCTAGAAGCAGAGTCGCTTTATTATTATTAATCTACTTTTTGAGAATCCCCGCGAATTCTCTGGCGGTTTAGAAGAGAGTTCTTCATTGTTTTTAATCCACCATTGCGAGAATGCCCGTGATTTCTTTCGTGTTCTAGAAGCAGAGTCTCTTTATAGCTTCAATATAAATTTTATACATCAGCTTGAACTGGTCAATAGGCATTCTTTCATCTGGACAATGAATTGGCAACGGGTGCTTTGGAAAAACAGGACCAAAAGCAACACCAAGAGGCAATGCGCGAGCATATGTCCCGCCGCCGATTGTGATAGGTTGAGCATCATCTCCCGCAATTTCGTTGTAGGTTGAAAGCAAAGTTTCCACCAAAATATGATGTTTATCAACAAAAAGTGGCAAGTGAAAGTGCGTTTTTGTCACTTCTGCATTTTCAAAATGTTGATTAAGCTTCGAACGGATTGCATCTTCAGTTATGCTTGCAGGGTAGCGAATATCAATGACAATCTCAAGTAGATTTTGAGCCGTGACAATTTCAAGATTGTTTTTGTAGTTTGCTTTTTTGTTTTCGATTATTTCTACAGTACCGACATTGAGAATAAGAGCGCCGTCGATATCGTCTGCTTGTTTTAGTTCGATATTTTCGCCAAAGCAGTCGGCAAATGAATCTGCAAGCTGTTTGAAAAGCGGAAGTTCGTTTTCCAACAACTTGAACATTTTGACAATAGCATTTTCTCCCTCATATGCGTGGGCAGCGTGCGCTGACTTCCCGAAAGTTTCAAAAGATTTCCCGTTTATTGTTGCTGAGCAGTTTGCCGGCACGATATTCGCACGGTCTCCGCCTTCTACAATATATCCTTCGGGGATTGCAAACGCAAGTTTGAAGTTCACAATTCCTTTTTCGCAGTTGATGACAGGGAAGTCTGCATCGGGAGAAAAACCGAGCGCGGGCATTTCCTCGTGCTTGAGATAGTGCTCAATGCAACCCCAACCGCTTTCTTCATTGCAACCGAAGATAATTCGTATTTTCATTTTGGGTTTCAAATCATCCATAAGTTCTTTGACAGCATAAAGGCAAGCTAACGTTGGAGCTTTGTCGTCAAGCACTCCACGTCCGTATATTGTGTCATTCTTTATTTCGCCATACGGATTTGTTGTCCAGCCTTTGCCAAGCGGAACAGTGTCAAGGTGACCCAAGATGCCAAAAGTTTTCGCTCCTTCGCCAATTTCAGCATATCCGCAATACCCGTCAAGATTTTTCACCCTGAATCCCATATCGCTTGCTATGGCTAGAACAAGATCCAAAGCTTCGCGGTTTCCCGCACCAAATGGCGCACCTTCTTTTGCCTCGCATTCGACGGTGTCTACAGCAAGAAGAGCCATTGTGTTTTTGAGCAACATATCAAAATACTTCATTTTACGCCTCTAAAGTTATTGTATTTTTTTTTCTTTCATTGTAAACTATATATTGTTTATTTGCAAATTAAACATACAAAATGAAAAAAAGTTAGTTAGGAGTTATTATTTGGGGAATATTCACGACGGACACAGAGCTAGAATGCGTGACCGAATTGTTCAAAGTGGACTTGCCAGCATGCAATACCACGAGATTTTGGAATATGTGCTCTATCCATTTGTTCCGATGAAGGATACGAATGAAATTGCGCATAATCTTATGTCGCGTTTCGGTTCGTTTGCCAATGTGCTTAATGCCGACTATGAGCAACTAATGTCGGTAAGTGGAGTAACACAAAGCGCGGCAATATTCATAAGCAGTGTTCCCGATTTATGCAGAAAATATCAAGAAAGTTTTAATGATACAAAAGTTAGTTTGAAAGGTCGAAAAGAAATACGGGAATATTTAAAAAGCTTTTTTCTTTGCAGACCAAAAGAAGCTGTTTGCGTTGCCACACTTGACGTGCACAACAAACTGATAGGTGTCTTTGAAATTGCCGAGGGTTGGGCAGACAGCGTGAATTGCGCCGCACGAGAGGTTGTTGATGTTGCATTGCGAACCAATGCTTGCTCGGTTGTTGTAGCGCACAATCATCCTTCGGGAGTTGCGGTGCCTTCAGATGCTGATTATCTTTTAACAAACGCCATCGCTTGCGCGCTTGAACTTATCGGAATAAACTTTTTTGACCATATTATATTTGCAAAAGAGGAGATATTCTCCTTTGAAGCAAACGGATTATTTGAACAATACAGCAAAAATTTGAAAAATATGTTGAAGGACGGAAGCAGATTTTATGAGTCGTCCGGGAGCGATAATGAGTGACAATGTGACAAGAAGGGTTCGCACGAGATTTGCGCCAAGCCCAACAGGATTTATGCATATCGGCAATCTTCGTACAGGACTGTATGCCTATATGTTTGCAAAAAAGAACGGCGGAGATTTTATTCTACGAATTGAAGACACCGATCAGGAACGCTATGTTGAGGGCGCGGTTGAAAAGATATACTCAACGCTTGTAAAAGCAGGCTTAGACTATGACGAAGGTCCTGACAAAGATAAAGGCTTTGGTCCTTATGTGCAAAGCGAACGCAAACCGCTATACAAAGAATATGCAGAAAAGCTTGTAGAGCTTGGCGGTGCATACTATTGTTTTTGCGACAAGGAAAGGCTGGAAAGCTTAGCAGATGAAAATGGCGTAAAAAAATATGACAAGCATTGTTTGCAATTAAGTCGTGAAGAGGTTGATGCAAAACTTGCAGAAGGCAAGCCTTATGTTATACGCCAAAATATTCCGCAGGGCGAGGGCGAAAGCTCGTATAATGATTTGGTTTTCGGTGATGTTTCGGTTGCTTATGCTGATATGGAAGACACTATTTTGCTAAAGTCCGACGGTATGCCAACCTACAATTTTGCAAATGTAGTTGACGACCACCTTATGGGTATAACTTATGTTATTCGCGGAAGCGAATATCTTTCAAGCACACCAAAGTATAATTTGTTGTACGATAGTTTTGGTTGGGAAAGACCTGTTTATATGCACCTTTCACCAATTATGAAAGATGCGACAAGAAAACTTTCGAAGCGATTTGGAGACGCAAACTTTGAGGATTTTATCGCCCGCGGATTTCTGCCTCAAGCGATAATAAACTATATTGCATTGCTTGGGTGGTGTCCAAAGGACAACCGCGAGAAAATGACTTTAGCAGAGATGATTGAGGCTTTCTCAACTGACGGAATTTCAATAAGTGCGAGTATATTTGATGAAATGAAAATGAGATGGTTGAACGGCGAATATTTGAAAGAGCTTTCAGATGATGAATTTTACCGTTTGGGAAAACCGTATTTTGACGCAAGCAAGGCAAAAGGATATGACTTCAAAAAAATTGCGCTATTGCTCAAAACAAGGGTTGATATTTTATCCGATATCCCCAGCAAAGTTGACTTCCTAGCGGAATATAGTGAATTTGACCAAAATATATACTTGCACCAAAAAATGAAAGTTGATTTGGAAGTCGCAAAGAAATCAATAGAAATCTCCATTTCAGCACTCGAAAATTTGACTGACTGGACAAATCAGGTTTTGTTTGAAACTTTTGTTGCGGCGGCGGAAGCAAACGCAATGAAGAAAGGTCAAATCCTTTGGGTGGTTCGCATCGCACTCACAGGACAGCTTGTAACTCCCGGCGGAGCAAGTGAAATGGCGGAGATTTTGGGCAAAGCTGAAACTTTGAAAAGATTGAAATTTGCGTTTTCACGCATTTAGTGATATATTTATACAAAATGATGTTTAAAAGCTGAAGCGATAGCTGTTTTATTTCGGTTATATTGAAAAGAACTACTAACCAAATAGAGCAGGTAATATCAACGAATTTAGTTTACACTTTGAAATATCTTAAAGAGAATATATAGACTGCAAACAAAAAAGCAATAAATTGAGACAAAGAAAGCATTTTGAACTGCGAATTAAGAAAACACACTGAATAACAAACAAAAAAGCAATTTGAATTGTTTATTGAATAGGGATTCAAACTAAATACGAAAAAAACGAGGGCTGAATGACATACGCGAAAAATAATAAAATGAGAAAATTGCTTATATTGGTGACTGTCGTTATCGTTGCTGTTTTGATGTTCTCAGTTATTTTAACTCCTGAGCAGATTGTACTGGCAGGGTATTTGACAGACAGCGACCTTCCAACCGATTTAGCAAGCTATGACTATTGGTATTTTGGTGAGAGCGAGGATTATCAATACGATTTGGAAGCAATGAAAACAGCGATTTCAAGTTGGGGGCTTCCTGAGGATTCCACGAACTTTGAACCTGTTCTTATAGGAGTTATTGACACAGGAATAAACACTTCGCATCCATTGATACAAAAGGTTTTATATAAACCTTTGAAAATTGCAGAAGCAGACGGAACACCTATTCCTGAACAACAACAAACTACAGTTACGATTGGATATAATGTTGTCGGCGATTCAACCGCGATTGAAGATGTTTCAAGTGATCGTCACGGAACGCACGTAGCAGGAATTATAGCCACAATGATAGTGGAACTCGGACTTGAAGATTTCATCAAAATTGTTCCTATACGTGCGGTTGATACTTCAAATTCTTTCACTGTCGGAAATATTGTGAGTGCCATAAACTGGGCGTGCGGCGACAACAATGCTCAAACAATATTGGGGAAACCATTGGTTTGTGATGTTGTCAACCTTTCACTCGGAATCCTGAACTCCACCATAGGCAGCTCATCTTCTTGGAATAATCGCGCATTACTTATTGATGCTCTGGATGTACATAGCGCGACAACGAATTTTGTCGCATCTGCGGGAAACAATTCTGCAGATAGTGCACAAGACCTGTTTTATCCTGCTGCTATAGAAAATGTTGTATCAGTTATGTCTTACAATACGGCAGGCGGGCTCTTCTCATCCTCAAACTATGGTAACTATGATTTGGTTGCTCCCGGTCAAAATATTTACAGTGCATCATCAGGCTCAAGCTATGTCTTAAAAACAGGAACTAGCATGGCATCACCGTTTGTGACATTTGGAGCGGCACTTCTTCGCTTGCGTTATGATATGAGTTCGCAACAAGCAACTTTTGGTGGAAATCCCACGGCAAGGCAAATTGCAAAAATGCTTCGAACGCACTCAACTCAAACCATCGAAGTGAACGGAACAGAAGAGACCTACAATCTCAAAGTATTTGATTTGGATCAACTTGCAGTGTTGGATTTTTCATTGGAAAATTTTGATATTGGATATGCAGACCCGACAAAGCTTACCGTGACTTATGCAGACAATTCGCAGGTTATTCAGTATATGGACTCAAGAGTGCCTATTGATTTTTCTGTTTCTATATCGCCCACAGATGAATATAATCCGATTATAGAAGAAGAAATTGTTTGGTGGGTTGAAACCTTGTATACCGAAACCGAACCTTTTGAAATAGGGACAGGAACGAATTGTACTTTGCCGATAGACTTGATTGGCGGGGACTATAATATATATGCTACGCTCACTTATCAGAACAAGACACTCACAAGCAATAAGCAAGCGGTCTCAATCAAGTATTTAGCGCCTAATTTTGAGAAAATCAAGATTGCTCCTGTCTCTAAAATTTTAGACTATAACGGAAATGGGAGAGACGTGCCATCGTATATTGGTTACACAACGGTTCTTTCCTTGACAGATATTGAATATGTCGACCAAACGGTAGAAATAAACTGGTATGTCAATGATGTACTTATGGGAACTGGCGCGGTTTTCAACTTCACTCCGACAGAAAAAGGAACTTACAATATTACTGCCAAATATGACGGACACAATATTTATTATGATTTTGTGTTGGAAACAACAGCAGCGCCGATTAGCTTTTGGTTGGACGCTTTGATTGCAATGTTGATTGCTTTGGCAGTTTTTGGTTATATTTTCCTTGAGGTCTCAGTTCATAGAGTAGGACTAAACGGCGAATTGGAGAATTCAGTTGTTGCAAAAGTGAATAAAATTTTGGATACATTTGAAAATAAACAAGTAAAATTAAAAAGCAGAAATCAAAAAAAGGCAAAGAAAGAAGCACTGGAAAACAAAGTTGAAAAGACAGAAGCGAAGGCTGCTTCTAGATTCGAAGAAAAACATGTGATGAATTGCCCCAAATGTGCAGCCTATGTGAAATTTAGAGGTAATTTTGGTAAATGTCCATATTGCGGAACGCGCGTGGATATTGAAGATACTGAAAAATAGTTTGCACAATCGCTATTACATTTGTTCGAAACTCAAAAAAAGTGGATATTGAACAGCGAACAGCGAACAGCGAATGGCGAATGGCGAACAGCGGATAGTGAACATATATAAATACTTTTTAGTTCAAGTTAATTTTTCAAAAGATAATTTTTGGATTATAAATAATGGAACTTATAGGTAAAATTATAATTTGATAGTATTATTAAATAAGAATTAAATTTGTAATATGAGCAGAAAAACTTTACGAAAAAAATAAATTTGATATTTCAGTAAAACATAAAAAAGTCATTTGAAATTTTTTTTTAAAATAATTTTTAACAAAACAAAAAGACCGCAAGCAGGGTCTTTTTTGTATTTTAGGAAGAAATAAATTTTTATTGTAGCTAGACCACAGTTTCCGGTCGGAGAAACATAACATTTTTAGTCTGAACCTCGTTGTATGAAAAGGTTTTGACTTTGTCTATGTCATCAATGCGGAAAGTAAATACCGAAGGATAGACTTCTTCGATAATTCCGTGGTAGCAATTAATACGATTGCGACCCTCATTGACCCTTAGCAGCACAGGTGTGCCTCGCAACATTTCTACCCGTTTTTTTGCAATATCCAAATTTTGTCCCGCTTCTCTCATATAACGATTATAGCCAAAAATTAACAATTTATTCATAGATAGAATTCAAAATTGTGTTTTTGCTCAGCATATCTGCCTATATTGCCCCATATAATTTTATAGAAAAACCCAAAGGGGGAAGAGTTATGAATTTTCAATATGAAAAGATTGCTGCAAATTGTTTGAAAAAGGTGGCGACAGTTGACAGGGTTGTTGAATTTGTCGCATCAGGCGTGGAAAGCGGGAATGTGGCACGCGTATTGGGGCTGATTGCCGATGCCAGAACTGTATCGGTTGAAGCACTTGCTGATGAAGCGACATATCTTGGCAGAGTAAACTTCAAGATGCTCTATCTTGACACTGACGGCGAACCGCGCAGTCTTGACTATTTTGCCGACTTCAACGAAAAAATAAAGGCAGAAATTTCAGCGGGTTGCACGCTCAACGGACAAATCGGTGTGCTTGAAACCGATATCACAACCGATGGGGAATTGAAGCTTTCTGCAGTTGTAGAAATTACTATGTATGCGATGGATAAACTTGAAGATGAGTGCTTGGTATCAACTCCGGAAGACTGTTATGATGAAACGGCAATGATAGAAGTCCCGATGCTTGTCGGCGTAAAAAGCGCAGACATCGAGGTATCGGACGAAAAGGCTGTGGGCGGAGATATTTCACGCGTGCTGTTAGCAGATACGGTGGTTGCGGTCAATGAACTTCGAGCAGGAGACGGTTTGGTGTTTGTTGGTGGCGATTTTGAAGCGACTGTCACGTACTATGAAGACGACGAAATCAAAACAGCAAATTTCCATATTCCATTTACGGAGGAAGTATTGTTTGACGGTGTGTCGATAGGTGATAGTATTGTTGCTTATCCTTCAATCAAGACTACACGTGTCGTTCTGACGGGTGTTGAAGGCGACAACGTTCTCAGGATTGAAAGCCTTGTTTCAGTCAAGCTGTTCGCGTTCTCAAGGCGTATGCACAACGTTATTGGCGATGTGTTTATGCTTTCTAATGAGTTGGAAGTCGAAAAAGTTGAGCAGAATTTCTGCGCGCTCGAAAAGTGCATTTTCGTTTCGGACAAATATGTTTCATCTGCTATGCTTGCAGACAGTCGTCCGGCGGTGCGTGACATTATTGGAGTGATATCTTCACAAAATAGTATTGCCGGCACAAAAATTGAAGACGATAAGCTTATTATTGAGGGTGTCGTCGGGGCAAATTTGCTTTACACAGATGAAAATGGCTTCAACTCAGTCAAGGCCGAGCTTCCGTATTCACTCAATTTCAAAACTGATGTCCCGCAGAATGCAGAACTCAGGGTAAGTGGCATTGTTGAAGACATTTCAGCAAGAGTCAAGCGTGACCGCGAAATCGAAGTTACCACGAAACTTGAATTTTGCATAGAGGTCTGGGTCGGAAATTCCTGTGTTATGCTCAAAAAAGTAGTGATAGGTGAAGAAAAAGAATTGAATCAAAGCGCAATCTCTGTGTTTATTGCATCAAGCGGTGACAGCATTTGGGATGTAGCAAAAGCACTTTCTGCAACTCCAAAAAGTATAATAACTCAAAACCCGAATGTTGAAGGCGGACTCAAAGACGGTGACAAAGTTATGTATTTCCGTCAGTTGAATATATCGTTCTAATGTTAGGAAAATAAAAGTTATATCAAAAGTAAATAGCGTATTGACATTATTTGATGAAGATAAGTCGCAGTAAGTTGCTGTATTGTTAAAAAATAAGGATTCATTTGTTGCAAACAATTATGTTTTCAACAAATGAATCCTTTGAATTGCCGATAAACACTGATTTGCAAAAAAATAGACGTCCTTCATTCAGTTTTTTGGTTCATATGTTTGCTTAAAACATCAAAATAGGCTAAAATAACCTTGTATTAAAGTTGCAAGGAAGCATAGTTGACCTTGCGACGAAGCGAGGTCTTTTATGTATAAAGCTAGAGCTTATGCTAAGGCGAACTTGAGTTTGAATATTGCGGGCAGGCGTGGTGATTTTCATACGCTTGATATGCTTACTACTTCCATTGATTTGTATGATGAACTTACCTTGAATTTCAGAGAAGACCACAAAGTGACTTTCTCAATCGAGGCAAACGGGTTGAAATCATTTTCACCAAAATTATTTACAGAAAGCGTAAAGAGAGTGTTGCCCAAAGTGAATGAGGCTTATCATTTTACGGGAGTAGATGTCAAACTTATAAAAAATATTCCTTCAGGCGGCGGTTTCGGAGGTTCATCAGCTTGTGGAGCGGCGGCTGCAAAAATAATAGCCAAGGCGAATGGAGCTGAGCCATCAAAAGATTTTTTACTTTCATTGGGAAGCGATATCCCGTTTGTATATTCAGGTGGTGTGCAAAGAGTTCAAGGCATTGGCGAAATTCTGACACCTGTCAGTATTCCTGAATTATTGTTGTTGATTGTCAAACCAAAGCAAGGAGTGTTTTCAAGAGAGTGCTTCAAAACTTATGACAAAATAGGGACAAAAGGTGAAGCGGATATTGACAATCTTATCAAAGCATTGCAAAGCGGAGATTTGAAAAGTGCAAATGATTATGCTTACAATCAACTTTCCGAAAGCGCAGAAAAAATCCAGCCTAACATTTTCAAAATAAAAAAACAACTTAGGGCTTTAGGCGCGGATTTTGTTGTTATGACAGGCAGTGGAAGCGGCGTATGCGCAATTTTAAGCAGTAGAGAGCAAGGCGAAGAGATGAGAAGCAAACTGGCAAAGAAGTGGTGGTGTAAAATAGTTAAAACGCTACCGTACGGAGTTGAAATCATAGAATAGTCGAAATCAGAAAGTATAGTTTATTCAAAATGGTTTTTCAAACGAAAACAAAAAAGAAAAACCATATCAAAATCATAGTAAAGTCAAAATCGAAATTTTCAGATAAATCGAAGTCAAAATAATATCAAATCAAAAGCAAAATTTTTAGCAAATTTAGTTTATCATCAGCAAGTTTTATAAATTCATTTTGATCTAGTTGTTATTTAAGAACTTAGTTATTCAGTTAATTTTTTCAATATTATTCAAAATCTATAATTATTATTTCAAAGTAGTTTAATTTTTGTTCAAATCAAACAAAAAAATAATAGAATATCAACAGATTAAATTTGTCAAAAATCATATATTTTCAATGGAAATAATTCTAAATTCGACAAATTTGCACGAAATTAATTTTTTTTTTGCAATTATTGATTTTTACTATTGTATTTATTTCACATTTTTGTTATAATTTCTTAAAGTACTTTTTAGCATTTTAATTGCAAATCTGGAGATAATATGGCACTAATTACTAAGGACAGTTATCCAATTTACTTATTCCACGAAGGAACAAATTTCGAATCCTACAAACTTATGTCGCCTACACCCGTAGTGGAAGATGATGTTGAAGGCTGGTTTTTTCGTGTTTGGGCACCTTTTGCATTGAATGTTTCGATTGTTGGAGATTTCAATAAGTGGGATGTTACCAAAAATCCTATGGAAAGTTCAAGCGATGGTATTTGGTCTTTATTTATTGCCGGACTAAAAGAATTTGACAACTACAAATATGCAGTGACTGGAAAGAATAATAAAACTATTCTAAAGTGTGATCCATACGGTCTTCACTTTGAAACTCCGCCTGCAAACTCATCAAAGCTTTACGATATTACTGGCTACAACTGGAAAGACAAAAAATGGATGACTGACCGAATGGATTATGACCCGTACGGCAGCCCGATGAATATCTACGAATTGCATATCGGTTCGTGGAAACGCTATTCCGATGGCAATTTTTACAATTATTCGGCACTTGCCGATGAACTTATTCCCTATGTAAAGAAGATGGGTTACACTCACATTGAAGTTATGCCATTGACAGAATATCCTTTTGATGGCTCGTGGGGATATCAGGTCACGGGTATGTTTGCTCCTACATCAAGATATGGCACGCCAAAAGATTTGATGCTTTTGATTGACAAATGTCACCGTGCAGGCATTGGTGTAATTTTGGATTGGGTTCTAGCTCATTTCCCACGCGATGAACACGGTCTGGGAAGTTTCGACGGGACTGCGCTTTATGAATATGCAGACCCTCGCAAGGGCGAACACAAAGAATGGGGAACAAAGGTTTATGATTTCGGCAAGAACGAAGTGAAGTGCTTCTTGATTTCTGCAGCAATGTTCTGGTTTGAAATATATCATATTGATGGAATTCGTTGCGATGCAGTTGCCTCTATGCTTTATTTGGACTACAATAGAAAAGACGGGGAATGGGCGCCAAATGCGTTTGGTGGAAACTATAACCTCGAGGCAAAAGACTTCTTGAAAGCAATGAACACGGCTATTTTGTCAAAACACCGTGGAGTTCTTTCAATCGCTGAGGAATCGACATCGTTCCCGATGGTGACCAAACCTGCGTATGACGGCGGACTGGGTTTCAATTTCAAATGGAATATGGGCTGGATGAACGATAGTTTGCGCTATTTGGCGCTAGACCCGTTTTTCAGGAAGGATAACCACAACGATTTAACTTTTTCAATCTCGTATGCTTATGCTGAAAACTATATATTGCCTCTTTCACATGACGAGGTCGTGCACGGCAAGCATTCAATGATAGACAGAGTTGTCGGCTCGTATGATGAAAAATTTGAAGGGCTGAAAACTTTCTATGGTTATATGATGGGACACCCCGGAAAGAAACTCAATTTTATGGGCAACGAATTCGGACAGTTTATTGAGTGGAACTACACAAAAGAGCTTGACTGGCTGTTGCTTGAATATCCAAAGCACAAGGCTTTGCAAAAATATGTCAAGGATTTGAATGAGTTTTATCTAGCAAACAAATCGCTTTGGCAACTTGATTGCTCGTGGGACGGCTTCAAATGGATTGTTGTGGATGACAACCGTCAAAATGTTCTTTCATTCATCAGAAAGGCGGCGGATGGAGAATACGTCATTTGCGTAATGAACTTTTCCCCAGTTGCCAGAAACAAGTACGTTATGGGAGTTCCCGACCTGTGCGAATATAAAACAGAAATAATATCGAGTTTGAAAAAATATGGCGGAGACGAACCTAGAAGACCAAGTTTTCGCGCAGTTGCAAAACCTGCACACGGTTATCAAAACAGTATAAAAATCAATATACCAAAAAATACAGTGATGTTTATCAAACCTGATTTTAAGGAGGAAGTTTTATGAACTTAAACAAAAAAGAGTGTCTTGCTATGTTGCTCGCTGGCGGACAGGGCGCAAGACTTGGAGTTCTTACAAATGATGTCGCAAAACCGGCTGTTCCTTTTGGAGCGAAATATCGCATTATCGACTTTCCACTTTCAAATTGTATAAATTCAGGTATTGATACAATCGGCGTTTTGACTCAATATCGTCCGTTTGAGTTGCATCAATACATAGGAAACGGTCAACCGTGGGATTTGGATAGACTAAACGGTGGTATCTTTGTTTTGCCGCCGTTTATGCGTGCGAAGTCAGGCGAATGGTACAAAGGCACAGCAAACGCTATCTATCAAAACATTGATTTTATTGACCGCTACAATCCTGAAAATGTGGTTTTGCTTTCGGGCGACCATATATATAAAATGGATTATGCCGAAATGTTGGCTGAACACAAGAAAAATCACGCGGACTGCACAATCGCGGTTTTGGATGTGACTATTGAAGAAGCCTCGCGTTTTGGAATTATGGAACTCAACAAAAATGGTGAAGTCATTGCATTTGAAGAAAAGCCAAAGCAGCCGAAAAGCACAAAGGCCTCTATGGGCATTTACATTTTCACTTGGGAGAAGCTACGCAAATATCTAATTGAAGATGAAAACGATAAGGATTCAGAAAATGATTTCGGAAAAAATATAATTCCTAATATGTTGAATGACAACCAGAGAATGTTCGGATATCAATTTGAAGGTTATTGGAAGGATGTAGGAACAATCTCAAGTTTGTGGGAAGCGAATATGGATATTTTGCACGGCACATCGGGGCTCAATCTCGGTGACGACAAGTGGAAGATATACTGCAGAAACACCGCTGAGCCACCACATTATGTTGCGAATTCCGCAGTTGTTTCAAATTCGATAATTACTGAAGGCAGTATCATTTACGGTACGGTCAAAGAATCGGTTATTTTCAGCAGTGTGACAATAGGAAAAGGCGCTTATGTTGAAGGCGCAATCATAATGCCGGGAGCTGTCATAATGGACGGAGCTGATGTCCGTTACTCAATAGTTGGTTGGAATGCGGTTATTGGCAAGAACGCCAAAATCGGAGAAACTCAACCTCCGTCAAAGGCGGGCGAGTGGAAAATTAGCGTTGTTGGTCCTGACTACAAAGTTGCAGACGGTCAGGTAGTCCCCGCAAATGTTATGATAGGAGGTTAATATGAACAGCAATACAATGAGCGTAATTTTCGCTTCAGATAATGAAAGCCATCTCAATGACTTAACTTTGCATCGCACCACAGCTTCTCTTCCGTTTGGCGGGAGATACCGTCTTATAGATTTCGTTTTGTCAAATCTTGTTTATGCAAATATAACAACAATAGGAATCATCACAAGAAACAACTACAGCTCACTTATGGATCACATCCGTATGGGTCGTGACTGGAACTTGAACAGAAAGAACAGTGGTATTGCAATCTTTCCTCCATTCGTGTTGAACACAGCACACGATATTTACAAGGGAAAGATTGAAGCTCTGTATAGTCTCCGCAACTTCTTAGAAGGCGCGAAGGAAGAATATGTGGTTGTCACAAATTCAAATATCGCTTTCAATATTGATTTTGACGAAGTGGAAAAATTCCACCACGACAAAGGTGCAGACCTTACGGTTCTCACTCATCGCACAACAGATATCAATCCTAGAAAATATGTTGTGTCTGCTGACAAAAACAATCGTATTACTGATGTACGTTTCCCGATAGCCTCAGACAGTGACGAGCAACTTTCAAACCTTAATATATATTACATAAAGAAAGATTTGCTTATTTCACTTATCGACAATGCTTATGCGCACGGCTCTTATGATTTTGAAAAAGATATCCTGCAAAAGAATTTGGATAATCTTTACATAATGTCATATGAAGTCACGGGATATGTCGCAGTTATTGACAGAATTCCATCATATTTCAAACACAGTATGGAACTTCTCAATATGGATGTGAGAAATGAACTGTTCTACAAAAATGCAACAATCCTCACAAAAGTTAAGGACAGTGTGCCGACGAGATATCTTGATGGTGCAAATGTTCACAACTCTATGATAGCCGATGGCTGTGTAATTGACGGTACTGTTGAAAACTCAATTTTGTTCAGAAGTGTAAAAGTTCAGAAAGGAGCGGTTATTAAGAACTCGATAATTATGGAAAACGGTATCATCATGGAAAATGCGAAGCTAAACTATGTCATTTCCGATAAGGATGTTATTGTGCAACCAACTAGAGAGCTTTCTGGATTTGAAAGCTATCCGATAGTTATTGTGAAAGGAAAAATAGTTTAATTCCGACTTGTATTTGTGTTATCAAATGAATTCAAAAGGGGGCACACTTTGGTGTGCCCATTGGTATGAAAAAGTGGGGCGCTAATTGCGTTAGCCAAAGCGGAAAGGAAAAGATATTTCGCTTAGGAGGGGTATATGAAAATTTTGTATGTAGCTTCAGAAGCAGGACCATTTATCAGATCAGGTGGCTTGGGAGATGTTGCAGCGGCACTTCCGAAGTCAATAAAGGCTTTAGGACACGATGTCCGTATTGTCATTCCTTTTTACAAGCAAGATATTCCATTGTCGTTTCAGCAGACTATGGCATTTGTGGGCTCAACATTTGTTGAACTCAGCTGGAGAAGACAGTATTGCGGAGTCTATGAAGCGAGCTATGACGGTGTAACTTATTACTTTATCGATAACGAATATTACTTCAATAGAAAAGGCTTATACGGTCATTTTGATGATGGTGAGCGTTACGCATTTTTCTCGCGTGCCATTTTGGAGATTCTTCCTGTGATTGATTTCTTCCCTGATATCATTCATTCAAATGACTGGCAAACTGCACTTGTTCCAGCGTTTTTGGATGTGTTTTACCGTTTCACTGAAGAATATCAGGCAATCAAGACAATTTTCACAATACATAATATAGAGTTTCAAGGAAAGTATGATAAATGCATAATAGGAGATATTCTAGGTATGCCGAGTTGGGCTCATTCTATTGTCGAAAACGATAATTGTGCTAACTTTATGAAAGCGGGAATTGAATCGGCGAACGCAGTGACAACAGTTAGTGAGACATATGCCGAGGAAATTCTGCATCCTTTCTATTCATACGGACTTGACGGAATATTGGAAAACAGAAAATTCAAGTTGTTTGGCGTAATAAACGGGATTGATACAAATCTTTACAGTCCAAAAACAGATAAAGCTTTGTTCGCAAATTATACTTCGCGCTCAATAATCAAAAAGTTGGATAACAAAAAAGGTTTGTGCGAAATGGTAAATCTGCCATACAAAGCGGAACGCCCTGTAATTGCAATGGTCACAAGATTGACAGAGCAAAAGGGTATGGACTTGGTTATGGCTGTTATCGAGCAGATTTTATCTGCGGATTTGCAGATTGTCATTTTGGGCAAAGGCGACTGGAAATACGAGCAGGCACTCAAAGACTTGGAAGAAAGATATACGAACAAATTTCGTGCGATTATCAATTTTTCAGCAGACATCGCCTCAAAACTTTATGCGGGTGCAGATATGTTCTTGATGCCTTCAAAGTTTGAACCATGCGGACTTTCACAAATGTTGTCAATGTCTTACGGTACAGTGCCTATAGTTAGAGAAACAGGCGGACTGAAGGACAGTGTAATTCCTTTCAATCCTGAAACAGGAGTTGGTACGGGATTTACATTTGTTACCTACAATTCATATGATATGCTCGATGCTGTATGGCGTGCATATGCACTTTACAAAGACAAAACAAAGTGGGATAAGCTTGTTAAAAACACTATGAATGCTGATTTTAGTTGGGCTAAGTCCGCACAAAAATATATCGATATTTACGAAAAAATTTAATACTACTGAATAACAAAACATAAAGGACAGAATATGGGCACTTATGACACAACAAGTAAAGAATTTCAAAAACAGATTGCATCCACGCTTGCACGCTTTTTTGGTGTAAAGCCTGAAGACGCTACAAAAGCACAAATTTATCAGGCAGTATGTATGGTGGTGCGTGACCTATTGACTCAAACTCGTGTAGATTTCAAAAAAATTGTCAGAGAAAAAAATGAAAAGCAAGTTTATTATATGTCAATGGAATTTTTGCTCGGCCGTTCGCTGCGCAATCACATTTTCAATATGGGAATTCAGAAAGAAGTCGAAAAGGCTGTTGTCAGTCTAGGCTTTGATATGGACGAAATATATTCATTTGAGCCTGATGCGGGTCTAGGTAATGGCGGATTAGGCAGACTTGCGGCAGCTTATATGGATGCGTTGACTTCGCAAGGTTATGCTGCAAGCGGATTTTCAATTATGTATGACTACGGCATTTTTAAGCAGGTTATTGTTGATGGATGGCAACTTGAGCAGCCGGACGAATGGTTGAAAATGGGCTCAGTTTGGTTGAATCCAAGAATGGAAGAAATCTATGAAGTCAAATTTGGAGGAACAATCGAAGAAAACTGGATTGATGGAAAGTTGAAAGTTTCAGTCAAAAATCCGATGACAGTTTTGGCTGTGCCGTATGATGTCAATGTTTCAGGATATGACACTCCAGCAGTCAATAGACTCAGGCTTTGGTCTTCGAAAGCGCCAATGGATTTTGATATGAATATGTTCAGCAAGGGCGAATATGTTAAGGCTATGGCTGCAAAAGCAATGGCGGAAAGCATTTCAAAAATTCTTTACCCAGCTGATGACCATTTTGAGGGTAAGTCGTTACGCTTGAAACAACAATACTTCTTTGTTTCGGCATCAATTCAAAGCATACTAAAGCGTCATTTGAAAACCAATCCGAATCTTGATAATTTGTCGGATTGCGCTGCTATTCACATCAATGATACACACCCGACTCTTTGCATTCCTGAGCTTATGCGAATTTTGCTCGATAAATATGATTATTCATGGGAACAAGCGTGGGAAATTACAACTGCGACCGTTTCATACACCAATCATACAGTTATGGCAGAAGCACTTGAAACTTGGCCGCAATCCTTGTTTGAAAGCTTACTCCCAAGAATTTACCAAATAGTCAACGAAATCAATCAACGTTTTTGCAAAGAGCTTTGGGCTTTCTATCCAAACAACTGGGATAAAGTCAGCTCAAACGCAATATTGTCACATACACAAGTCAAAATGGCAAATCTCTGCTTGGCGACTTCACACACAATAAACGGCGTTTCAAAATTACACAGCGAGATTTTGAAGGATGATGTATTCAATGATTACTACCGTATGCATCCTGAAAAATTTACAAATGTGACAAATGGCATAACGCACCGTCGCTGGGTTTGTCAGTCCAATCCGTTGCTATCAAATTATATCAGCGACCTTATCGGAGATAAATGGATTAAAGATGCAGATAATCTTAAGGAGCTCTTAAAGTTTAAGGGTGATAAGAATGTGCTTGAAAATCTTGCGAAAATCAAGTTGAAAAACAAAGAAATTCTTGCGAATTTTATTTCAAAAACAAACGGTATCAAAATTGATCCAAACTCAATCTTTGATGTGCAGGTCAAGCGTTTGCATGAATATAAACGTCAACTTTTGAATGCTATACATATTCTTGACTTATACTATCGTATAAAAGAAAATCCAAATATTGACATTGAACCGCACACATTTATTTTTGGTGCAAAGGCGGCGAGCGCGTATTATATGGCGAAGCAAATCATTCGTCTTATTTATATGATTGGTCAAGTGGTAAACAATGATCCCGATGTCAAAGATAGAATCAAGGTAGTATTCCTTGAAAATTATCGTGTCACTCTTGCCGAAATGATTATGCCCGCTTCAGAAGTCTCCGAGCAGATTTCTCTTGCAGGTAAGGAAGCTTCGGGTACTGGCAACATGAAGTTTATGATAAACGGCGCTGTCACCATTGGTACTATGGATGGTGCAAATGTCGAAATACATGAGGAAGTTGGAGAAGAAAATATCTTCTTGTTTGGTCTTTTGGCAGAAGAAGTGCAACAGCTTTATGCTCAAGGCTACAACCCGACACAATTTTACAATGATAACTATTCGCTCAAGCGTGTTATTGACAATATGCGTGGCGGTATAGGCGGGTTCTCATTCTCAGAAGTTGCAGACAGCTTGACATTTGGAAACTGTGGCAAAGCCGACAGCTATATGGTTTGCGCCGACTTCCAGTCATACAAGGATGCGCAAGAGAAACTGGTTTGCGCATATCGTGATAAAGAGCGTTGGAACAGAATGTCGCTTGTCAATATAGCAAAAGCAGGCTTCTTTGCTGCAGACCGTTCAGTCTTGGAATATGCAAGCAGAATTTGGGAGATAAAACCAATAGTATAGTTTCTGGCATCAAGTCTTTCGACCGGCAACATTCCGAATCGTAAATCTGATTGGAGAATGCTAATGCATAATACACTACGAAATGAATTATAATCCTCTACTTAATAAAAGACCGTATGGAGCAGTTGTTGCAGGACAACTTGTTTCGATATCATTTCCTCTTGACATAAATTTTGGTGTCAAGAGGTTTTATATT
The DNA here is from genome assembly GCA_028710495.1 of Clostridia bacterium. Taxonomy (GTDB): domain Bacteria; phylum Bacillota; class Clostridia; order Christensenellales; family CAG-917; genus STD2-102. Next base: position 33,861 of record JAQUST010000007.1, read on the forward strand.
AGGTTGTGGAAGGAAAGTGAAATCATTCGTGTGGAGCTTAGCAAAACAAACGAGCATACTGGAGTCGCATATTTCGAAGGCGATTTCAGAGTTAAAGATTGGGGAATTTGGCATTATCATTTTGAGGGCGAAACTGACAACGGAATGGTTTATTTCGGGCAGGGTGAAGACGGGAATTCGACTTGTGGTGAATGGTTGCCAGAATGGCAGCTTACCGTTATCAAACATCGATATAAAACACCGAAATGGGCGAAAGGCGGATTGATTTATCACTTGTTTGCTGATCGCTTTTGCCGCGCAGGTGACCGTAAACTTGAAAAGGATGGAACTTTTCATACCGACTGGTTTGAAGCTCCTGTTGTTGCAAATCCAGGGGAGGAATATCGCGCAGATGACTTTTTCGGCGGGGATATCGAGGGAATTATATCAAAACTTGATTATTTGAATTCACTTGGCGTAACAATTTTGTATTTGTCGCCAATTTTTGAAGCTGCTTCAAATCACCGCTATGACACAGGCGATTACTTCACAATAGATAAGCTGTTCGGAAATGAAAAAATATTCAAACAACTATTAGAAAAATGCAAATTACTTGGTATGGAAGTGATGCTCGATGGAGTTTTCAATCATACAGGCAGTGACAGCATATACTTCAACAAAAATGGTCACTATGACAGCTTGGGCGCTTATGAAAGCCAAAATTCTTCATACCACGACTGGTACTATTTTACAAAATTTCCTGATGAATATGCGTGTTGGTGGGGTTGCACTGTTGTTCCGACAGTCAACAAATCCAACGCCGATTACCGCAAAATGATATTCGGTGAGGCTGGAGTCATAAAAAAATGGACGAAAATGGGTGTAAAAGGCTGGCGGCTCGACGTTGTTGACGAACTGCCAATCGATTTTGTTGATGATATCCGTAAAGCTGTGAAATCTTCTGACCCCGATTGTTTGATAATTGGTGAAGTTTGGGAAGATGCAACCACAAAAATTAGTTATGATGAGTGGAGACCGTATTTCTTTGGTGATCAGCTGGATGGTGTAACAAATTACCCATTCAAAAGTGCAATCTTAAAATATGTTTTGGGTGCAGATGTTGCCGCTTTCAAAAGAAATGTCGGAAGCATATTGCAAAATTATCCAAAGCAGTCTCTTGATGTTCTTTTGAACATGATTGATTCACATGACACTGTGCGTGCGCTAAATACTCTTTCAGAATTTCCGATTGACGGTTTAACAAAAAAGGAAAGAGCAGAAGTGCAAATCAATGGAGAATATCTTGAACTAGGGAAACGCAGATTAAAAATTGCGGCAGCTCTTCAATATACTTTGCCTGGCATTCCGTGTTTGTATTATGGCGATGAAGCAGGGGTAACCGGTTATGAAGACCCTATCAATCGCAAGACTTATCCATGGGGAAAGGAAGACAATGAACTAGTAAAATTCTATCAAAAACTTGGTCGTACCAGAGCAAAGTTGCATGAAGAACTTGAAGGCGAAACTTATTTTTTGGATGATGATGAAATTTTGGTTATGATACGCACCATAGGCAATGATATGCTTATTGTAGCTGTCAACAATACGCCGAATGAAATTGAAAGAAAACTAAGATATGATTATATCGATATATTCAACGATATCGAAATAAAAGAGGGCGATGTCAAGCTTGCTCCATACAGTTTTTATATCTTGAAGAAGAAGTAAAAATTTAAATATGCAGAATTAAAAAAAATAAATATGGATATGGGGAGAGTTTTCTCCCCTTTTTTGCGGAAAAATGTCAAAGAAAAGCGCGTAAATTCGGTCTTTACAATAATACTTTTATAATGTATAATATTTATATCTATTTAGGGTAGGAGAAAATTATGAAGAAAAATCCGCAAACAATTTCCGATGCAGCCGATGATCTAGTTGCGTCACCAAATGCAGGCGAAACCGTAGCGAGGAAGCCACTAAGACTGGATTATCCGCAAACTATCAAAGTCGGTTTCGCTTTTGCAATTATTATGCTATTTTGGACAGCATATGACTTTGTCGTCCCGCTTCTTTTGGAAAATGCATTCGGACTTTCCAATATGATGAGAGGTCTCATTATGGGACTTGACAATTTGCTTTCTTTGTTTATGCTTCCTTTGTTTGGCAGACTATCTGACAAGTCAAAAGGTAAGCTTACTCAAAAGATGGGTAGAAGAACACCGTTTATTGTTTTCGGGACTATAGCGGCAGTGGCGCTTATGGTTTTTGTTCCAATATCTGCTCAGTCGCAATTGAATCGTTCTGCAGATGTCAGGGCTAGCTATACTGCGCAACTTAACGATAATGCGTTTATGAGTGAAAATTTGACAATGTTCTATAACGAGGCAGTTGACGGCACTACAAAATACTGCGACTTGAACTTCCTCGCAATGAACAACATATCTGAAGAACAGTTTGTCGCACTTCGCTATGACAGCAAACTTGAATCGTCGGGCGGTTTTATGGGCACAGGCACAAAAACTTATACGTATGATGGAGAGACAGTCGAACTTTCATCCATAATCGGCGACAAGACCGTTGAAGAAATTATTGCGGGAAATGCTGCATATGAAAAATATGCAAAAGCAGGCATGAATACTTGGGTTTCAGAGAGAGTGGAAGCAAACGCTGTCACAAGTACTGAAGGTAAAACAAGTCTTATTTTTTATATGATTATTCTGTTTTTCACTTTGGTTGCAATGGCAACATTCCGTTCCCCTGCAGTCGCGCTTATGCCAGATGTCACACCAAAACCATTGCGTTCGCAAGGTAACGCAATGATAAATCTGATGGGTGGTGTTGGAGGCGCAATCGCGTTTTTGATTTACACCATAGTTTTGTTTGGCGATAGTATCTACAACTACACAATTATTTTTGCAGCTATCGGAGCAGGAATGATTGCTCTTATGACTTGCTATCTTTTCCTCGTTAAAGAAAAGAAGATGGTCAATCGTTGCCAAGTAATATGTGAAGAATATGGAATAACAGATGAAGACGAAGAAAAAGAAGAATTAGCAAAACTCGGTGGCGCTGAAATTTCAAAGGGAAGTCTTTCAGTAATTGCTGAAACACCTGCGGACGGCGCAATTGACAACGGCGCTGAAGATTTTGCTAAAGACAAAAAAGGAAACGGGGCATCTTTCAATGAAAAAATCGAGGCAAGATTTAATGCCAAACATGCGAATTTGTCTCCTGAAGAGCGCAAGGTCAAACTTGCAAAGGCAAAGCAGCTTAGCTTCTTCCTTATTTTAGCCGCAATCTTTATGTGGTTTATGGGATACAATGCAATATCGTCAAACCTTTCAGTATATTGTGTTAAAGCACTTAATTTGAAGGCAAGCGTTGCATCAATCATTTCTGGCGTTTCTATGGCAGTTAGCGCGATCGCCTTTATCCCTGTCGGAATGCTCGCAGTCAAAATAGGAAGAAGAAAGTCAATTATGATTGGTTTTGGTCTTGCAACACTTTCATTCGTATTGCTGGCAACTCCGCTTATCGCGAATGCAGATGTTGAGCTTGCAAAAGCTGCATTGTTTGCATTGTTCTATCTTATCGCCGGCTTTGGTCTTATCATCGCAAATGTCAACACATTCCCGATGGTTGTTGAACTTGCAAAAGCTGAGGATGTTGGCAAATACACTGGATTCTACTACACGGCAACAATGAGCGCTCAAGCAATCACACCATTCATAGCGGGCGCAATCATGGACAAATGGGGCAACTCCTCGCTCTTCGCATATTCGGCTGTTTGTGTTGTTATTGCAATTGTAATTATGGTATTCGTTCGCTATGGCGACAGCATGCAAATCCCCAAAGGTATGAAATTGAGCAAAGAAGAAAAGAAACAAGTCATGCTTGATTCAATGGGTGATGCTGACTAATAGCAAATTTAGTTTTGTTGGAAAATTGAAAAATGTATTTTAAGAAATTTGATTTCAGAAAAGGTTGTAAAGACAAAAACTTAAATTTAGCAATTTGAAATAAAAATCACATAATTTTAGGGAGGGCGATTGCTCTCCCTTTTATTGTTCAAATTGAAAATTTAAAAGTCATTAGTGACAATGTTCTTGTCTTCCGACACAAAATTTCTTAATTACATTATTAATTTTTAAGATAAGATATAATACTAGCAAAGCACAAACTGTTGTGCTATAATAAAAAAACAAACACAATGGGTGGAATTTTTTCTATTTCAATAACATAAGATGTGAGTACTATGGGAAACAATATAAATAATAAATCAAAGTCTAATATTAATTCAAAAGCGAGAAAACTTGCAACCGCAAAAGCCAAAGCTTTGGCTGGTTCAAACGCGAAGAAAAAAGCAAACGAAAAATCTAATTCGCGTGCATATTCAAAAAAAAGCTCGAGAGGAAATATTAAAGTTCACTTGAGCAAGAAGGCATCAAAAAAAATCTTTGTTGTCGTAGTTGCCATAGTTTTGGTTTTGGCAATTTGTGCCGGTTTGATTTACTGGAAGCGTCCTGATATGTTTTGGCAGGGCTATGCTTGGGTGCAAGATCTATTTGACAGAAATGATAATCAAAGCAATCCGCTTACGCTTGGTGAAGGCGAATTGCAAATTCACTTCATTGATGTTGGTCAAGGCGATTGCATTCTGATTTTGCTTCCTGATGGAAAATCCATGATGATTGATGCGGGAAACGGAAGCAATTCGAGTACCTATCTTTCCAGCACGCTTGACTACATTGACGATTATCTTGCAGACGGAATAATAGATTATATGATGCTCACGCACGCCGACTCAGATCATTGCTATTTCATCGATGAAGTTATTGCACAATATGATGTGAACACTTTCTATATGCCGAATATCCTTTCCACGCGTGCTGATGACCGAATATCAAATGCTAGCATTGCACAATTTACAGATGATGACACGATTGATACAATATGCTATGCAAACTTTTTCAATAGTGCATTGCTGGAGGCTGATGCGGAGATAGTACTAAATATAGGGACAATAGTTATTGAAACCGAAAATTATCGACTCACATGTTACTGTCCTACAGCGGAATTTTGGGAAAACAACAGCTTGAGTACTGCTGAGAAAAAGAATGCGATTTCTCCGATAGTCATTCTGGAATACAATGGCTTCAAGGTGGTTTTAACGGGAGATTCAAATGAAATTAATGAGCCGATATTTATGGATAGAGTTGGTGAGCCAGTGAATTGCGATGTTTTAAAAGTCGCCCATCACGGAAGCGAGACATCATCAATCCCCTCATTTTTGGATTTTGTAGATTGTGAATATGCGGTTGTTAGTGTCGGCGAAAATGATTACGGGCATCCGTCCGTTGATACTTTGGATAGATTGGCAGCTAGAGATATGACCATTTATCGAACTGACCAAAACGGAAATATAATTTTGTCAATCACTTCGACAATAAATTTTAGCCTTGCAAAATCTGAGTAGAACAAAAAATATCTAAAAAACACACATAACTATAGTAACTCAAAATGAAAAAATGTCGTGAAACATTTAAGAAAAAAGTTTCACACAAATCCCACATTTTGTGTGCGATAAAGTATTGACAACTATATATTGTTATGTTACGATGATATAGCTTTAGAAGAGGCTTGCAGAAACCGCAAGTTTTTTAAGACCATATCACATAGGAGGATATTATGATTATCAAAATTTTGAAGCGTGACGGAAGAATTGAATTTTTTGAGAAACAAAAAATCACTGACGCTATTTTCAAAGCGGCGCAAGCATGCGGAGGTAAGGACAAAGCATTGGCTGCAAATCTTGCCGAACTTGTCGTAAAGGCGGCTCAAGTTAAATTTGTTGACAAAATTCCATCAGTTGAGGACATTCAGGACCTTGTTGAACAAGTGCTTATCAATGAGGGACATGCTCAAACTGCGAAAGCGTTTATTTTGTATCGCGAAAGAAGACAAGAGGCAAGAAATATTTCTGCTCTTGTTGGCGAAACCTCCGAATTGTTCACAGGATACCTTGCTGATAAAGATTGGGGTGTAAAAGAAAACGCAAATATGCAAAAGAGTGTCAACGGACTCAACAATTATGTACGTGAGCACTTCACAAAGAAATACTGGCTTTACAAAGTCTATCCGAAAGAAGTTCGCGAGGCGCACGAATCGGGAGATATTCATCTTCACGATCTTGGTTTCTTTGGACCATATTGCGCAGGTTGGGACATTCGTCAATTGCTGACAGACGGTTTCGGCGGAGTTGGCGGAAAAGTTGAATCAAAGCCTGCGAAGCATTTGCGTTCGTTTTTGGGTCAGCTTGTCAATTCGACATTCACTACACAAGGCGAAACCGCAGGAGCACAAGCATGGAGTTCAATCGACACATATTGCGCACCGTTTATTTACTATGACAATATGACTTATGAACAAGTCCGTCAGTGCATACAGGAGTTTGTTTTCAATATTAACGTTCCAACTCGTGTTGGTTTTCAATGCCCGTTTTCAAATTTGACATTTGACCTTAAAGTGCCACGCACATTAGCCGAGCAACCAGTTGTTGTAGGCGGTGAATGCAAAGACAAATTGTACTCAGAATTCCAAAAAGAAATGGATATGTTCAATCTTGCATTCTGTGATGTTATGCTTCAAGGCGACGCAAAAGGCAGAGTTTTCACTTTCCCAATTCCGACAATCAATGTCACAAAGGAACTTGACTGGAACAGCGAAGTTGTCAATGCATTTATGGAAATCACTTGTAAATATGGTATTCCATATTTTGCGAACTATATCAATAGCGACCTTTCACCTGAGGATGCAGTTTCGATGTGTTGCAGATTGCGTCTTGATGTAACAGAACTCAGAAAGCGTGGTGGTGGACTTTTCGGTTCAAATCCACTTACCGGTTCAATCGGAGTTGTAACTATAAACTTGCCAAGAGTCGGTTATACAGCAAAAACGGAGGCAGAGTTCTTGGAAAAAATCCGCGACTTAGCAATTTTAGGCAAGACCTCACTTGAAATCAAGCGCAAGATTATTGAAGCACAATCTGAACGCGGATTGTATCCTTACTCAACATATTATTTGCGTGGTGTCAAAGAACGCACAGGCGAGTTCTGGACAAACCATTTCAACACCATTGGCGTCATCGGTATGAATGAAGCTTGTGTCAACTTTATGGGCAAGTCAATTGGCACACCTGAAGGTCAAGCGTTCTGTCTGAAAGTTATGAATTTTATGCGTGAACTTATGGTCGAATTCCAAAAGGAAACCGGACATAGCTACAATCTTGAAGCGACACCTGCAGAAGGAACTTCCTACCGCCTTGCGCGCCTTGACAAAAAGCTTTATCCCGGAATTATTACGGCTGGCGAAGAAGACATCTACTATACTAACTCAACACAGCTTCCTGTCGGATTTACCGATGATATTATGTTGACTGTCAAGTTGCAAGACGAAATCCAATCACTATACACCGGTGGAACAGTACAACATATGTATTTGGGTGAGAAAATTGATGACATCGAAGTTTGCAAAAAGCTCATTAAGAAGATTTTTACAATCTCAAAGATGCCATATATCTCTATCACTCCAACTTTCTCGGTTTGCAACACCCACGGTTATATTGCAGGCGAACATTTCAAATGTCCGCATTGCGGAATAGACACCGAAGTTTACTCCCGTGTTGTCGGATATCTCCGCCCTGTTCAGAACTACAACAGAGGCAAGAAAGAAGAGTATCGTGAGCGTGTAAAGTATGTTGTAAAACCGCAACAACTTAAAGATGTAAAATAGTACTGTAAAATGAAGAGGATGAGCAGTGCTCATCCTCTTCTAAAATAAATCCTTACTGCATACACAACTACAAATTTTGAGAGTATAAATAGCGATAAATATGTTTTTCATAGTAAACAAACACTATAGCTACGATAGCATTGTGTAAAATATAAAATGATAGTTGTTTTCAAATATAAAATAGTAATAGTTTTTAAAATATATAATGGTAGTTTTGTTTTAAAACCAATGATAAATATATTGCTGTAATTGCTAGAAACCTTATATTTTCAAAATAATAAAATTAGTTTAAGTTTTAAAAGCTTGTGAATTAGGTTGATACACAAAACAAAAGTAGTGGTGTAATAAATTTTTAGGTGATAAGTTATGAATATAGCAGGATTTCAAGCAAATTCGTTCGTGGATTTCAAAAATAATATAGCAGCGGTTGTCTTTGTGAGCGGCTGTAATATGCGGTGTTGGTATTGTCACAATGAGCACATTCTTGACACCAAAGACCTATTGGACGAAGAAGCAATTCTCGCCCAAATCAAAGAAAACGCAGGCTTTTTAGATGGTGTTGTTGTGACAGGCGGTGAGCCAACATTGCAACCCGATTTGATTGATTTTATAAAAAAAATCAAGGCTATGGGTTTGCTTGTTAAACTAGACACAAACGGAAAACGCCCCGATGTGCTTGAAAAAGTGTTGGTAGAAAATGTGCTTGATTATATTGCTATGGACATCAAAGCGCCACTCAATGACTACTACAAAGCGACTCCCTCCACAAAGGAAAGCACAGAGGTTTTACTCAATAGCATAGGGCTAATTCGAAATAGCGGTGTGCCATATGAGTTCCGCACCACAGTCATTCCGCAACTCTCACTTGAGGACATCAGAACAATAGCGCAAACTGTGAAAGGTGCAACTGCACTTTATTTGCAACAATATAACGACTCAAAAGGTATTCATCCGCATGAACCTGATTTTTTTGTTGAAGCTCAAAAGATTGCAAATGAATACGTTCCAACCTTTACACGAGGACTATAGCATAGGGAATTTGAATTTGTGAAAATGAAATATAAACGGATGAATGAATTAAATTCAATCATCCGTTTAACTTAAAGATTTTAGAAAATAAAAGGGGAGACTTTTATAAAAAGTTCCCCCTAATAATTTATTAGTAAAATTGAAATTAAGCCAAAACACTTAAAAAAATAATCGCATTGTGTTTATAGACTAATTTTTGTAGACTTAACTTTTCCTGATAATATGTCGTTTATGGAATATCGACTATTTGAAATAATAACCTGAGTCCCGTTTTTGACAGGTTCTTTAATATATTCAAGCTTTGCGCGAGCACCGTGCGCACCTATTCGACTTGCACCGTGACAATGAGTTTGAAGTTCTTCAATGTTTGTGATAAGCTCATAAATATCTTTACCTGAAACACGCTCAATCAGTGAGTTTTTGTCATCAATATCTGAATATATTCCATCAGTTGTCGAGAGAATAAGAAGGGTTTTGCACTTTACGAGGGAGGCAATTTGGCTTGCAGTTTCATCATTGTCAACGCATTCAACAACTTTTTTTATGTTCTTGCGCATTTTATCAATTTCCATTTTGCGTATTTCTTCTGAAGAAACTGCATCATTGTAGTTGATGATAGGAATAGCTTTTTGCGCAGGGCAACGGTTGAGAAGTCTCAGCAAATTATCACGCTTTTCGACGTCGTTGAAATGTTGATGCTCGACTAATATTTGACGAATAGAATAACGACTGTCAACATATTGTCGGTAAGTCTGCATAAGAATAGATTGTCCTTGCGCGGCATAGTCCGTTTTATTGTCCTCGTCATTTCCCTTTAGCGCGGTTCCGTTGCGTTTCATATAGTCAAGCCGTCCGATTTCTGTTGCGCCGGAAGTAATCCAAATATACCCGGGTTTTAATTCGCGGGAAATTCGAGCTATTATGTTGTAGTCAAGGTCTTGATACTCGCGGTTTATTAGAGCGAGTGAGCCTACCTTTCCTACCAGTTCAATGTCAAATGTCGTCACAGATATTTTTCCTTTTATACTTTTTCTATATTATAACACGAAAATAATGTATTTCAAGAGTAACTTGCTTTGTAGCATTATAAATTTCATATACTAAATATTTCATTTGCAGCAGTTGTTTTATAATTCAATTATGAAAGACTTTGATTATGATTTATTTCCAACGCTCAAAGTGTAATATTTTTCACCGCTCATTGGCAAAATCCATTTTTTGCTTTTAACGCTAATAGTGTAATCCATTACTTTTTGCTTTAAAACTAATAGGCGAAATCCATTACTTTTTGCTTCTACGATTAAAATATAATTCGTTATTTTTTGTATTCAACGCTCATAAGGCATAACCCGTTTGGAGGGAGTGTTTTACCAGCGTGCGTACGGTCACGGCTTTCAATAAGTTTTGAAATTTCGTTGACTTCAATTTTTCCAAGCCCAACATAAACAAGCGTGCCTGCTATAATGCGAACCATATTGTAAAGAAAACCGTTTCCGCAAACAGTAATTTCGATTTCTTGAGTGTTTTCAAAAAAAATCGAATTATTCAAAATGTCTTTGCTTTCTTCTTTTTGTGTATCCTCAATGCTTATCGCATTTTTGCAAGAAGCAGAGTTTTCGACAATATCAAGAGAAAAAATAGTGCGGACGGTTTCTTTCACAACAGAACCTGAAGCCTCAAAGCATTTGAAGTCGTGCTCACCAACAATTAACAATGCCGCCTGTCGCATTTTTTCAATATTAAGTTGTTGCACTATATGTGCGTGGTCACGCTCGAGTGTGGGATGACGGTGCGATGAGCAGTAAAGTTTGTAGCAATATGTTTTGCGTTTTGCACCAAAGCGTGCATTAAAACTATCATCTGCTATTTCACACGAAAGGGCACTGATATCAGTCGGCAACAAGGTGTTGAGAGCATATGGAATTTTTTCGGCGGGCATTGAAGTTTCAGCATTGAAATGGACAACCTGACCTTTTGCGTGCACTCCAGAATCAGTTCTTCCGCTTGCAGTTGCTTGAGTCAGAATTTGAAATAATGTAGAAAGCGCGTTTTCCAAACACTCCTGAATGGACAAACCGTTGAGTTGTTTTTGCCACCCAACATAATTTGTTCCGTCATATTCGATTGTTAATTTGAAGCGCGTCATCGATACACCTATTTGTAAATTATTCTTCATTATGTATTAGGCAAATTTTGTTTTTTATCAATATACTAAGCCAAAAATTATTTTATCAAGTCCAAAGAAATAATAGCGGTCTAAAAAGATTATCACAACAAAAGCAAGCTCAAACAATGCGGCAAACAAATCATTCCAACCAAAGCGCTGAACTTTCATTTTTGTGCGTTTATCGGTGGCGTTGTAGCATCTTGCATCAAGTGCAAAAGCAAGTTCATCGGCACGGCGGAAAGAAGATACAAACAAAGGTATCAAAATCGGTAACATCGCTTTCGCGCGTGCAAAAAGACCACCTGTGTCGAACGATGCGCCTCTTGCTTTTTGCGCGTTCATTATCTTTGTTGTTTCTTCCAATAGCGTTGGAATAAAGCGAAGTGCTATGCTCATAATTATTGCGACATCGTGCACTGGAAACCGCACAACTTTGAGAGGCTTAAGCAGACTTTCCAAAGCGTCGGTGAGCGCCATAGGTGTGGTTGTCAATGACAGCAAAGAAGCACCTGTAATGAGCAAAACGAGCCTTAATGCGAGCTTTATTGATGAATGAACACCCGTTTCGGTAATTCTAAGCAACCACCAAGGTGCAATTTGCACTTGCACAAGTATTCTGCCTTCTTTCACAAAAAAGAGATTTAACACTGCAGTGAAGACAACAATAAAAAGTATTGTACGCACAGATTTAAGTATTGACATAAGCGGAAGCTTGCCAAACATTATGACAGAGAATAGAAACACCGCAATAATCAAATATGAAAAGTAAGTCTGCACAAAAAAAATGCTGACGATAAACAACATTGTAAACAACAATTTTGCCCTTGGATCAAGTCTATGGACTATTGAATTTGTTGGATAGTATTGTCCGAATGAGAGGTCACGAAACATGGCTGCTACCTCCCAAATTCAGTATTTGTTTTGAAAGCTGTTCCAAGGTTACGGCGCAAGATGGAAACTTGAAACCTTTTTCTTTGAGCTTGTTTTGTATGATTGTGGCTGTCGGAAAATCAAGACCTGACTCAGATATCAAAGTTTTATTTGCAAATAATTCATTTGGAGGAAGTACTGCCTGTACCTTTCCGTCATTTAGCATAAGAATGCGGTCGGCAAGTTCCGAAATTTCATCCATATTGTGTGAAATCATAACTATTGTAGGGCACATGGTTTTTTGAAGATTTTTCACAAGCGCCAAAATTTCTTTTCGCCCGGCAGGGTCAAGCCCTGCTGTGGGTTCATCTAGAACTAAAATTTTCGGACGCATAGCCAAAATTCCAGCGATTGCAACTCTGCGTTTTTGACCACCTGACAGGTCAAAAGGTGAACGGTTCTTCAAGTCTTCATAGTCAAGACTTACAGCCTCGATGGCTTCTTTCACACGCACCTCGATTTCCTCTCCGCTAAGTTTCATATTTTTTGGACCAAAAGCGACGTCGCGTGCAACTGTTTCTTCAAACAACTGATATTCTGGGTATTGAAAAACCATGCCCACTAGTCCTCGAAGTTCGCGGAAAGTTTTTTTCTCGGCGGTGGAGATGCCAAAAACATTGACTTCTCCTTCTTGAATTTTCTGAAGCGCATTGAAATGGGAAACGAGTGTGCTTTTGCCACTTCCTGTTGCGCCGACTATGCCAAAAAATTCGCCTTCGCGAATTTCAAAATTCACGTTGTCAAGAGCCTTTTTTTCGTAAGGAGTTTTTTTGGAATAAGTGAAGGTTAAGTTTTTTACTTCAATAGCGAGCATAATCCCTCCACCAGTTCATCGGCAAAAAGTATGCCACTAGGAAGCGCAAGCCCGCCTTCCTGCAAAAGTGAGTTGAGCTTTGCAACGGGAGGAAGAACAAGTCCCGCATCCAATATCAAGGCTTTATTTTCAAAAAGATCACGAGGTGTGCCATCAAAAACGAGCGCGCCGTCTTTCAAAACTATTGTACGTTTTGACTCGGCAACTTCGTCCATATTGTGGGTTATCAGAACAATAGTGATTCCTTCATTGTTTAGTTTTTTTGCGACATCAATGACTTCTTTTCTGCCTTTTGGATCAAGCATAGAAGTCGCTTCATCGAGAATTAAGATTTTCGGGCGCATTGCGAGTACGCCGGCTATTGCTATACGTTGTTTTTGACCGCCTGACATTTTCGAGGCAGAACGGTTGCGATATTCACTCATTCCGACTGTTTCTAAAGCCCAAGCGACTCTAGTGGCAATTTCTTCTCTGGGAACTCCAAGGTTCTCCGGTCCGAAAGCGACATCGTCTTCGACAATCGTTGCAACCATTTGGTTGTCGGGATTTTGAAATACCATACCTGCATTTCTGCGCACTTCGTAGATTGTGTCTTCGTTTTGAGTTGTGTAACCGCAAATATTGATAGTTCCGTTGTTGGACGGCAATAATAAACCATTGAGAAGCTTTGCAAGTGTACTTTTTCCGCTTCCGTTTTTTCCGACAAGAGTGACAAAATCGCCCTCTTCGATAGAGAACGAAACTCCGTTCACGGCAGGAATACATTCGTTCTCGCCTTGACGGTAGTGATATTTAGCATTTTTCACTTCTATAATTGCCATAGCAGTATTATATCACGCGTGAAAGAAAATACAAAATGATTTGAAAAGCAATCTACTATAAGTTCAAGTTTTTATTGACTTAAGATGTACTTAGTTCTATAATATCTATTGTTATAAACTTAAGAAAACAATTTTAGACAATAATAAACAATATTTTACATACATTTTGGAGGTATCTATGAAAAAAATGACCATTGACGGTAATACTGCTGCGGCGCATATAGCTTATGCTTTTTCTGATGTAGCGGCAATTTACCCGATAACCCCGTCCTCACCTATGGCTGAAAGCTGTGATGAGTGGGCAGGAGCTGGAAGAAAAAATCTTATGGGCAACATCTTGAAAGTTGCAGAATTAGAGTCCGAAGCTGGAGCTGCTGGCGCACTTCACGGTTCACTTGCCGCAGGTGCTATGACAACAACTTTTACAGCAAGCCAAGGCTTGTTGCTTATGATTCCTAACATGTACAAGATTTCAGGTGAAATGCTTCCATGTGTATTCCACGTGTCGGCAAGAGCACTTGCAACTCACGCATTATCAATTTTCGGAGACCACGCAGACGTTATGGCATGCCGTCAAACAGGTTTTGCTATGCTCGCTGCAAACAGCGTCCAAGAGGTTATGGACTTGGCACTTGTATCTCATCTTTCAACACTTAAATCAAGCGTTCCGTTCCTTCATTTCTTTGACGGTTTCAGAACTTCACACGAAGTTTCAAAAATCGACGTCATTGATTATGAAGAAATTCAAAAACTTGTCAACTTCGACGAAATAGAAGCTTTCCGTGCCCGTGCATTGAACCCAGAACATCCACATCAACAGGGTACCGCGCAAAATGCAGACGTTTACTTCCAAAACAAAGAAGCAGCAAACAAGTATTACAACGAAGTTCCTTCAATCACACAAGAAATGATGGATAAAGTTTCAGCCTTGACAGGCAGAAGCTATCACCTCTTTGATTATTATGGCGCACCTGATGCGACAAAAGTCATTGTGTTGATGGGTAGTGGAGCAGAAGCTATCGAAGAAACCGTAGATTACCTCAACGCAAAAGGACAGAAAATTGGTGTCATCAAAGTTCGTTTGTATCGTCCATTCGACACAAAGGCGTTTGTCAATGCTATTCCAAAGACAGCCAAAGAAATCACTGTTTTAGATAGAACAAAAGAGCCGGGTTCAATCGGCGAACCGTTGTATCTTGACGTTGTTGCCGCTTTGAATGAACAAGGTGTTCAAGCGAAAGTGCTTTGCGGACGTTATGGTCTTGGTTCAAAAGAATTCAATCCTTCAATGATAAATGCAATCTATGACAATATGGGCGGTGAAAACAAGACTCACTTTACAGTTGGTATTGAAGATGATGTCACTTTCACTTCATTAAAGGTCAAAGAAAAAATTGATGCCGCACCAAAGGGAACAATTTCTTGCAAGTTCTATGGACTTGGTTCAGACGGAACAGTTGGCGCAAACAAGAACAGCATCAAAATCATTGGTGACCACACCGAAAAATATGCACAAGGCTACTTCTTCTATGACAGCAAGAAGTCAGGCGGTCTCACAATTTCCCACTTGAGATTTGGTGATACTCCAATTCGTGCAACTTATCTTATCGATCAGGCAAACTTTATTGCTTGCCACAATGCTTCGTATGTTCTCCGTTACGATATGGTTTCAGATTTGAAGGAAGGCGGAATTTTCCTCCTCAACTCCAACTGGGAGCCAGAAGATATCGGCAATCACATTCCTGCAACAATGAAAAATATCATTGCAAAGAAGCATATTCAATTCTACACTTTGGACGGTTTGAAAGTTATTCAAAGCATAGGCGCATCAAAGGGTGTCAACACTGTTATGCAAGCTGCATTCTTCAAGCTTTCAAATGTTATTCCTTATGAAGATGCCGAAACATTTATGAAGGCGGCAATCAAGAAAACATATGGCAAGAAGGGCGATGCAGTCGTCAATATGAACTATGCCGCAATCGACAATGCCATAGTTGGATTAAAGAAGGTTGAATATCCGTCAGACTGGGCAACCACAACTGAAGGCGCACAGCCACTTCCACTAGTTAATGATGAGTATTTCAACACCGTTGTAGCTCCAATAATTGCACAAAAAGGTGATGAACTTCCAGTTTCAGCTTTCACTGTTGATGGATACGTTCCACTTGGCACAGCACAATATGAAAAACGCGGCGCAGCAGTCTCAGTTCCTGTTTGGATTGCTGAAAACTGCATTCAATGCAACCGTTGCTCAATGGTTTGCCCGCATGCTTCAATTCGTCCAACTCTTGCAACAACAGAGGAATTGGAAGGCAAGCCGTCAAGCTTTATTACAAAAGCTGCAACAGGTATCGCTGGTTATGAATATCGCATTCAGGTCAGTCCTTACGACTGCACAGGTTGCGGAAACTGCGCAAATATCTGTCCCGCAAAAGAAAAAGCTCTAAAAATGATTCCTATCGAAGAAGCAATCGAAAGAGATGCTAAGAATTGGCAGTATGCTGCATCTTTGCCTGAAACAACCGCTCCAATGAAATCAATGAATGTCAAAAACAGTCAGTTCAAGAAACCTTTGTTTGAGTTCTCAGGCGCTTGCGCAGGTTGCGGTGAAACACCATATGTTAAGCTTGTTACACAACTCTTTGGCGAAAGAATGGTTATTGCAAACGCAACAGGTTGCTCATCAATCTACGGCGGTTCTTCACCAACATGCCCATACACAACAAATGACAAAGGTCATGGACCAGCTTGGGCAAACAGCTTGTTCGAAGACAACGCAGAGTTTGGTTTTGGTATGCATCTCGCATTCAAGGCAAGAAGAGCGGCAATAGTTGAAACAATGGAAACATTATTCAACCTCGGAATCTCTGAAGAAATTAGAGAAGCAATGAAGAGCTGGATTTTGGGGATGGACGATGCAAAAGCTTCAAAAGAAGCATCAGAAAAAATCCTCGCGCTTTTGGACAGCGAAATTGCAAAAACAAATGGCGGAACACAACAGCTTCTCAAATTTGTTGCTTCAAGAAAAGATTGTTTGGTCAAAAAATCAGTTTGGATTTTCGGTGGCGACGGTTGGGCATATGATATCGGATACAATGGTCTAGACCATGTTATCGCATCGGGTGAAGATGTCAATATTCTTGTTCTTGACACTGAAGTTTATTCAAACACCGGCGGACAATCATCAAAATCGACTCCAGCAGGGGCTATCGCTAAGTTTGCAGCAACAGGCAAACGCACAAAGAAGAAAGACTTGGCGCGCCTCGCAATGACATACGGTTATGTTTATGTTGCACAAGTTTCAATGGGCGCAGATATGAACCAAGTTGTCAAAGCATTGAGCGAAGCAGAAGCCTACAAAGGACCGTCAATCGTTATTGCATATGCACCTTGCATCAACCACGGTATCAATATGACAAAGTCACAAGGCGAAATGAAGAAAGCAGTTGACACTGGCTACTGGCAGCTTTTCCGTTATAATCCGGAAAATGTTGGAACTGATGTCAATCCATTCACACTTGACAGCAAAGAGCCAACTGAAGATTATCAATCATTCCTTATGGGCGAAGTCAGATATGCCTCACTTGTGAAGCAAAATCCAGATGCAGCAAAAATGCTGTTTGCAAAGAATGAGCAAGATGCAAAAGAGAAGCGCGACTTCTATAAAATGAAAGCCGAGAAATAATAAGAACTTATTATCGTATAAAAATAGCCCACTCAATTTTGAGTGGGCTATTTATTTTATGCGTGCTATGCTTAATTTTGTTCAACTTTTATATAAAAACCTATTTACTAAAAAAGCTTTTCAAACAATAATTTACTTCAATACTTTTTCTTCGGCACTTAATAAAAACTTATCTGTTAAAAAAGCTTTTCAAACAACAAAATATATATTAAAAAAACCTATTCTGATTGAATAGGTTATTAATTTAGTTTATATTTTTGATTAATTTTTAATAAGAATACATAAAATTATGTAGTAAAAAATGCAAAAAAATTAATTTGTCAGAAGAACTGAACTATAACACGCAAGGGCTTGTCCTGCACCAATTTCGCCGACTTCTTCGTTTGTTGTGGCGGTCACTCCAACTCGTTCGCGCGCAATTCCAAAAGCGTTGGCAATAGATTGACGCATACGGTCAACAAAAGGCGATATACGGGGTTGCTCGGCTATAATAGTGACAGAAACATTTGTTACCCGAAGCCAACGTTCAGAAACTTTCTCGAGAACTTTGGCAAGCAGCATTAAGCTGTCTGCATTCTTATATTCTGGATTTGTGTTTGGAAACATATGACCGATATCTTTTTCACCCAACGCAGAAAGAATGGCATCCATCAATGCGTGAAGAACTACATCGCCGTCAGAATGAGCGTCAAACGATTTGTCAAACGGAATTGTTATTCCGCCCAATTTCAATCCATCTCCGCTTGATTCGAAACGGTGTATATCATAGCCACAGCCAGTTAAAAATGTTTTTACATCATTTGGAGTCGTAATTTTGATATTTTTGATGTCGCCTTCGACAAGTGCGATTTCGCCTCCGACAAAGGTTTCGTAAACTCCCAAATCATCCGAAAAATCACGAGTACGCAAAGAGTAAGCTTGCTTAAGCTTTTCGCAATCAAAGCCTTGCGGAGTTTGAACCTTTCGGTATGCTTCTCTACTTTGTGACATCGGGAAAGTATCAGCGCAAATCAAACTGTCAACCATTGGAATGCAAGGAACTGCTGCGCCGGTCGTTGCAGCTGCATCAATAATATCATCAATAAGCTTTGCACTCACAAATGGTCGTGCTGCATCGTGAACCAACACAACATCGCAATCGTCCTCTAGAGATATAAATGCATTCTGAACAGTTTGCGAACGGGTTTCCCCATTTTGAGCATATTTAATTTTTTGACTTGGTATTTCATAGAAATCGAAGAAATTCAGCATTTCATCGACATTTTCCGACTTTATTGCAATAACAATTCTAGAAATTCTGTCATTTGCGACAAAATTTTTGATTGACTCCATAATAATATTTGAAGTTTCAATTTTTTCAAAAAGTTTGTTTGCGCCATATCTCACAGAACTTCCACCTGCTGCAATAATTGCGTTAACTTTCATAAATTATTCTCCTTTCACAACAACAAAATTTGCACTAAAGCAATATTATCAAAAAAAACATTGTTTTTTCGACACTTTTTTTATCTTAAACGCAATGATGTTTTCAATTTTCGACAATTTCGTACATCTCTTTTGCGTTTGCTTTTGAAGCCTTCTCATCTAAAAATAACACCTTAAAAGTAAGTTTTTTATCACCAAAAGCCACTGTGACAATGTCGCCCACCTTAATTTCTTTGGCAGGTTTTGCGCTTTTGCCGTTGATTTCAATTCTTCCGCCATCACAAGCATCCGCAGCTACTGCACGGCGTTTTATTACCCTTGACACCTTTAGATATTTGTCTATTCTCATGATTTTCCTGTTTATTTTGTGTATTTGAAAAAAATGCTTGACACACTGCTACTTCATTGATAAAATAGATAAATGCGCAATATTATACATTCCTACCCTCGAAAGAAAATCTTTTGGGGGTAGGGGGGTTGTAAGATGAACCAAGTATATCGCAAAGAAACAAAAAAAACAAGTGTATTTTTCCAAAACGGTTTTAGCCCGTCGGCTCTGCGCTTATAGCATTATTGCAAACAAATTTTTATAAATTTTTTAAGGAGCGTAATATGTCTCAAAAAATCCACAAGGTAAAATACGGAAATACTGAAAGAATGACTTTTTCCTCAATCAAAGATGTTCTTGAAATTCCATATTTGATTGAAGTGCAAAAAGATTCCTATTTCAACTTCATCGACACCGGTATTAAGGAAGTCTTCAAAGACTACTCGCCAATCAACGATTTCTCGGGCAGACTCAAACTCGAATTTTTGGAACATTCAATGACTGGTTCTCCAAAGTACTCTGTCAAAGAGTGCAAGGACCGTGATACCACTTATGCAATTCCACTCAAGGTGAAAGCCAGATTGACCAACTCTGAAACGGGCGAAGTCATTGAACAGGAAGTTTTTATGGGTGATTTCCCGCTTATGACAGACTCAGGTTCATTCGTTATCAATGGCGCAGAGCGAGTTATCGTCAGCCAATTGGTCAGAAGCCCTGGTGTGTACAGCGAAAGAACAACTGATAAAAACGGTGTTCCGCGTTTTGCGACAACTGTTATTCCTAACCGTGGCGCTTGGCTTGAATTAGAGCAGGACCAAAACGGTATTTCTTGGATTCACGTTGACAGAACAAGAAAAATCACTTCAACAACATTGTTGAGAGCTCTTGGATTTGGAACTGATGAAGACCTTGCCGAATTGTTTGGCAATGATAGCATGATTGCAAAAACCTGTGAAAAAGATGTTGCTTGCAAAACCGAAGACGCAGGAAAGATTGATTTATTCCGTCGTTTGCGTCCGGGTGAAGTTCCTACTATGGAAGGCGCAAACATTCTTTTGCACAATACTTTTTATGATTACAAAAAGTATGACCTTGCAAGAGTAGGTCGTTATAAATACAACAAGAAGCTTTCTATCGCAAACCGTATCGCAGGACACACACTTGCAGAAGATGTTGTCAGTCCTTTGACTGGTGAGGTTTTGGAATCGGCAGGACACGTTGTTGAACTTGAAAAAGCACGAGAAATTCAAAACAATGCAGTCAATGTTGTCTATCTTGCGTGCAAAGACGAAGAAGGCAAAGATATTAAGTTTAAGATTATAGGAAACAACACAGTTGACCTTGACGCATTTGTTGATGTAAATCCTAAAGACCTCGGAATTCTCGAAAAGGTTTATTATCCGACACTTCAAAGAATTTTGGAAGAATATGACAATCTAGACCAACAAATTGTTGCAATCAAAGCATCAGTTGACGAACTTGTTTTCAAGCACATCACAGTCGATGACATCGTTGCAACAGTGTCACTCAATCTCAGTTTGCGTTATGGATTTAGCACGTTGACAGATACCCGCGACAACCACACCGATGATATTGACCACTTGTCAAACCGTCGCGTCCGTGCAGTCGGCGAATTGCTTCAAAATCAATTCCGCATCGGTATTTCAAGACTTGAAAGAGTTATTAAGGAAAGAATGGCTTCTGCACAAGAAAATGCAGAAATTACTCCACAAACTCTTATCAATATCCGTCCAATAACAAGCGCTATCAAAGAATTTTTTGGTTCTTCACAACTTTCACAGTTTATGGACCAACCAAATCCTATTGCAGAACTTACGCACAAGAGAAAGTTGTCAGCATTAGGACCTGGCGGTTTGAATAGAGAACGCGCTTCATTTGAAGTCCGTGACGTTCACCACTCGCACTATGGCAGAATGTGTCCAATTGAAACTCCAGAAGGTCAGAACATCGGTTTGATTTCATCACTTTCAACATACGCCAAAGTCAATGAGTACGGCTTTATCGAAACTGCATACCGCAGAATTGACAAAGAAGCCGGTATAGTTACTGATGAAGTCGTTTATATGACCGCTGATGAAGAAGATAAATATATTGTTGCGCAAGCAAACGAGCCACTCGATGAGAATGGCAGATTTGAGCGTAACCGTGTTACTTGCCGTATTCGTTCGGATATCCGCGAAGTTGCAAAAGAAAAAATTGACTATATGGATGTTTCTCCAAAGCAGTTGATTTCAGTTGCGACAGCACTTATTCCATTCCTAGAGAACGATGATACAAACCGTGCATTGATGGGCTCCAACATGCAAAGACAAGCAGTTCCACTTCTGCGTCCTGAAGCTCCAATGATTGCAACGGGAATTGAACATAAAATTGCTTATGACTCCGGCGTAATGAAAATCGCAAGAAATTCAGGAGTTGTAAAGTATGTCGATTCAGACATTATAGTTATTCAAACTGCAGATGGAAGTGAAGATACTTACGAACTTTCAAAATTCCAACGTAGCAACCAGTCCACCTGCATCAACCAAAAGCCAATAGTAAATAAAGGCGAAAAAGTTGAAAAAGGAGCAGTTTTGGCCGATGGCCCTGCAACTTCAAACGGTGAACTTTCACTTGGCAGAAACATATTGATTGGATTTATGTCATGGGAAGGTTACAACTATGAGGATGCTATTCTCATAAGCGAAGATTTGGTTAAGAACGATGTATTCACTTCAATCCATATTGAAGAACACGAAACTGAAGCCCGTGATACAAAACTTGGTGAAGAACAAATTACTCGCGACATTCCAAATCTTTCAGAAGAAGCCTTAAGAAATTTGGATGATGAAGGAATTGTAATGGTCGGCGCAGAGGTCCACTCTGGCGATATTTTGGTCGGCAAAGTCACACCAAAGGGCGAAACTGAGCTTACACCTGAAGAAAGATTGCTCCGTGCAATCTTTGGCGAGAAAGCAAGAGAAGTCCGTGATACCTCGCTTCGCGTTCCAAACGGCGAGGGCGGTATTGTTGTTGATGTGAAAATCTTCACAAGAAAGAACCGTGATGAACTTTCACCAAATATCAATAAACTCGTGCGTGTGTATATCGCGCAGAAGAGAAAGATTTCAGTCGGTGACAAAATGGCTGGTCGACATGGAAACAAAGGCGTTATTTCACGCGTGCTCCCAAAAGAAGATATGCCGTTTATGGCAGATGGCACACCGCTCCAAATCGTGCTTAATCCTCTAGGCGTTCCAAGTCGTATGAATATCGGTCAGGTTTTGGAAGTCCACTTGGGCTTGGTTGCCAAAATGCTTGATTGGAAGATTGCAACTCCGGTTTTCGACGGCGCAAATGAAACCGATATCAAACAACTATTTATGGAAAGCGGACTTACGAATGATGAAGGCAAAGTTGATGGCAAAATTCAACTTTACGACGGAAGAACGGGAGAAGCTTTTGAAAACCGCGTTACTGTCGGATATATGTATTATTTGAAACTTGCTCACTTGGTCGATGATAAGATTCACGCTAGAAGCACAGGCCCATACAGCTTAGTTACGCAACAGCCACTCGGTGGTAAAGCTCAATTCGGTGGACAGCGTTTCGGTGAAATGGAAGTTTGGGCGCTTGAAGCATACGGCGCAGCAAATATGTTGCAAGAAGTACTCACAGTAAAATCTGATGATGTCGTGGGCAGAGTCAAAACTTACGAGTCAATCGTTAAGGGAAACAATGTTTCAGAACCCGGAATACCAGAATCCTTCAAGGTTTTGGTCAAGGAACTTCAGAGTTTGTGTCTTGATATCAAGGTTTTGACTGAAGACCGTGACGAAATCAAATTGCGTGATTATGTTGATGATGACCTTGACTTTGAATCAACAGCATTGAAAAAAGAAGAAGAACTGAAAGAAATCGACTTACTTGGTGATGATACTTCAATCTTCGGAAGTTTTGTTGGTGACAACAATAAGGAAACTTCAATGTTTGACGGTGGTCTCTTTGATGATGAAGCTGAGGAAGAAAAGAATATTTTCTCCGCCGGTTTCTCAATCACCGAAGAAGATACTACCAAAGGATTGTTCGGTGATGAAGAAAATGACGATGATTTGACAAGCTTGTATAACAGCTTGAAGGCAAAAGTCAATGACACTGAAGACCTTGACACGGAAGAAGATGACAAAAAAGACAGTGACAACGACGGCAACGGCGACGAGGAATAATAGGAGGGTTTATGTACGAACTTTCAAATTTTGATGCTATTCAGATAGGAATTGCATCTCCGGAAAAGATAAGAGAATGGTCTTTCGGAGAAGTAACAAAACCTGAAACAATAAACTATAGAACACAAAAACCGGAGAGAGACGGTCTCTTCTGTGAGCGTATTTTTGGACCAACCCGCGATTGGGAATGCCATTGCGGACGCTATAAGAGAATCAGATATAAGGGCGTTATCTGCGAAAAGTGCGGAGTTGAAGTTACAAAAAGCAAAGTGCGTCGTGAAAGAATGGGACACATCGAGCTCGCAACACCGGTTTCACACATTTGGTATTTCCGTGGAGTTCCTTCACGTATCAGCTTGTTGCTTGATATGTCACCAAAGGAACTTGAACAAGTACTTTACTTTGTGGCATTTGTAGTGCTTGACCCAGGTGAAGTGACTGAACTTACAAAAAAACAGGTTATCTCAGACAAAGAACACAGAGAATTGACCGAAAAATACGGCACAAAAGCATTCCGAGCAGGAATGGGCGCTGAAGCTGTAAAAGAATTGTTGATTGAAATCGATGTCGCAAAAGATAGCGAAGAATTGAAAGCAATCATTGCTACTTCAGTCGGACAAAAGAGATTGCGTGCAGTCAAGCGTCTTGAGATTGTCGAGGCATTCAGAATTTCTGGCAACAAGCCTGAATGGATGATACTTGACGTGCTTCCTGTTATACCACCGGAATTGCGCCCAATGGTGCAACTTGACGGCGGCAGATATGCTACATCGGATCTTAATGACCTTTACCGCAGAGTAATAAATCGTAACAACCGTTTGAAGAAGCTTAAAGAGCTTGGTGCACCGGATATCATTGTCAGAAATGAAAAGCGTATGCTTCAAGAAGCAGTTGATGCTCTTATTGATAACGGTCGCAGAGGAAAGGCTGTTTCAGGCCCAGGCAACAGAGATTTGAAATCACTCTCAGGTATGCTTCGTGGCAAACAAGGTCGTTTCCGTCAAAATTTGCTTGGTAAGCGTGTTGACTATTCAGGTCGTTCGGTTATTGTTGTCGGACCGGAATTGAAACTTTATCAATGCGGTTTGCCAAAAGAAATGGCGCTCGAATTGTTCAAGCCTTTCGTTATGAACAAACTCGTCGAGCAAAATCTTTGCCACAACATAAAGAGTGCAAAACGTTTTGTCGAGAGCGGAAAAAATCAAGTTTGGGATATTTTGGAAGATATCATTAAGGATCATCCAGTTCTCCTGAACCGTGCTCCAACACTTCACAGACTAGGTATTCAAGCTTTTGAGCCTGTTCTTGTTGAAGGTAGAGCATTAAAAATCCACCCACTCGTTTGCTCAGCATTCAACGCTGACTTCGACGGTGACCAAATGGCTGTTCACGTGCCGCTTTCTATTGAGGCACAGGTTGAAGCACGTATTTTGATGCTTTCAACAAACAATATTTTGAAGTTGTCAGATGGCAAACCAATCGTTTCCCCAACACAGGATATGGTTATTGGTTCGTACTATCTCACAATCGTGCGTCCGGGTGCAATTGGTGAAGGAAAAGTGTTTATTTCGTTTGATGAGGCTATGATGGCCTATCAAGATGGCGATATCACACTTCAATCTCTCTGCTATATCCGCACAAAGCACGAAAACGAAGATGGAACTGTCACAACTAAGCGTTTACACACCACAGTTGGCCGTTGCATATTCAACCAAGCTATTCCGCAAAATATACACTTTATTGACAGAAACTTGGCTGAGAATGCTGTAAATCTTGAGATTGAAGGGATTCTCGGTGTCAACAGCTCAATAGACGGCAAACAACTCGAAGCGCTTTATAGAACACTCAAGGGCGCTGTCATAAACAATAAAGTATGTGATGAAGTCTGTGCAATAGTCGGCAGAAAGTCTGGCGAACTTAAAGAGACACAAATCAATGCAATCGCAGATGCTGTTCAACAATCGGGCGAATTGGACTTCGCAGGGAAAGCTGAAGAAATCAAAGTTCTTCGTGAGAAAATCCAGAAAGTTCTTGGAAAGAAAGCACAAGCTGTTGGTAAGAAGCAATTATCAATGATAGTCGACAACTGCTTCAAATATCATGGTGCAACAGAAACTGCAAATGTCTTGGACAAAATCAAGACACTTGGCTTCAAATATTCAACAATCGGCGCAATCACAGCAAGCGTTTTTGATATGCATATTCCAGATGCTAAGAAAGGAATTATTGCTGAAGCAGAGAAGAAAGTCATCAATATTGAAAAGAACTTCTCCCGTGGTATCGTGACTGATGAAGAAAGATATCAAACAGTTGTCAAGGTTTGGAAAGATGCAACTGATGACGTCGAAAAAGAACTTAAAAAAGGACTTGACGACTTCAACCCAATCTGGATGATGGCAAACTCTGGCGCTCGTGGTAATATGGGACAGATTCGTCAGCTTGCAGGTATGCGTGGATTGATGAGCGATCCATCAGGTCGAACAATTGAACTTCCTGTTCGTGCTTCGTTCCGTGAAGGACTTTCCGTTTTGGAATACTTCATCTCATCGCACGGTGGCAGAAAGGGTCTTGCAGATACAGCTTTGAAAACAGCTGACTCAGGTTACCTCACAAGAAGACTTGTTGATGTTTCGCACAATGTTATCGTTCGCGAACAGGATTGCGGAGATAGAAAGGGAAGCGAGGTTGTTGCAATAAAAGATGGCAGAAGCGAAATCGAAAGTTTGCGTGATAGAATTGCAGGCCGCTTTACAATAAATGCAGTGGTTCATCCGATTACAGGAGAAATCATAGTTCCTGCTGACACACTTATCTCTGATGACCAAGCTGATGAAATCAGAGACGCAGGCATAGAGAAAGTGCTCATCAGAAGCGTACTCAACTGTAAAACAAAGAATGGCGTTTGCACGAAATGCTATGGTAAAAATATGGCAAGCGGAAACGCAGTCAAACTTGGCGAAGCAGTCGGTATTATTGCTGCACAATCAATCGGCGAGCCTGGAACACAGCTTACAATGAGAACATTCCATACAGGCGGTGTCGCAACCGGCGATGATATTACACAAGGTCTCCCGCGTGTTGAGGAATTATTTGAAGCTAGAAAGCCAAAAGGACAAGCAGTTATCACCGAAACATCGGGTGTTGTCACTATTGACCAGTCAAAGCGTGAAATTATTGTTACAAGCGCAGACGGCGAAGCAAAGAGTTATGCGTTCCCATTTGGTGCAAAGTTGAAGGTCGAAACAGGAGATATGCTTGAACCTGGCGATCCACTTACACAAGGTTCAATCAACCCGCAAGATATGCTGAAAGCAAAAGGTATCAAGGGTGTTCAGGAATATCTTGCTAAGGAAGTTCAATCTGCATACCGTTTGTCAGGTGTTGAAATCAATGATAAGCACGTGGAAGTTATTGTTCGTCAAATGCTTCGTAAAGTCAGAATTGAAAAGCAGGGCGACACAAGTATGCTCCCAGGAGTTTTGGTTGATGTCTTCACTTATGAAGAAGAAAACGAAAAAGCTCTTGAAAAAGGCGGAGTGCCAGCAACTGCAAAGCGTACATTGCTAGGTATCACAAAGGCATCACTCGCAACAGAATCATTCTTGTCAGCTGCATCCTTCCAAGAGACCGCTAGAGTCTTGACAGATGCCGCTATCAAGAACAAAATAGATCCACTTCTTGGCTTGAAAGAAAACGTCATCATTGGTAAACTTATTCCTGCAGGTACAGGTATGAAAGAATACAAAAATGTTACAACAACACCAGCTGAAAAGGAAATCACACTTACACAAGAAGAAAGGAATGAAGGAGTCGAATAATGTCAAAAAAGTTATTCACCTCTGAGAGCGTAACAGAGGGACATCCGGACAAAATCTGTGACCAAATCGCTGATGCTTTACTTGACGCGCATTTGGCACAGGATTCACAGTCCCGATGTGCAATTGAGGTTTGCGTATCAACAGGAATGACGATTGTTTTTGGCGAAGTAACCTCAAAAGCGGTGGTCGATGTTGACAGCATTGTCAGAGAAGTCATACAAGATATAGGCTACAATGATAGTGCAATCGGCTTTGATTTTAAGAGTTGCGCTATTCTCACCGCACTAAAGAAACAGTCATCTGATATTGCCAGAGGCGTCAACGAAGCAAGTGATTATGTCGGTTGCGATGAGTACGACAAGTTGGGTGCAGGCGATCAAGGTATGATGTTTGGTTATGCCTGTGATGAAACCAAAGAACTTATGCCGCTTGCAATCACGCTTGCCCACGCACTAACAAGAAGACTTACTGAGGCTAGAAAGTCAGGTGAGCTTGGCTGGCTTCGTCCAGATGGCAAATCACAGGTTACCGTTGAATATTTCGATGGTGTTCCAACTCGCGTCGATACAATTGTTGTATCAACACAGCATAATGAAGAAGTCGCGAATGAAGAAATTCATAAAGGTGTGCTTGAAAAAATAATCAAAGTTGCTATTCCGTCAAAATATATTGATTCCGCCACAAAGATTTTTATTAATCCCACAGGCAGGTTTGTTATGGGCGGACCACAGGGTGATAGCGGACTTACAGGACGCAAAATCATCGTTGACACTTATGGAAGTTCGTGCCCGCACGGTGGTGGAGCATTATCTGGAAAGGATGCAACAAAGGTTGACAGAAGTGCGCTTTATATGACACGCTATGTGGCAAAAAATCTTGTTGCTGCAGGTATAGCAAAAAAGTGTCAGATTCAAGTGTCATATGCAATTGGCAGGTCAAGACCTGTGTCCGTGTCTATTGACACCTTTGGTACAAGCAGATTTTCAGAAGATTTGATTGCAAAGATTGTTGACGAAGTGTTTGACTTAAGACCACTTGCAATAATTCGTAACTTAAAGCTTGACAGACCAAAGTTTAGAGCTACAACAAATTATGGACATTTGGGGAATGAAGGCTTTAGTTGGGAAAAAACGGATAAAGTTGAAGCAATTCAAAAACTGCTCGAAAAATTGACTATTTAGGAGAAAGATTTGCAGGTAGCAGGAGAAATTACAAATATCATATTCCGTAGTGAGGAAACGGGTTACACCGTTATTGATTTGAAATGCAGCGGCGGTGAGACAATCACCGCTGTTGGTATATTTCCGCCCGTAAGCGACGGAGAAATGCTTGTGCTTGAGGGCGAGTACAAGATGAAAACGAAGTTTGGCAATCAACTTGTTGTGGAAAAAGTGTCGGTTTCTGCGCCAACAAGACTTGACAGCATAAAGCGATTTTTGGCTAGTGGACTTATCAAAGGCTTGGGTTCTGTGACTGCGAGCGCAATTGTTGATATGTTCGGAATAAATTCGCTTCAAAAGATGAACCTCCCGTTCGAACTTCACAAAGTGAGAGGAGTTTCACTAAAAAAAGCGACTGAATTTGGTTTGCAATATTCAAAAATTCTTAATATGCAAGAAACGGTTATGTTTTTGCAGGATTTGGGACTCACAATAAATATGGCTCTCAAAATATATAAGGTATTTGAAGAGAAAACAAAAGATGTAGTCACGAAAAATCCTTATGTATTAATTGATAGTATTGAAAGAATAGGTTTTGCAACGGCAGACAAAATTGCTGCAAATATTGGAATTTCCAAAGGTAGTGACAAAAGAATAAGCGCGGGTATTACATATTTGCTTAAAGATTCCGCACAGAGACAAGGCAACACTTATCTTCCTGAAGACGAGCTAATTTCGCAAGCAATTCAACTTCTACAATTAGATGACGATGAGCCAGACCGAAGAATTCGTGATAATATTGGCGATATGATTTTGCTGGGTCAGCTAAAACGAATTGATACAGGTGAACATATAGCACTGATGCTCATCAAAAATTATATTGTTGAAAAAAGTATATCCGCAAAGCTGATTGAGCTATCGCGTGACACATTAAATTTTGTTGCTGATGCCGACTCTGAAATCAAAAGGTTTGAAGATGAAGTCGGAATTGTTTTGCATAAAAATCAAAGACAAGCCGTGAAAGACGCAATAGAAAATGGCATTGCGATTGTCACAGGTGGTCCGGGAACAGGTAAAACAACGATAGTTAAATGCATTTTACACGCGTTTAGAAATATGAAACAACGGGTAACACTTTGTGCTCCGACTGGTCGTGCAGCAAAACGACTTTCCGAAGCAACAGGCGAAGATGCACGAACAATACACCGTATGCTCGACCTCGAATGGGGTGATGGAAACGGAGTGTTCACTTACAATGAAATGAAAAAACTTCCACTTGATGTAATCATCGTTGATGAAGTCAGTATGGTGGATGAATATGTGTTCAACGCGCTTCTGCGTGTACTCGAGCGTGGAACAAGAATTGTGCTTGTTGGTGACAAGGACCAACTTCCAAGCGTTGGCGCAGGAAATATTTTGTCTGATGTGATAGGATGCGGGCAATTTTCAGTCAGCTATCTTACACAAATTTATCGACAATCTGAAGATAGCAGTATAGTGGTCTCCGCCCACGCTATCAACAATGGAGAAATGCCGGATTTGACAAACAAATCAAGAGATTTTTTCTATGAAGAAAAGGATAATGCTGAGCAAATCCGTGACACTGTTTTGTCGCTTTGCACGCAACGACTGCCAGAATTTTTGAA
Organism: Clostridia bacterium; assembly: GCA_028710495.1. Taxonomy (GTDB): domain Bacteria; phylum Bacillota; class Clostridia; order Christensenellales; family CAG-917; genus STD2-102. The sequence goes on from JAQUST010000007.1 coordinate 63,680, forward strand.
TATTTCGCCAAAGGACATTCAACTGCTTTCTCCAATGAAGCGGGGATATGCAGGTGTCGAAAATCTCAATCGCGAAATGCAGAAGGCTCTCAATCCTTTTGCTTATGGCAAACGAGAAATGAAATTTGGAGATACGGTGTTTCGTGAAGGCGATAAAGTTATGCAGACAGTCAACAACTATAAGCAGGAATGGACTGTAGAAATTGATGGACACAGCGAGCGTGGAGTTGGTGTTTTCAATGGAGATGTTGGTTATATAGATAGCATAAATATGCAAATTCAACAGTTTACCGTGCGTTTTGATGATGATAAAGTGGCTATTTATGCAATTGCAAGCTTGGAACAGTTAGTGCTTGCGTATGCTGTCACTATACATAAATCTCAAGGAAGTGAGTTCGACACAGTGGTTATTGCACTCGATGCTAATTATATGTTGCTCACGAGAAATCTGCTTTACACTGCGGTCACAAGAGCCAAAAATATGGTGGTCATAGTGGGCGCAAAGAAAACATTGAAATTTATGATAAGCAATAATCAGACAGCAAAGAGATACAGCCTGCTTTCATATTTGATAAATGCAGAGTCAAAAAAGCAAGAGATTTTTGACTGATATAATCATCGAATAGCATCAAATTGCTATAATCATCGCATTACATCAAGCTAATATAATAGTCAAAACAAAGTATACAAATGCCAATAATAATGAAGCGAAAAATCACTTAAAATATAAAGTGAAATAAACATCGTTTATTAATCAAAGTTGAGATAACAAGTGAGTGAATTGATAAATACAAAATCGAATATATCTGAAAGTTCTCAGAGCGAACAGAACTCTGAAAGCGCTTCTCGCAGAAAATTTTCAAAAGTACTGAAAAATCTATGGAATGCTTTTTTGAAAACCCTTTTTCCGCCGAAAGTCGCTTGTGACAGTTGCGGATTGGAACTTGTGGCGGACACCCGATATAATCTCTGTTCAAGCTGCATCGAAAAACTGCCATTCAACAACGGAAAGGTGTGCGCGGTCTGCGGAACGCCGATTGATGACGAAGCGGATTACTGTATCCGCTGTCAAAATACCGAAAGCAGTTTTGAAAAAAACCGTTCTCCTTTGGTTTATCAAGCTGAAACGGCAAAATTGATATTGTCATTGAAGTTTGGAGGAAAGAAATATTTGGTGGATACTTTGTCTGCGCTTATGGCAGATACATTCATTGATAATAGGCTTATAGCGGATGTGCTGGTTTATGTGCCTATGACAAATCTTGAGCGCAAGAAACGCGGTTTTAATCAATCCGAGCTTCTTGCTGTAGAAATTGGGAAAAGGCTCGAAATCCCTGTCTGTAAAGGACTTTTGAAAGTTAAAGAAACTTCTTTGCAAAAAGAGCTTTCAGCAAAAGAAAGAGCGGAAAATCTTGCGGGAGCGTTTCTTGCAGTTCCAGAGTTTGTGAAAGGTCAATCCATTGTATTGATAGATGATGTTTTCACGACAGGAAGCACTGCAAACGAATGTGCAAAAGCATTGCTCAAAGCAAGAGCAAAACGAGTGAATGTGCTGACTGCAGCAGTCACAAAGCAAAGAATATTTATGGAATAACTTGTATTATAGCGATGTGTATAGTAAAATAGTTGAATAGGTCTACAAAAAAGTGTTTCAAAAAAAGCTTTAATGACTTTATATCAATAAGAACAATAGAAGAACATTTAAGTAAAAGCAACTGAATTATAGAGAAGATACAAAAATTGCAAGGCTAAACTAAGTGAGGTAAATATGGGACTTTTTTCAAGTGAAAACGACAAACAAATAAAGAAATTGAAAAAGACCGCCGATAAGGTGGAATTGCTCGCTCCAAAATATGAAGCAATGAGCAACGAAGAACTGAAAGCGGTGACCGATATTTTGAAATCAAGACTCCAAAACGGAGAAACTCTTGAAGAGCTACTGCCAGATGCGTTCGCTTTAGTACGCGAGGCGTCAACCCGTGTTTTGAATATGAGACACTATCCAGTTCAGATTATCGGTGGCATTGTTCTTCATCAAGGCAGAATCGCTGAAATGGGAACAGGCGAAGGCAAAACCCTTGTGGCGACGCTTCCAGCATATTTGAATGCTTTGACTGAAAAGGGAGTTCACATTGTCACGGTAAACGATTATCTTGCCAAGCGTGATGCGCTTTGGATGGGCAAAGTTTATCAGTTTTTAGGTTTGAGTGTCGGTATTGTTTATCCACAAATGCCACAGGCAGAAAAGAAAGCGGCATATAATTGCGACATAACATATTGCACAAACAATGAATTAGGTTTTGATTTCTTGCGAGACAATATGGTCGTGAGGAAACAGGACAAAGTGCTTCGCGAGTTGAATTTCGCAGTTATAGATGAAGTAGACAGCATATTGATTGATGAAGCCAGAACACCTCTTATTATTTCAGGTCGCGGCGGAAAATCCAGTGAACTGTATAAAAGCGCAAACTCTTTTGCAAAAGGCTTGAATGAAGGTGTAGATTTCACTATTGAAGAAAAAGAAAAGACCATTATGCTTACCGATATCAGCACCGATGAAAAAGGTGTTGAAACTGCGGGCGGGCTTGTGAAAGCAGAAAAATATTTCCATATTGACAATCTTTCTGATATTGAAAATTCAGAACTAAATCATCATATTATACAGGCACTCAAAGCAAATTTCATGATGAAGCGCGACCGTGATTACATTGTTTCTGACGGCGAAGTTCTTATTGTTGATGAATTTACAGGTCGTGTCATGATAGGCCGACGCTACTCGGACGGACTGCATCAAGCTATTGAAGCAAAAGAAGGCGTCCGCATAAACTGTGAAAACAAAACTCTTGCCACAATCACATTCCAAAACTTTTTCAGAATGTATCCAAAAGTTTCAGGTATGACAGGAACTGCAAAAACTGAAGAAGAAGAGTTCAGAGGAATTTACAATCTAGATGTTGTCATTATTCCTCCAAATAAGCCATCACAAAGAGTTGATGAACACGACCAAATTTTTACAACAATAAAAGGCAAGATGACGGCAATTGTTGCGGACATAACTGAAAAGAACGAGAAAGGTCAACCTGTTTTGGTGGGTACGGTCAGTGTTGAAAAATCCGAAGAACTGTCGGCAATATTGCGCCGTAAAAAAATACTGCACAATGTATTGAACGCAAAACTGCATAAGCAAGAAGCTGAAATTATTGCTCAAGCAGGACGCTTCAAAGCTGTCACCATTGCCACAAATATGGCAGGTCGTGGTACCGATATCGTTTTGGGTGGCAATCCTGATTTTCAGACAAAGCAGAAAATGGAAAAAGACGGATTTCCAATAGAAATTATTGAAGCGGCGACTTCATTTGTTCCATCGGAAAATCCAGAAGTTATCAAAGCTAAAGCAGAGTACAAAAGACTTTATACTGACTTCAAAGTAATTTGTGACAAAGAAAAAGAAGAGGTTATAAATGCTGGCGGACTTCACATTGTTGGAACAGAACGACATGAGAGTCGTCGAATCGACAATCAGTTGCGTGGTCGTTGTGCGCGTCAAGGCGATGTCGGTAGCACGGTTTTCTATATTTCTTTGGAAGATGATGTCGCGCGAATTTTCGGAGGTGACAGACTTAAGTCGCTCACCGACAGCTTCCATTTTGATGAGGACACCCCTATTGCTAACGGCATTATGTCAAAGCAAATTGAAAAAGCTCAGCGTATGGTTGAAAGCAGAAACTTTTCAATCAGAAAGCAGGTTTTGAGCTATGATGATGTTATGAATGCGCAACGCGAAGTTATTTATGGCGAACGCGGAAAGGTTTTGAGCGGATTGGATGTTCACGACCAGATTATCGAAATGTTCGACAACCTTGCCGAAGAAATTATAGGTTTTTATGCAGATTACAAAGTTGAGCTGACCGAATGGGATTATGATGCTTTCAATGATGCGTTGGAAAAAAGAATGTTGCCAGAAGGCACACGCCTTATGAACATCGAACTTTGCGATTGCTTTGATGTTTATAAATTGAAAGAAGCAGTTATCAAGGCTGCCGTCGAGGCTTACGAAAAGAAGATTGAAGAAGCAAAGGCAAATGGGATTGATTTCGGTGAAGTCGAACGTTTCATTCTTCTTAAAACCGTTGATGCAAAGTGGATGGACCATATCGACGCAATGGATGCGCTCCGCCGTGGTATCGGTTTGCGCGGTTATGGACAGCGTGACCCAGTCATTGCATATCGCCAAGAAGGATGGGAAATGTTTGATGACATGGTGAACCGTATTCACACTGAAACAGCAGGAATACTCTTGAAGGTCAACGTTGAAAAGAAAGAAGAAGGTAGCGAAGAAATTCATATGCAAAATGCTGCCGCAAAAGCGAAGCAAATAGCTGCGCCAAAAAAAGAGGTCGGAAGAAATGACCCGTGTCCATGTGGAAGCGGTTTGAAATACAAAAACTGCTGCGGTAAGTAAATTTAGAAAATTTTGTTTTGCAGTTGTTTGCAGATAGTTGGAAATGGAAAGATTTCACTTGTAGCAACAATTGCCGAGCTATTCCAATCGCGATTTCGTTATGAAATTGCGATTGTGTTAAAATGACATACCAAGATAGAAAAGGAAGTATATGCTGGATTTCGCAGAAAAGAGAACGAAGCTTGAAGAACTCAAAAAATCAGTAAATTTATCACGCGATGCTATCAACCCCGAAAAGGTTAAAGCGCGTATTGCGGAGCTTAACTCTATATTGAATGCGGAGGGTTTTTGGAACGACATTGAAATGGCTCAAAAGGTTTCAAAAGAACTCAAGATGCAGGAAAGTAAACTTGCTAAGTTTGACAAAATGCTGAAGAGAATTGAAGACGTTTCTGACACCTTGGATATATTGGAACTTGAAGAAGACGCCAATGTCGAGGCAGAACTGGAGAAACATATTCTGCAACTTGATGAGCACGTGGAGACTTTGCGACTTGAGACTTTGCTTTCCGGAAAGTATGACAGTTTGAATGCTATTCTGACTTTACACGCCGGCGCAGGTGGAACAGAAGCGCAGGACTGGGTTAGTATGCTGTTTAGAATGTATTCACACTATATTGAGAATAAAGAGTACAAGATGACGGTGCTTGACAGCCTGGATGGAGAAGAAGCAGGCTTGAAAACCATTACATTTTTGGTCGAGGGAGATAATGCTTACGGGTATTTGAAAGCGGAAAAGGGTGTGCATCGGTTGGTGCGTATTTCGCCGTTTGATTCAAACAGTCGTCGCCACACTTCTTTTGCTTCGCTTGAAGTTATGCCTGAAATTGTTGATGAAGGTGAAATCGAAATCCGCTCTGAAGATTTGAGAGTCGATACCTACAGAAGCAGTGGAGCAGGTGGGCAACATGTTAATAAGACTGAAAGTGCAATCCGTATCACTCACTTGCCAACAGGTATAGTTGTTGCGTGTCAAAACGAACGCAGTCAAATTCAAAACCGTGAAGTTGCAATGTGTATGCTTCGCAGTAAACTTGCCGAAAAGAAAGAACGCGATAGATTGGAAAATGAACAAACAATTCAAGGTGAACTCAAGAAAATTGAATGGGGAAGCCAAATCCGTTCTTATGTTTTTTGCCCATATACTATGGTGAAAGACCACAGAACGAATTTTGAAACAGGAAATATACAAGCGGTTATGGACGGCGATTTGGATGGGTTTATCAACGAATACCTGAAGAAGTCAACCGCAAACGCTTGATTTGATTTACTCTAATATTTGTAAAAGATGCATTCAAGTTTTTTTGCGATACTAATAGAAATTTTATTGACAATACTAAAATAAATACGTTTTGGTATTACCAATTTGAAATGCATTATTACATTATCAAATGAAATACATTTTGGTTGTTGTAAAAGAAGA
>JAQUST010000038.1 GCA_028710495.1 Clostridia bacterium
CAGCAAGGAAATCAACGATACAGCGCTTGACTATGCAACGTTTTCAGCACTGATTTCAGGCAATGAGCAAATCAAGCGGAAAGTGGCAGTTGAAACACGCCTTCGTGAACTTCAGGCACTGGAATACCAGTTCCGCAGGACAATCCGCAGGAATGCCGGACTCAAGGAAACGCTGCTTGTGTCCATTCCGATTGTCGAGCAGAATATTCTTGACCTCAAGGAACTCGTTGAAAAGCATAAATCCTTTGATGTGGAGAATTTCAAACTCGAAATCAACGGGAAAATTATTGACGGAGATCGTGCTGCAAAAACCTCTGCACTCCATGCTCATTTTACACAGAAGATGTGCACGGCAATCAGACATGTCAAAATGACAAAAGAACCTGCTGCTCTGGTTGATGCAGGCGTAATAAAGATAAACGACATCATGGTTGCGCTTTCCGGGTTCTGCAAAACCATGTTTTGGGGCGGTGTTGACGAGAAGAGCGCATGTATCAACTATCGTTTGGCAAATTACACGTTCAACAATAAAAACATCAAAGCCGGAGCAGAAATCACGTCCGGAAGCGGTTTCATCACAAGTCTCAAACATCTTCTTGAGTGCAAAGCTGAAGAACTCAGCAATGAACTCAGGAATCTTGAATTTGCAAAGGAACGCCTGGCACAGCTTGAAGCAACGGTTGGACATGAAGTGTTCAAACATGCTGATGAGCGTAACTCACTCCAGAAAGAATACGAACAACTTCTTTTTGACCTCAACAAAGCAAATCTGCTTCAGGACAAGAAAACTTTTGAAACAATGCCATGCATCTCGGATTACATCGACTTGTCAGCCGAAATCACTGACAAGATTGAAGTTGAAGAGGGACATGAAACAACAGAAGAAGAACAAGTTGCATAATTGTTTCATTTTGCTGTGTCCGGCATAACGCTGGACACAGCAAAATATTTCACTTCTTGCCACAAATTCTTACGTTTTTCGTTAAAAAACCAAGACATCCTTTAATATTTCTACGTTCCGGCATTTGATACAGCACGCACCAGCCAAGCACACAATGAACACAATTTCTACATTTTTTAATTTGTTTCATCAGACGAACTCCTTAATTAGTTTCTATCTAAGTAAGGAACGTCAAACAATGTTATTGATATTTCAATACGAAATCCACGTGAAAATTCTTTTCATTAATCTTTTCTGTATTTGCTATAAAATCATTAACCTCTTCATCCGTCTTAAAATACAACTGCACCGGGATTTGTTGCCAAACTTTCTCCCAACGTGTTTTTATGCAGTTATTAAAAAATATGATTCTTTCCTTCCTGGTCCCATCAGTGATTTTTCCTTCCCTGACCGCATTATTCAGTATGCACTCGATATAGCGCATAAAGATTTCTTTTTGTCTGCCAGTATCCTTAACAAATCTTTCGTGTCGGTTCAATACATACATGTCTTGAACCGCCTTAGCTGCAAGCGGGAAAAACGAAAGAACAATAAAAGCTACGAGCAAAAGGACAAACGCCACAAATGCCAGCAGATAGCGGAAAATAAATTGTTTTGTGTCAAGCATGATTATAAACCCCCTCTTCAATCCGAAAATATAAAAATATACGTGCAACACCTGAAATACAAGGATATTTGTTGATTGTTGAGTCTGACACGGCTTAGGGAATCGGGATTGAACCCGATTGTTTTCCCTTGCCGTGTGTTTTGCAAAACTCAACACTCAAAAGGAGTAAAAGACAATGATGAATAGCGAAGAAAGACAAAAGGCAAGTATCGAACTGGAATGGCTGGAACGTGAAAAAAATATAAGTGCGTACCATATCAGAGTTGGTGTTTTGCGATACGGCGGTAATTGGCCTGACTGTACAAGCAGCGGAGAAACATCAAAATGTGAGACATTCACACTTTTTACCCATCGCATGAGCCGTAACGCCGTATTTCTTGCCATTGAAGAAATGAACCTGAAGCCTGAACAGTGTTTGCAGGTTAAGCGACGAAACTCATGGGGAGAAGACTACTATAATGCTGAAATCCTGACTCCGGGACGCATGGATAAATGGACCATGTTCGGAGGGAATTTTATTTATACAAGTGATTCACGATACAAGGAAGTTGTAGGTATCCCTTTTCCCATCGGTGTGCATGATCGAGTTGAAGAATAACAATAACATATTGGAGGATGATAGAATGAAAGCAAAAATCACAATGATTGTTGAAACCAACAAGCAAACAGAAGATTTTGAACTCGAAAGCCACATTAAGGATGCTCTCGTTGCTTATACGGGAAACGAAATTGAATTCTTTGATTGCGAAATCAAAAGCATATCCTGCGGAATTGAAAATTTTGTCCCGGAGCTGAGAGAGCTTGCATGCATCGAAAGTTTTGAAGCATCTCATACAAACCTCATAGATGGAGAAACAATCAAATCAACCAAACATTTTCAGGAAGGCATAAAATATACTTCTGACACATGGAGACCGGAAGGAATGAGAATCGACGGCTTTTTTGTATTCAATGCTAACGCGTCAAAATTTGCAAGAATATCCTGAACATTATCCAGCCGCCGCCCCTGAACAATCAGGAGCGGCTTTTTTATGTACATTTAATGGAGAGGGGGAGAGAACTTACTTGTTCTTCCATTCGCCTCGCAGGGCTGGACGCAGCCAGCCTTGTTACTGCTTGCTCATGTTTTTATGTCAGAACAAGACGTTCTGATACAAAAAACTTAAATGAAGGAAAAAGAACATGAGCATCTCAGTCGCAAAAATCTATGGCTTCAGCGTCTACACAATCAATGAGCTTCGCAAGATATATGGAGAAATCATCTCTGTTTTGTCGTTTGAGACATGGCTTCTTGCAAACTTCTGTGAAATAGAAGGGCGCTACATGCACACATCAGACTATGAAATGCTCGAACAGTATCTCGAACTCGAAAACAACGAAATTGCTTAATTTAAGGAGATACGAACATGGGAGCAGGCAATTATTACACAAATTCCGGGAAGTTCATATACATTGAACTTGACTATACAGAAGATTATGAATTGAACTGCATGCAATTCGATGACTTGGTTGGGGAAATAAGAGGCCTACTGCCAAAAAGCTATTCGCCATGTTTGAAATGGGGACAGGAAGGACAAATCATTGCAGAAAATTCACTTTGCGACATCGCCCTTGTTGATAACATTCGGTTGAGCTGCGAACGGGCTTGTCCCGTGAGTCCGCTCGAACCGGTTGTTAGGTGGCGCCAGTCCACATTTTCCATTATTTTCTTCGCAATTGCAAGCAAATGATCGTTTTCCTGCGTAT
>JAQUST010000008.1:0-16908 GCA_028710495.1 Clostridia bacterium
GCAATAAATCCTTAACGGCATACCGCAAAAGTCCTTTTTCTCTATCGCCAATAGATTTTAGCTCCCAAGGAATATTGTAGGCATATTCCATCAAACGATGGTCGCAAAACGGGACACGAACTTCAAGCCCTGTGTACATACTCATTCGGTCTTTGCGGTCGAGCAATGTTTGCATAAACCATTTTATGTTCAGCATAAACATTTGCCTCATTCTCAAATCAGTTGAACTGTCTGAATGCAGGGTGTCTGTTATGCCTATTGTTTCAAAATATCTGCTCATTGTGAATTCTATTGGGTCAATGTCATTGGCAACATTATTGCGTAACAATCCCGCTCGAAGTTTGGCAGACTGTGACCACGGGAATCTTTCTTTATTCAAAATTTCGGAATTGTGATACCAAGGATAGCCTCCAAAAATTTCATCAGCGCATTCGCCTGAGAACGCCACAACAAAATTCTGCTTCACTTCCTTGCAAAAGAGCAGCAAAGAGCTGTCAACATCAGCCATACCGGGTAGACTTCGAGCAACAACTGCATCATAAAGCGCATTGGCAAGTTCCATTGTGTCTGTTTCAAACTTATGATGTTTCGTGTGGATATAGTCGCTCATTTTGTCAACCCATAAAGCATCCGAATCGGGTTGAAAAGCGCTTGCTTGAAAATTCTTATCATTGTTCTTATAATCTATGGAGTAAGTGTGGAAAGTCCGTCCTTCTTTTGCATATGCGTTTGCTGCAACTGCGCTTATTATACTGCTGTCAAGACCGCCTGATAAAAATGAGCAGAGCGGAACATCGGAAACTAGTTGCCTCTCTATACTATCTGTCAGCAGATATCGAACATGTTCAGCAGTGTCTTCCAAACCTTCGTTATGCGGCGTTGCTTTGAGTTTCCAATATTCCTCAACTTTTATGCCTCTATCATTGATAATTGCATAGCAAGCAGGGCATAGTTCTTTCACACCTTTGAAAACTCCGTCGCCTGGAGTTCGCCCGGGACCCAACAGCATTATTGCTGCGATACCATTTTTGTCAATTTGCGGTTTGACATATGGGTGAGCAAGTAGAGTCTTGATTTCAGAACCAAAAATTATTCCGTTTTCATACGGATAATAAAACAGAGGTTTGACACCTATGCGGTCTCTAGCCAAAAACAAGGTTCTAGTTTTTGTGTTCCAAACACCAAAAGCATAAATTCCATTAAATTCTTTTAGACACTCCACACCCCATTGCATAAATGCAGTCAACAAAACTTCGGTGTCTGAATGACCTGTGAAAGTATGCCCGAGTAATATGAGTTTGCTTCGAATTTCATTTGTATTATACAACTCACCATTGTAGGTCAGTATGTATTCTGCCCCCTTGAATTTCCTAACCATAGGCTGTTTGCCATTTTCAGGGTCAATAACTATCAAACGGCGATGCACAAAATAGGCTTCAACGGTTTTCCAACTGCCTGATGCATCAGGTCCGCGGTCTTCCATTGACTTGCTCATCGCATTCATTATGTTATCCTCATTTGTAAGGTTTCGCTTAAAATCAATCCATCCCGCAATACCGCACATTAAAACCTCCATCAACATTTATTTCGAACTTCAAAGAATCCGCTAAATCAAATTGCTCGCTCCAAAGCTTCTCTAAATCATATGCTCGCTCTAAAACTTTTCTAAATCAAATTGCTCGCACAAAAACTTCACAAAATCATATGCTCGCTCTAAAGCTTTGCTAAATCAAATTGCTCGCACAAAAACTTCACAAAATCATATGCTCGCTCTAAAGCTTCTCTAAATTATCATAATATAAGTCAACAACTCTTTTTATTACAAATACGCATGTTAAAGCCTCGATTGAGTTATTATAACAACTGACTATGCCTCGATTAGTACTATCAGACATTTCAAACCTCATTTTTATTACAATATAAATGAAGAATATTAGAAATATATTAATATTATATTTAACTCTTTCATTATTGTTTAACTAATTGTCTTAAAAAATGTCATTTTTACGAAATGCTGAAATAGTAAATTTGCATAAAAATAAAACCTCCCACGAGGGGAGGTCTATTGTTTTGAATCAAACTATTTGCTAATTTAACAATATAACAAATTGTAATTAAAAAATATTATTTGAAGTTTTTGATATATTCTGAAAGACCAGTAAAGATAACGCCGAGACCGAAAGCACCTGCATCAGGATATCCGATTGACTTCTCGCCAACAGTTCCTGCTCTTCCAAGTGTAGCAACAACTGTCTTGGTAGCTTCTGCGCCGGCTACTGCAGCCTTCGCTCCTTTGTCAAGACCAACTACAAGTATGTCTCCAGTTTTTGCAGCGGCTTCAAGTGCATCAGCACACGGCTTGAGTGCATCGACCAAGGTTTTGTCACCAACGACTGCGCCTTTGCCAAAGCTCTTCTTGCCTGTTTCATAAACACCAGTATTTGCTGCCTGGAACAAAACAGCAAGGTCAGCAAGAGAAACTTCTTTTTTGCCTTCTACTGATTTTCCTGCATAACGGAATGCTGAGCCCCAAATTGGACCTGAAGCACCGCCGCAGAATTCCATAATAATTTCAGAACAGCTCTTCAAGAATTCTCCGACATCGCCTTTCTTTCTTGATGCCCAATCTTTCTTTAATTGCTTAAAACCTTTTGCAATGCTCATTCCGAAGTCGCCATCGCCCATTTGGTCAGCATCACAGAAAGGAACTTCATTTTCGATAATGATATCTGCCATTTTGTCAATGATTTTCACAAAAGCGGCAGTGTTGATTGTCTCGCCGATTTTTGCTTCGCCAATGACTTCATATGTTGTATTGTCAGCTACTTCTTCTTTTGCGACTGCTTTCTTTGATGCTTCTTTAGGAGCAATTGCGCCTGGAGTAATATTCAAAGCTTTTGCGATTGCATTCATAGCATCAACAGCTGCAGCGGATTGTTCGCTCATTGCTCCACCCCAAGTAAGGGCAGGGGTTGAAACTGGATAATCAATCAATGATTTGAGTTCGGCATCAACGCGCATAATTGTGACTGATGCTCCTGCCATATCGATTGAAGTCATATAATTGCCAACGAGTGTCTTGTGAATTCTTATGCCAGCCTTCTCGAGTTCGTTGGTGACTGAGTTGTTGAACAAATAAAGCTCCATAAGTGGAGTAGCTCCAAAGCCGTTGATAAGCAAAGCAACTTCTTCACCCTTTTTGACGCCAAGGTCTTCAATGAGGTCGGCAACGATTCTTTCTGCCAAAACATCAGCGGATTGAATTTTCTCGGTTTTTCTTCCCGGTTCGCCGTGGATACCAACACCAAATTCCATCTCGTCATCAGCGATATCAAAGATTGGAGTTCCTTTTGCAGGAGGTGTGCAGGATGAAAACGCGAAGCCGAAGCTTCTTACATTTTCGATAGCCTTGTTTGCAGCTGCCTTGACTTCTGAAAGTGATTTTCCCATTTCAGCAGCCGCGCCTGCGCACTTATGCACAAACACTGTTCCAGCAACGCCACGACGGCCAACAGTGTAAAGACTGTCTTTGACGGCGATATCGTCATTGACGTAAACTGCATCGACTTTGATTCCGTCTTCCTCTTTTGCGAGGTCGGCAGCACTATTGAAGTTCATGACATCACCTGAATAATTTTTGATGATGAGAAGAACACCCTTGTCGGTTGCAACTTCTTTGATAGCATTGTAAACTTGAATTTGTGACGGTGATGCAAAAACATCTCCGCAAACTGCGCAATCAAGCATACCTTTGCCAACGAAACCAGCGTGTGCAGGTTCGTGACCTGAGCCACCGCCTGAAATAAGACTGACTTTGTCGCTATTGATTTCTTTCTTTTTGACTATTTTGAATTTTTCAACAAATTCAACTTCCGGATGTGCCTTGGCAAGGCCGTGGCACATATCGTATACAAAACTTTCCGGCGTATTGATAATTTTTTTCATTTAACTTCCTCCTGTCGATTAGCAGCAGCAACCGCCTTTGAATTCTGAACCGATTTTGTCTGCTGTGAGAATTGCTGCGGCAACAGCGTCTACGGTGATTGGGAATGGCATTGAGTGGACGCTTTCTGATGGGTCACAGGTTTTTTCTGCAACTGCCATAATTCTGTCGCCGATATCTTTTACGCCAAGGTCAGCAAAGCAAACTGGAAGACCGACTGTGCAGCAGAAATTCAAAACTTCGTCGATTTCTTCTTGGTCAGCATTCTCAAGTACGAGTTGGCAAATGGTTCCGAAAGCAACCTTCTCACCGTGGAAGAACTTGTGTGTTTCTTCCAAAATCGTCAAGCCATCGTGAATTGCGTGCGCTGCAGCCAAACCGCCGCTTTCAAATCCAAGACCTGAAAGAAGGATGTTTGTTTCAATAATGTTTTCGAGCGCAGGAGTGACCATATTTGAATCGCAAGCAAGTTTTGCCTTGTAGCCATCTTCAAGAAGTGACTCATAGCAAAGTGTTGCAAGTGCAAAAGCTGCCTTTGTTGGTTTCGCCGGGGCAGTAAAGCCTTCGCGGAATCCACATGGAAGACCTGCATTGATATTTGCAAAACTCATTTGATTTGCGCGTGCTTCAAAATATGTTGAGAGAGCATCGCCCATTCCTGAAACGAGGAAGCGTGTTGGTGCTTTTGCGATGACTGCGGTGTCAATCAAAACGACATCTGGGCTTGTAAAGTAAGCATAGTCATCAAATGCTCCTTCCGGAGTGTACAAAACTGCCGAGTGTGATGTTGGAGCATCAGTTGCAGCGATTGTTGGAACGATAATAAGGTGTGACTTTGCAGCATTGACGCACTTGGCGGTGTCAATTGCTTTTCCGCCTCCAAGACCGATGATGCAATCGCAGCTTTGTTCTTTTGCAAGTTTTTGGAGTGAAGCAACTTCCTGTCTTGAGCACTCACCGGTGAAATTGCAGCTGACGAATTTGACGCCAAATTTTTCTGCAGTAGAATCAAGTTGTGTTTTAACACGCTTGACATCATCTGGATGGGCAATCAACAATGCTGACTTACCAAAAAGTTGGACAAAATAACCTAGATTGTACAGTTCATTTTCACCTTGAACATACTTGGATGGGCAAATAAAAGCTTTTCTCATAAATTGAACTCTCCTTTGAGTATATTTTATTTAATGCATTTATTATATACCATAAGGCACTAATTGACAAGACCCAAAATAAAAAAATAATGAACTAAATATCTTGGTGAGTGTTTTACATATTTAATCAATTATTGAAAGTTATTTCAAAATTCAATTAGCGCCAAATCAACAAATCAGCCAATAAAAATTAGTTAAATAATTAAAAATTTTTGCTATTTATTACCCAAGTTGCAGTAAATTTCATTGATTTTAGTGTAATGTGCCAAAATATAATTGTAAATTAATAGATTGTATTATATAATAATCATACTTTACTAAACAGCTTTTTTGATAAATCGAGGTGAATATGTCAAAAATTATGAATGCAAATGAAGAGATCAAAAACCGTGTTGAATGGATAAAGTCAATACTTTCTGAAAGTGGTAGTGACGGAATTGTTTATGGAAATAGCGGAGGAAAGGATTGCACTCTTGTTGGAGCATTGTGCCATATGGCGACAGAAAACACGACAGGTATTATTATGCCATGCGATAGCACGAGAAATTATGGACGCGATCGTGATGATGCAATACTCGTTTCGAAACACTTTAACATTAAGACTTTGCAAGTCGACCTTACACCTGCAAAAAAAGCTATAAATGAAGCAATAGCGCCTTTACTTGTTGGTAAGGATGTCAGCAAAGAGAGACTTACTAATGCAAACATAAATATAAACCCGCGCCTTAGAATGATAACGGTTTATGCTTATGCAGCCGCGCATAATTGTTTGGTTGCAGGAACTGGAAACCGCAGTGAAGCATCAATGGGTTATTTTACAAAATGGGGTGACGGCGCCCACGATTTCAATCCTATTGCCGACCTTACCGTAACAGAAGTTTATGAATTATTACGCGAACTAGGAGCGCCAAATTCTATTATTGATAAAGCTCCGTCTGCCGGACTTTTTGAAGGTCAAACAGATGAAGGCGAGATGGGTATTTCCTACAAGGCGATAGATGACATATTACTTTTTGACAAAGGTAGTGAAAAAGACAAAGAAAAAGTTTACAAAACTCTTCGCAATACCGAGCACAAAAGAAATATGCCTATAACCTACAAAAAAGGCTGATAGTGAGAGATACAAATCAAGGGCAGATGCTGGAAAATAATATAGTATTAAAAAAGAAGCGAATTTGGGAACTTGATTTCATTCGTGGAATTTTGCTTATACTTGTTACTTGGGACCACATCGGAATTTTTGGATATTGCTGGGGAATTATTGGAACTTCAAATGTTTTTAGTATTTGGCTTAAAGATGTTATGTTTGCTTATCTTGCTTCTCCGCTGCGCTGGGGATTTGAGCCGATTTTGATTTGGATGTTGATTTTGCTTTCAGGAATAAATTGCACATTTTCACGCAACCACACTTCAAGAGCAGCCCAAATGCTTTTATTGGACTTGGTTTTTATTTGCGGTTATGAAATAGCAAAAGTTATTGCGCCTCAAATCGTAACGGGTTACACGGTTTTCAACATTTTGACTATATTCTCGTTATCATTTATAGTATGGGTGTTTGTCGATAAGTTCAAAATCAAAACAGAATATTTATTTGTGGTCGGTCTTACATTTGTTATTTTTGGACTATATTATTACTTGCAATACCGCACTACTTATTTGGGCGAGCCTCTGGTCTTTTCAAGAAATAGCCAATGGTTGTTTTTCACTGTATACAATCAAAACGCTTATGTGATTTCATCCAACAATTTCGAGCCATTATTTCCATCGCTAGGATTTTTCCTTTTAGGCGGAGTATTTGGACGCTCTTTTTATAATAGACGTTCAAGTCTTACTGGCAGAAGCGCTCCGAAATTTTTGAAGCCAACTCTTTGGATTGGCAAGCACTCGCTTTCAGTTTTCTTGTGTGCTGCTCCAATATTAGTTTTCTTTATGTGGATATTGACGCTACTAAGAATTTTATAGATATTAGAAAAGAAAGATATTTTTGATTTTCAAATTTCAATTTTTTATCACAGAAATTATAAGTATAGTGAGATTATGAAGAATATAGCATTACATTATATTAAGTCTCAATAGCAATATATTTTTTTGATTTTGGAAAGCGATTATTATTTTTGAATAAGCACGCAAAAAATGTAATTATTTATCATTTTATGTGAAAATAGTCTTTTCAAATTTAATTTTGTATGATATACTTACAGCGAATTATGTCTTTGGACAGAAATTTTAATCTTATAATTCGAAAATATAACCAATGTTTTGGAGGAATTTATGTCAAAAATTAAGCTCACTACTGTTCCGTTTGAAGGCACAGCAAAACAAGAACAAGAACTTCGCACTGCGCTTCAACCAATGAAGGGAATTGATGGACCTCTTATGCCGGCACTCCAAGCAGCGCAAGGCATTTATGGCTATCTTCCAATCGAAGTCCAAAAAATTGTTGCAGAAGAACTGAACGTTCCGCTTGAAGAGATTTTTGGAGTTGCAACATTCTATTCACAATTCACATTGAATCCTCGCGGAAAGTATACCGTTTCAGTTTGTTTGGGCACAGCTTGCTATGTTAAGGGCTCTGGAAATATTCTTGAAAAGTTTGAGCAAAATCTTAAAATCAAAAACGGCGAAATCACGGAAGACGGAAATTTCTCGTTGGTCGAAACCAGATGTATTGGTTGTTGCGGACTCGCTCCTGTTTGCACAGTAAATGATGATGTCTACGGCAAACTTGTGCCGAATGATGTTGTCGGAATTTTAGCGAAATACAACTAGAACTAAATTATAAAAAAAGAAGGGAGTCCAAAGGGCTCCCTTTTGTTTTTAATTTTATAGAAAATATAATATATTCAAGCGAAAAATGCGACTTATGTTGTCAAACCCTTTATGGAATAAATTGTTATTGCAAATTGTCGCGTTATATTATATAATTAGTGAAGAAAAAGGCTGCCAAAGTTATAGTTATTCTTTCTTAAATCTATATATGTTTTTCACTTTGAGCAGTAACAAAACGAAATTAAAGTTTTATGTCTTGGAGGATATATGCAAATTAAAGAAATTGCGAAAATTTTGAAAGGTAGAATTATTTGTTGCGAAGAATATGCGGATGCTGAAGTCTACTCGGCTTGCGGTTCGGATATGATGAGCGATGTGCTTGCCTATGTAAAGGACCAGGGTATTTTGGTCACGGGGCTATGCAATCCGCAAGTAGTAAGAACAGCTGAAATGATGGATATGAAGTGCATTGTTTTGGTGCGTGGAAAGCAAGCGGACGAAATAATGGTTTCTCTTGCAAAAGGTCACAATATTGTCATTATATGCACCGAAGAAAGGATGTTTGATGCGTGCGGAAAGCTTTATGTGGCTGGTCTTAATAAGGTAATATAATATGAGCAATATTCATCTCGAATACACAGTTGAAGGCAACAATTTCAGCTCTGCGGGCATGGCTTCTGATGAAGTAAAAAACAACCTCAAGAAACTTGGGATTCCGCCTGAAGATATTCGGCGAGTTGCCATTTCTATGTATGAGGGAGAAATAAATATGGTCATTCACGCGGGCGGTGGTCACGCGTATGTAGATATATTTGTAGACCATATTGAAATTTGGCTGATTGATGAAGGAAAAGGTATTGAGAATATAGAGCTAGCGATGAAACCAGGTTGGTCAACCGCTCCCGATGATGTTCGTTCGCTTGGATTTGGTGCAGGAATGGGCTTGCCAAATATGGTGAAATATACCGATGATTTTCATATTGAAAGTGAGGTTGGAAAGGGAACAAAAGTTAAATTGACTATAAATTTCCATTGAAAAAATTTTGTTTCCATTACTTGAACTAGGAGCAAATTATGAACAGCATAAATTTTCATCCGGTTATTCTTGACCCCGAAAAGTGCAAGGGCTGTGTTACTTGTATGAAACGGTGTCCAACAGAAGCAATCCGTGTCAGAAATGGCAAGGCTAGTATTTTCTATGACCGTTGTATAGGTTGTGGAGAATGTGTGCGGCTATGTCCTCATCACGCAAAACTAGCGAGTTATGATTTGTTTGAATGTATAAACGATTTTAAATATAAAATTGCAATTCCAGCCCCGTCTCTTTATGGACAATTCAACAATTTGACTAACGTTGATACTGTTTTGAATGGGCTTATAGCGATAGGTTTTGATGATGTATTTGAAGTTGGCAGAAGTGCAGAACTTGTTTCTGAAGCTTCAAAAATAATGCTGGACAAAGGAAAAATCCAAAAACCTGTAATCAGCACTGCATGTCCGGCAGTTTTGGAACTCATATCTGTAAAATACAAAAATCTTGTACCAAATTTGCTCAATTTGCTTGCGCCTGTTGACATCGCAGCAAAACTAGCCCGTGAGCGCGCTGAAAGTGCAGGAATTTCAAAAGATGATATAGGAGTATTTTTTATATCGCCTTGCCCGGCAAAAGTTTTTGCTCTCAAAAACGGTCTTGGAGTTTCAAAACCTTTAGTTGACGGAGTTTTGGCAATTAGTGATATATATCTTCGCTTATTACCAGCAATGAAAAATTTGACCGAGCTTAAGCCGTTGTCAAAAATGGGTGCTGAAGGCTTGAATTGGGCAACCAGTAGCGGTGAAGCGACAGGTACAGGCACGGGAAAATATCTTGCTGCCGACGGTATAGAAAATGTTATCAATGTTTTGAACAATTTGGAAAGTTCAACAAAATTGCGTGATGTTGATTTTATTGAACTAAATGCTTGCACAAGCGGTTGCGTCGGTGGAGTATTAAACATTGAAAATCCGTTTGTAGCAAAGGCAAGACTTCGCGAACTGTCCAAAAAATTACCCAACAAATTGAACAATTTAGCCGACGTCGGCAAAGGCCTCGACTTTTATCTATGGGAAAAGACTCCTGACTATAGAGAAGTTTATTGTGTTGATGAAAACAGAACAACTGCAATTCAAAAATTGATTGAAGTTGAAAACATATTAAAAGATTTGCCACTTGTCGATTGTGGTTTGTGCGGTGCTCCGAGCTGTCGAGCTTTTGCTGAAGATATTGTTAGCGGGGTTATTCCTGCTGACACTAAGTGCCTCAGACTTGTAAATGATGATGCGAGTTTATTATTAGATAAAGACGCAAAATAAAACTATAAGTGATGATGCAAAACTTTTGTTGGATACCGATAAAGACACAAAGCAAATTTGTAAATGAGTTGAAAACAATTTATAGTGATTAAAAAAGTAATTACTTATGAAGAAGAAACTAAATAGAAGAAGAAATTTATAGAAAAAGAACTCATAGAAGAAGAAATTTATAGAAAAAGAAATTTATAGAAAAAGAACTCATAGAAAAAGAACTCATAGAAAAAGAAATTTATAGAAAAAGAAACTCATAGAAGAAAAAACTTATAAATAAAGAAAATTAACTGTGTAAACAATTTAGAAATTGAACAAGTACAATTAAGAAATTAAACTAGAACAATAATAAATTATACAAATACAAATTAATATCTAAAAATTTATAAACCGAATTCAAATATAAACCGAATTTCAAAAGATAAAATGATAATGAAAAATTGAAAGGTGGTAATATGAAAACTAGTGAACTGATAGAGAAATTAGAAGGTAACGGAGTTGTGGTTGCAAATGAATGCCGTGAAATTTCGACAGGTTATTGTGGCGATTTTTTGAGTTTCGTCATGGGCAAAGCTCCAGTGGATTGCGCGTGGTTTACCGTTATGACAAACATCAATGTTGCAGCAGTTGCAACTTTGGCGGAGATTTCTGCGATTGTGATATGCGAAGGCTGTGTTCCTGATGAATCGCTGATTTCAAGAGCGCAAATTCAGCATATCAATATCATCACAACAAAGCTGGATATATTCAATGCGGTATTGAGGGCTTTCGATGCAAGTTAGATACGATTTTCATATTCATAGTGGATTATCACCTTGTTCTGAAAATGACATGACTCCATCCAATATTGTCGGGTTTGCCAAGCTTATCGGTATTGATATGATTGCGATATCTGATCACAATGCTATAGGAAATGTTGAAGTAGCTATGAAAATAGGCGATGCATTCGGAGTTGTGGTCGTTCCTGCTATCGAACTTCAAACAAGTGAAGAAATACACATTTTATGCTTGTTTGAAACTTTTGAAAACTTGAAGAAATTTCATGAAAAACTATGTTTTTTGCGTATTAAAAATCGTCCTGACCTCTATGGACAGCAATATTTGTTTGATGAGGACGACAATATAACGGGTAGTCCTGAAGACTTGCTTTTGACTTCATCAACTCTTAGTTCTCAACAAGTAAAGCCGCTCGTTGAAAGTTTTGATGGAATTGCAATTCCTGCACATATTGATAGAGAAGCAAACGGAATGGTGCAAATTCTTGGAACTGTAACTGATGAATTTGATATTGTAGAGCTTTCAACCAAAGCATCAAGCGATGAAGTTGCAAAATATCAAAAAAAATATAAGGTACTTATTGATTCTGATGCGCATATGCTTTCGCAAATTAGTGGGGAAAGTGAGCTGACACTTGCTGATAAAACCGTTCCTGCGTTGTTTAATTATTTAAGAGGATAATGATTTTTTCAATAATGTTTTTTGGTGTTTATTGAATGCGCATAAACGAATAAAAACGTTTTTTTATTTCCTTTAAAAGATTAATAAACAAAGTAATATAAAATGTAACAAAATAATTGAAAAACCTTTTCAATTGTAA
The DNA here is from genome assembly GCA_028710495.1 of Clostridia bacterium. GTDB lineage: Bacteria > Bacillota > Clostridia > Christensenellales > CAG-917 > STD2-102. The sequence continues at coordinate 11,807 of JAQUST010000008.1, forward strand.
TTTTGTATGTTACAATAGTTAAGGTCGTGCGTCTAGAGTTTGTCTAAAGACAACCCCAAAGGTGAATGATGAGAGAAATTTCGCTGAATATTTTGGATATCGTTGAAAACTCAGTCAAAGCTGAAGCAAAGTTGGTTGAGATTGACATAACGGCAAAAGGCAATTTTTTGACTATTAGAATTATTGACGACGGAAGAGGAATGTGTCCTGAATTTCTTGCAAAGGTGGCGGACCCTTTCACAACAACACGCACAACTCGCAAAGTTGGAGTCGGCATTCCGTTTTTCAAAGAAGCGGCAGAGGTTACAGGTGGAAGTTTTAAAATAACATCCGAACTTGGAAAAGGCACGACAACACAAGCAGTGTTTGTTATTGACAGCATAGACCGAGAACCTTTAGGCGATTTGGCAGACACAATGATGACTCTTCTTTCAAACGGAGATGACATCGACTATTTGCTTATTTACAAAGTTGAAGACCGTGAATTTATTTTTGATACTCGTGAACTCAAGGAACAGCTTGGCAAAATTTCGGTTGCAGAACCTGAAGTTCTTCAATTTGTCCGAGAGCTTTTGAAAGAAAATATAAACTATACAGATGGAGGAGCAATTTTATGAAAACTATTGCCGACATTATGGCGATTAGAGACAAAATGCAGTCTCAAATCATTGTCCGTGACAACAGTGATGGCGAAATCCGTGTTGTCGTAGGAATGGCAACTTGCGGTATTTCAGCAGGTGCGCGTCCCGTTTTTAACGCTCTCGTTGATGAGGTTTCAACCCGTCAATTGAAGAATGTTAAGATCACTCGTGCCGGCTGTTTGGGTATGTGCAAACTTGAACCTATTGTCGAGGTATTTATTCCTGGACAGGAGAAAGTTACCTATGTCCACGTCGACGCAGAAAAAGCAAAACAGATTGTTGCAAACCACATAGTCAATGGCAATGTGGTGACTGAATATCTCATCACAAATGTTTAATTAGGAGGAGTTTATGTACAGAAGTCATATTCTCGTTTGTGGCGGCACAGGCTGCCAGTCAAACAAAAGCCAAACTATCTTCAGCGAATTCAAAAAGCAAATTGAAGAAAAAGGACTTGACAAGGATATCCAAGTTGTTATGACAGGTTGTTTCGGTCTATGTTCTGTTGGTCCAGTTGTTATTGTTTATCCAGAAGGTGCTTTTTATAGCGGATTGACGCCTGAAGATGTCACAGAAATCGTTGAAGAACATCTTATTAAAGGTCGTCTTGTCACGCATTTGCTTTATAAAGACCATGCAACAACACAAGCAGTCAAAGCTCTTTCAGACACGAATTTTTACAAGAAACAAACCAGAGTTGCATTGCGTAACTGTGGTGTTATCAATCCTGAAAACATTGATGAATATATTGCATACGACGGCTATCAAGCGCTCATCAAATGCTTGAGCGGTGACCTTTCACCACAAGATGTTGTTGATGCCTTGAAGAAATCAGGACTTCGCGGTCGTGGAGGCGGTGGCTTTCCTACCGGTATGAAGTGGCAGTTTACAAAAGATGCTGTCGGCGACATCAAATATGTTTGCGTCAACGCTGATGAAGGCGACCCGGGTGCATTTATGGACCGTTCAGTTTTGGAAGGTGACCCGCACGCGGTTTTGGAAGCTATGGCAATTGCCGGTTATGCCATTGGCTCAAACAAAGGTTACATATATGTCAGAGCCGAATATCCTATTGCTGTTGAGCGTTGCAAAATTGCAATCAAACAAGCAAAAGAGTACGGACTTTTGGGACAAAATATATTAGGAACAGATTTTTGTTTTGACATTGAAATCAGACTTGGCGCAGGCGCATTTGTTTGTGGTGAGGAAACTGCTCTTATGACTTCAATTGAAGGCAATCGTGGCGAGCCAAGACCTCGTCCTCCGTTCCCTGCAATCAAAGGTTTGTTCGGAAAACCAACATTGCTCAATAATGTTGAAACATACGCTAACGTTGCTCAAATCATTTTGAAGGGTGCAGACTGGTTTGCATCAATGGGCACTGCAAAATCAAAGGGTACAAAGGTTTTTGCACTCGGTGGAAAAATAACAAACACAGGACTTGTTGAAATCCCAATGGGCACAACGCTTCGTCAAGTTATTGATGATATCGGTGGCGGAATTCCAAACGGCAAGAAGTTTAAGGCGGCACAAACCGGCGGACCTTCAGGCGGTTGTATTCCTGCAGAACATTTTGATATAGCAATTGATTATGACAATCTTATTTCTATCGGTTCAATGATGGGCTCAGGCGGAATGATTGTTATGGACGAAGACAACTGCATGGTTGACATTGCGAAATTCTTCCTTACATTCACAGTTGATGAAAGCTGTGGCAAATGCACACCATGCCGTATTGGCAATCGTCGTTTGCTTGAATATCTTGAAAAAATTACAAGTGGTAATGCAACAATGCAAGACCTTGATGATATGGAAAAGCTTTGCTACTATATCAAAGAGAACTCACTTTGCGGTCTTGGACAAACAGCTCCAAATCCGGTTCTGAGCACATTGCGTTACTTCAGAGATGAATATATTGCTCACATCGTTGACAAAAAATGTCCGGCAGGAGTCTGCAAGAGCTTGCTTCAATTCACAATCACCGATGCTTGCAAGGGTTGTTCCGCTTGCTCAAGAAAGTGCCCGGTTGGTGCAATCTCAGGCGAAATCAAATCCAAGTTCACTATCGACCAATCCAAGTGCATTAAGTGCGGGGCATGTATTGAAACCTGCAAATTCAATGCAATAGTAAAGAAGTAAGAGGTGAGATACTATGAGTAAAGTAAATTTGAAAATCAATAATATTCCAGTTGAAGTCGAAGCAGGCACAACTATTTTGGAAGCTGCAAAAGCTTCAGGTATTAAAATTCCAACTTTGTGCTATCTCAAAGACATCAACAAAATCGGCGCTTGCCGTGTTTGTGTTTGCGAAGTTAAGGGAGCAAGAAGCCTTGTTGCATCATGCGTTTTCCCTGTTTCTGAAGGGATGGAAGTCTTCACCAATACTCCAAAAGTTTTGGAATCAAGAAAGACTACTGTCGAGCTTCTTCTTTCAGACCACGAGAAAAATTGCTTGAGCTGTGTTCGAAACAATAATTGTGAGCTTCAAGCACTTTCAACCGAATTCGGTTGCGACACTGGAAAGTATCAAGGTGTTTCATGCCATTATCCTGTTGACACTACAACAGCGTATATCGTCCGTGACAACAACAAGTGTATTCTTTGCCGTCGTTGTGTCGCAGCTTGCTCGCAATATCAATCGGTTTCAGTCATTGGCGCAAATGCCCGTGGTTTTGACACACATATTGGATGTGCGTTCGAAAAAGACTTGAGCGAAGTTCCATGCGTTGGTTGTGGACAATGCATCACAGTTTGCCCAACAGGCGCACTCCGTGAAAAAGATGACACAGATGCAGTTATCGCAGCTATCAATGACCCGACAAAGTATGTCATAGTTGGCACGGCTCCATCAGTTCGTGTTGGTCTTGGTGAAGAATTCGGAATCAAGATGGGAACAAATGTTGAAGGAAAAATGGTTGCGGCTCTTCGTAGAATGGGCTTCAACAACGTATTCGATGTTGATTACACAGCTGACCTCACAATTATGGAAGAAGGCACAGAGTTCCTCGGTAGATTGAAGAACGGCGGTGTTCTCCCAATGATAACAAGCTGTTCACCAGCATGGATTAAATTCTGTGAGCACAACTTCCCTGAGCAACTTGAAAATCTTTCATCTTGCAAATCACCACAACAAATGTTTGGAGCAGTTTGCAAAACTTATTATGCTGAAAAACTTGGTATTGATCCAAAAAATATTGTTGTTGTTTCTGTTATGCCTTGTACAGCAAAGAAATTTGAAATAGGCAGACCGGATCAAGCAGCTGCAGGCGTTGCAGATATAGATATAGCAATCACAGTAAGAGAGCTAGCGCGTTTGATAAAGAAATTCGGAATTTTGTTTAACGAACTTCCCAACGAACAGTTTGACGCTCCATTTGGTATCGCTTCAGGCGCAGGACTTTTGTTTGGCGCAACAGGTGGTGTTATGGAAGCTGCACTTCGTACTCTAGCAGAAATTATTACTGGAAAAGAAGCTCCATCACTTGATTTTACTGATGTTCGTGGCACGGAAGGTATTAAAGAAGCATCGTATGACCTTGCCGGCACAGTTGTCAAAGTAGCAGTCGCAAGCGGACTTGCAAATGCAAGAAAGATTATGGAAAAAATCAAGGCTGGCGAAGCAGATTACCATTTCATAGAGATTATGTCTTGCCCAGGTGGTTGTGTCAATGGTGGTGGACAGCCAATACAAACTGCTTATGTTAGAAACAATGAAGACATTCGTGCAACAAGAGCAAAAGCTATCTATGATACTGACAAAGCTATGAAACTCAGAAAGTCACATGAAAATGAAGCTATTCAAACAATCTATAAAGAATACTTCGGAGAGCCAAATAGCCACAAGGCACACGAAATTTTGCACACAAAGTATACAAAGCGTTCAAATTACTAAGAGTTTTAGATTGCGCATTAATCAATAAGGAACAAATATAGTCAATAATGACTTATTGTGATTTAATTATCATTGATATAAATCAATAAAAGTAGTTGATAGTTAATGCGGACTAAAACAAGATAGTTTAAAAATATTGCAAGTAATACAAAATTTAAAACATTCCTTGAAAAAGGAATGTTTTTTTTATATTCATAAGTTTAACTTTAATAATAAATAAGTATTAAGTTTATGTTTACGATAAATTGTACATTGTTATTTAACTCATAAAAGAATATGATTATGAGATTACTTAAAGAATATTAACAAATTAACATAGAAACACAAACAAATAAAAAAGCCACCCTTTTGGGTGACTTTTTAAGTAGATATAAATTATGCTTCAGGTTTTGTATCAGTACTTTTTGCTGTTGTTGCCTTTGGCGTTGTTGTCTTTGCCACTGGTTTCTTGGCAGGGGCTTTTTTCGTGACAGGCTTTGTTTCAGCAGTTGGTGGTGTTTCGATTGAAGATGTTTCAGCTTTTTTAACTTTTGCTTCAGAATTTGTTTCAGAACTTTTTGCTGTTGTTG
>JAQUST010000008.1:17008-55319 GCA_028710495.1 Clostridia bacterium
GTGCCGACTTCGCCAAGAGTTTTGGTGATCTTGATATCAGTAATTTTTGATAAATCAGAAGTTGCGCCAGCATATTGATATCCGCTGATGACGAGTTGGTCGCCTTCAAATGAGAAATAAGCAAAGGTCGGAGCATCAAGTGTATTTGTCAAGGAGTTTGCAGTGTCAAACTTTGGATTGACATTTTCATTGTTGCCATATGTGTAATATTTCTCGCCCATTGTGCCGATTGTCATGTAGATTGTTCCGCCGTCTGCGTTGATTATATATCCGTTTTTGTCAACTGTAGAATCAACAATATTGCCGTTTTTGTCGACGACGCAAGTTGTTGTATAGGTGTGGTCGTGGCCAGCAAGAACAATATCGACTCCGTTTTCGGCAAAAAGTTTTGTAAGTTGTGAGCGCATTGCAACTACTTCAATATCTCTTGAGTGAGAGCCTGCAGTGTAGAGACCTTTGTGCATCAAAACAATTGTCCATTTTGAAGTGTTTGCTTCAAGATCCGCTTGTAACCAGTCATATTGCGCAGTACCAAGTCCGTTTTTGTCTGCATCATTGGTGTTCAAAACTATAACATGTAGAGTGCCATAATCGAGTGAATAATAAAGCCCGTCTTCTGTCAGCTGTTCATCATTGACATTTTCTTCAAGTGAATAATTGAAGTAGTTGTTCAAAGCGTTTGAACCGTCTTCGTGGTTCCCTGACGTAATAAACATTGAAGTATTGGCAAAATATTCAGACATTGTATCAAGTGCCCAACCCCATTGATAATAATTCTTTCCGTTGTCTGTCATATCGCCGGCATTCAAAATAAAATCATAATTATTGATTTCTTCAGTTGAGGCAATCTTGTCAAAAACAGCTGATGATGCTTGATAATCAGCAAGAATTGAAGCTTGCAAATCAGCTATTGCGAGGAAACTGAATGTGTCTTGGCTCGATGCAGGCGCAGTTGTCATAGTAAAATAGTCAAGTCCTGAATCAGAGAGAAGTGCAAATTCTTCATCTTTATAAGTACCATAAACTCGGTATTTATATGTAGTTCCTGTAGCAAGACCAGTGATTTTTATTGTATGATGATTTTTGTAGACTACATAGTTTGAAATATGGAGTGCGGAATTGTCTAGGTTGCCGTCTCTCATTCCTGCGGAATAGTAATATTCAACATCATTGACTTCATAAGTGATTTCAGTGTGTGTCAAGCAAAGAATTCCGAGGTCAATAAGAGGAACATATGCGGGCATTGTTGTTGTGAGCAGTGTCGCTGTGATACCGCTAGCAGTTGCAGAATTTGTGCGTGTTTCCCAACCGATTTTTCCTGGTTCGGTAAATGTTGTGTTGTATGTGATAGTTCCTTCAGGTGATGTTTCGACAGTCGCCACTAAATTATCATTTTCATCCAAAATTTCAAACTTAGTGAATATATCTTCATCAGTATAGTAGCTGAAAGTATAGGCTGATGTTGAATCAACTGTATCAAAGTTCGAAGTAATTTTTGAGGGAAGTCTACCGTTTTCTGTTGTTGCAGGATTGAAAAGCTCTGAAACAGTTTGTCCTTGGACATAAGTGTAGTAGATATCATCTTCCGGCAGATTTGAGGTGTGAACCACGGCGTATGAAGCATCTTTTACATAATTCTTTGCGTATTGAAGGAAATATGGAATTGAAAAATCACTTTGGTCTTCAACATCTTGAACAGTGTCAACACCAAAGGCAACAATAATATCTTTTACAATTCCGCCTGTGCCTGTGTAAAAACTTTCAACCATATATTTAGAAATGAAGTCTTCTGCAAACTCAATAACTCCCATATCTCCCATATAAATTCCGAAAGTGTTTGCAAGCATTGAACTCAAAAAGCCTTGTGCAGTTTCCAAAATATTACCCAAACAGAAATTGTCAAGTGAAACCATATCATCTGTCAAAAGCGGTGAACCTTCTTCCATGAGGCTATTCAGAAGTTCGACTGCTGTTGAAAACAGCTCATTTGCGGAGGCGATTTCAGATTCGGATAGATTCAAATCTGAAAAATCAAATTTATAAGCTAGCAAAGTTTTAAGAAGTGATGTGTCATCCAAAAGAATAGGATTGAGTAGTGAATTGAACAATGATTCAACCATTGTACCGTCTTCGCAATTCAAAATTAAGTCTCTTAAAGCATATGCAAAATAGTAACGGTCAAATACAGCTTGGTCACTTCCGCTTGCTGGTTCTTCAGGGTTTAAAACTTGATTCAAGTTGGTAAATTCATTGCCAGTTGTATGGTTGAGCAAGATTTTCACAACTAAATTGCGGAAGCTTATTTTGTGACCATCCAAACCATAATCAGCATCAACGAAATCATCAACTACTGCATTCACCATAAGTAATAAACCAGGATTTTCATCAGTGCCAATGTATTCAGTGCCGTTGTAGGTATAGGTCATTCCATTGAGCAATTGGTCAATCATTGAGTCTACAAGTTTGTATGTAACATCAGCGTAATCTCCAAACATACCGCCGAGCATATTGCGGAATGTGCCGTTGAAGAACGTCCCGAGTGAACCTCGCAACTCATCAATCATATCCATGCTTAGGAAATGTCCCAACATTCTTGAGAGCAACTGTGAATAAAGTTCCTCATCAATGTAATTATTGTATGTCATTGTTGAAAGGTCATGATAAAGATAACTGTAAAGGAAAAAGTCTGGATTTTCTGCATATCTTGCAGCAAACTTTTCAGCATCGGTAGTAAGGCTTGATACATCTGTATCATGCCAAACAGCGGAAGTCAATGCAATGTTTGAAGTTTGTACTTCGGCAAGAGTTTGAAGTTCTGTTATGTTGGTATCAAGTTTTTCGGCAACGACATAATCAGTTCCGTCATAATAATAATCGCGGTTAATTTCAATATGTCTTGATGGGGCAGAGTAGCTTACAGTTGAGCCAGTTTCAAAGTCATAAAGCACATTGCCTTCAGCATCAACATAACTTGCTATATCGCTTGAATGCATATGACCCGATAAAGTGTAGCGTACACCAATTTGTAGCAAATACTTTGTGACATATTCCCAGTTGTAGATTGTGAAATCTTTCAATAAATCATCTTCTTTGTCAAAGTGTGGAAGAATGTTGTGGTGGCAGGCGAAAACTATTGTTTCATCTGTTCCATCAAAGCCGCTGTTGTTTGTTGAAAAAGTGCTTCCTTCTCCATCGATGACATCATTTTTGAGCCAGTCTAAAAATTCTTCCGTAATTTTCCCGCCGGTAATATGATCCATACCGGTATTATAATAAACAACATTTCCTGCTGTTATTGCAGATTTAATAACTGTTTGGTCTTCTGCAAGCAATTCATATGTGTTTGTGACTTCGTTAAATGTATAAAGATTTTTACTGCTCAGAATTTGCTCTGAATTTGCAACAATAGGAACAAGACTTGTAGTGACTACTCTGTCAGATGAATCGCACATAATTATGCTGTAGCCTGTGGAGGCCGTGTCAACTTCACCGACTTTTCCGCTCATAATTTCGATTGCGTAACTTAAAATATTATTTTTGCTTGAAATACTACTGTATTGTGAAAGCAAATATGCATAGTACTCTTCTTCAGTTTCAAAATCGCCAATTTCCGCATTTGCAATATTTTGAAGAGCATCACAGTAATAACTAATTTTTAGATTATCAGCGGTGGTGGAGTAAACATATTCTCCAGTCAAGCTGCCATACCAGTAATTAAGATCTGTAAGACCTGTGTTCAAATATGTAGATGAGCCAAATTTTACTTGTGCGCGAAGAACATTATTCAAAATTCCTTCGTCAATATCTGGAAAACCAAGTCCTGCAAAAATCATTGCAAAAAGTCTTGTATCTGCAGTATCTGCAAGGTAGCTAGAACCATCAAGAATTCCGTTGTCACGGATGTTGTCATATAAACTGGCTGAACCGTTGTATAGGTCGTGATTCCCTGGGAAAGCAAAAACCTGAAAATTTTCAAATGGCGTTTTTGTTCCTTCATCAGTGTATGAAATCAAACGCATTTTATTTTGCATATATCTGAAAGCGTTGGCAACGTCAATCAAAGCAACACGCTCAGAATTTTTTGTTAAATCACCTGTCAAAAGTACATAATCGGGGACTGCATCCAAAGCTTCACGCGCCGCATCTTCATTTTCTGTTCCGAGAGCTTCTTCAAGCGCTGAAACTTTTTCTTCTGCAAGACTTATTATGTTTTGAATAATAGCATTCAAAATTGCGCCGCTCTCTGTGATAAGTTTTGTATCTCCAGTTGTGGAGTCATAAAAATCTGATAATAAATATAGCTCGGAAGTTTTATCGATATAATCAATGTTGTTGCCTTCCTCATCTGTTGTGTAAGCATAACAGTATTCTAGAGGGAAGTAGTGCGTATCGCTTATGTGTGCGATAGTGATTGTTTCGCTTGAGCCTACTTCAAGTTCAGATGCTGCAAATGCAGTGCCGTCAATCAGTGTCATACTGCCGATTGAGAAGCATACTGTCAATATAAGCACTGCAATAAGCAGAAGTGGCAAGCGCTTAGAAAATGTGTTTGATTTCATAATGTCCTCCATATATATAGATAAGTAAGTATAAGTATAAGATATATCAATAAAATTTGCAAGAGTTAATCAACGCTAATTTTTTAAATAATGTTGATTTTTTTTCAAAATAATTGTAATATATTCAAAGGGTAATTTATGCAAAATAATACAACAGAAAAAAATCAGGAGAAAGTATTCAATAAGCACATTTCTCTTGTTCACAATAATTCTCCGAAAGCAGCTTTCAAAACTTGGCAAGACTGGCAGAAAATTATTGCTTGGTGCACATTGGTTGTTGTTTTATGCACCAGCTTCTTGATATGGAAACAGGAAAAATGGAATAGCGTGACTCCTTCGCATGGATTTACATATCTAGGAATACGACCTGGCTTGACAATGACACAAAATTTAATTGGCGATATTGTTTTTGAAGAGGATGGAGTCACAAGCGAACGAATTGTTTTTGATGAGGCATTGGCAGAATCTGAAAGCGCAGAAGAAAAAATTCTTTTAGCTCTAAAATTGTATGAAATTGGCAATCTTTCAATGGTGACTTCACCATATTCCGGAATTTATTCAGTTGGAAGCAGTGATAGTGTTTTGTTAGGTCAAACACTTCCGTTGCAATTGCAAACTATTGAAATCCGTGATAACACAACGGCAGAATACTATCGTGCAAAATATCAAATTTTGAAACCTGGCACCGAACTTGATCCGATTGTTTTGGCTATGGGTTCGCAAGCGGAAAATGTTGAAAGGAAGTATTATAAGGCGGGCAATTCAGCAGTTACTTATCAGCGTACAAACAAAATTTATCAAAATCAAAGTGGGATGTTGATTGGAGACTGGTCACAACTTGCAACTGTCAGTGAGGATAGACTTGAAACTATGACACTTCCTGCACCATATACTTCAGCGGGATTTATCGGAGATGAAGGCGCGAATATCCCCAGTGTTCAATCAACTGGTCTTTGCTATAAACTTGTTGATGGAACAAATACTTATGTTCCGCGTTACAATGACAGCTTTGACCAAAATATCGGCTATGAAAAAACTGATCAGCATCTTTCGTATGTTCTTGACAATGTGGCGTTACAAACCATAAAAAGTGCATCTGTGGAGTACAACGAAACGACTGGAGTTTATATTGTTTCTATGGTTGCGAACACAATTACCAATTTCTATACTTGCGCTGAAACTCGCTGGTCATTGGCCGATTCAAGCGCGACAGGTGATAAAAATGCAAATTTTACCAAGTTAGAAGTCAAATTTGAGCTTTGGGACAACGGTTATTTCAAAAAATGGGAAATGTGGGAAGACTGGTTGGCAGCAAATGCACAACCTATGCCAAATTTATTTATCGGAGAAATGAGCGCAGTGCAGTATTATTGTGAAGAATTCACTTACAATTCTGAAGATTGCGACTTGTCGCGATTTGATTTTTGGAGTGCGAATTAACATAATTTTATAAAATATTATTTGAAAACTTTCTATTCTATTTCAAAATATGATAATCTCTGCGGAAGCACCTTGTATGAGTGCTCGAAAAAAGATTGATTTTTTCTTTTCAACATAAATGAAACATTAAAAAAAAGTAGTATATATGCTTCTTCAATTCCGTAAACTAGCGCGAGCTAAGACAAAATCTTTGATTTTGCTTCCCCAAATAATTGGAAAATAAAAAAAGAAGCACATGTGCTTCTTCTTCAATTCCGTAAACTAGCGCGAGCTAAGACAAAATCTTTGATTTTGCTTCCCCAAATTATTGAAAAATAAAAAAAGAAGCACATGTGCTTCTTCTTCAATTCCGTAAACTAGCGCGAGCTAAGACAAAATCTTTGATTTTGCTTCCCCAAATTATTGAAAAATAAAAAAAGAAGCACATGTGCTTCTTCACTACTTCTTAATTTTGGTACCCCCGTGGGGAATCGAACCCCAGATTCCGCCGTGAGAGGGCGACGTCTTAACCGCTTGACCACGAGGGCATATAATAAATCATTTAGGCAAGACGGATTATATCATAGAAAAAATATTTGCACAAGCAAAATGAATTATATTTTTTCATTCAATAAAAATAGCAAAAAAAATCCCGCGCATCCGTGTGAGTGAAAATTTTTAAACCTGCATTTGCAGGGTGGGTTTATGGCTATCGGTTATCGCTGTCTTCCACTGATTATCTGAGGCCTGACATTAAATTCCGAACACGCCATCCCGTATTAAAAATTTGTGGTTCAAAATGTATCACCATCACGAGAATAGCAGGATTTTTTTTCAATTACATACTAACATAAAGCAAATAATATTACAAGTCTTGATTTTTTTGAGTGTTTGTGTTACACTATATTATAGTTTTGATTTAGGAGGAATTTATGCAAGAAAATCCGAACATTGAGGTTATCCAAGATTTGGATAACATTCCAACACTCAATAAACCGATAACAAGAAACACTAAAACATTTTTTGCTTCTATTTGGTTTATTCTTATTTTTGGAACGCTTCTTACGCTCGCATCGTTTTTTGACCTTCAAATAAGCAAAATTATGACCGCAGGAACTTTACCTGACGGGCAGTATTTTTCAACAAATCAGTTTGGATTATTTTTTGAAACAATTGGCAGCGCACCGATTTGGATTATGAGTGCAATAGCTACCACGATTTTTTTCTGGAATGTAGTTCGCGAACTTAAACATGGAATTAAAATTCCAGTTGCTATTTTGCTTGCAATTCTTGTTGTCGCAATTCTTTATTTCTTCTTTTCTGACATATTCAAGTATGTTCTTGAAAAGGTCGATGCAAAAGAATATGCGGATACAATTTATGTTATGGCAATAAAAATCTTGCTTGCTACAATATTTGGCGGAATGTTGATTTTGCTTTGGAAGAATATCAAGCCGGAAACAACGAAAATTTTGATAAAGTGGGCTATCGTTATTCTTTGTGTCGCAGCCTTCTATCTTCTTATCAATTTTTTGAAAGGACCTATTGGCAGAGTCAGATTTAGAGCAATGAATGCAATTGGTGACAATGTTGCTTATGCAAACTTCACAAACTGGTGGGTTATCAATGGTGACCGTGCAATCTTTGGTTTGCCATCGGATGCCTGCAAGTCTTTCCCGTCAGGGCATACTTTCTCTGCGGGAGTCATCTACACACTTATTTGCTTGCCACATCTCATTCCATCAATGAACAAACTTTGGACAAAGATTGCGATTTGGTCAGGCTGTATTGTTTATACAGGTGCTGTTGCTATAAGTCGTATTGTTGTTGGAGCACATTTTTTCTCCGATGTCCTGTTCGGAGGAACAATAGCTTTTCTTGCAACAATTTTGTTCCGTGAAATTTTTGTAGACAAATGTGCTCATTTTATCGCATTAAAAGAATTATCATTCAAAAGTAAAGCTAAAAAATTTGCGCCTACTGAAGCAGAGAGAAAGGAATGCAGTGACATTGCAAAAGAAGAAAAACAAGATCTCAAGCAGGCTGCAAAGGATTTAAAAAAGTAGTTTTCTATAAAGCAAACAAAAAAGAGCGCTCAAGCGTTCTTTTTTTATAAAAAATATTTTGATAAAAATAGTTTTGTTGATATATATTATATATTTTTTCGGCGTAGAAATAGTATAAAGCATAATTAGTGTAAAAATGATAAGTAAGTTGTATTTTAATAATTTAAAGATTAAAAACTGCAAAATTGCGAATTTGCTTTTCAAATTATGCAAAACAATTGATTTATAATTCGGTATTTGTTATAATGCAAAAGCTATAAATATTGCTGGAGTAGCTCAGATGGTAGAGCGATTCACTCGTAATGAATAGGTCAAGGGTTCGATTCCCTTCTTCAGCTCCAAAAAAAGAAAGCATATTGTGCTTTCTTTTTTTATAACTATAAATTTTTTAGTTTGCTGATAACAAACAGTTAAGCAGTTTGGTTGTCTATAAAAAATCAATATAAATACAGAAATTATAATCATATACTACTTCAAAATAAAGAAATCAAAACATTTGCTACATTATAAAAACAAATTATCATAATCAATACAACATTCATAAGCAAGATTAAATATTTATTCAAGATATTATTTTGAGAAAACAATATTCAATAACTATAATCAATGTATAGAATCAATAATTAAAAATTCAATGAAATATTTCTTGTTAGATTATTTTTTGGGGGTCAACAGGTATTCCGCCGTTATGTCTTGATTTTTCCGCAGCCATAACAATTTGGTGTGATGCAATAGTGTCGGAAATGAAGGTCACATCTTGCATAAGCGATTCATCAAGTTTTCCGTTGAGTAGTTTGCAAAACGCAATTACAGTGCGGTAATCGCCTTCAATATGTCCAGTAATTAAACTTCCGGCAATAAGAGTGCGCTTTCTTCCGCCAAAAATGTTTAGTACAAGTTTTTTGTCGGTGGCAATAAGTTCGCCTTTTGTGCCGACTATTCGACTTTCTCTCATCATTTTGTTTGAAAATGCATTTAAGGTATGAGTAGCAGTCGCACCGTTTGCAAACTGCATAGCAACAATTTGGTGGTCGCATACATCATTTTCGCTGTGATAAACACATTTGCCATAGTCACCATTTTTTAGAGCTTCCAAAACATCGGCTTTTGATGCGCCAGTTTTGCCTGTCAATGTTCTGCGCATATATTTAACAAATTTAGCTTTCCAAAACGGGTCTTTGAGATAAAGATTTACTGCATTATATGGACATTTTTCTACTTTGCAATCCACACATCTTTCCGCAGCGTTTGCAGGTGCATTTTGTTTTTTGAATATGGATAATTCTCCATATGATGAAACAGAGGTGCATTCGCTTCCCATAAACCATTGAATCAGGTCAAGGTCGTGACAGCATTTCGCCATGAGTGAAGGAGTGGCTGTCTTTTCTGATTTCCAGTTCCCGCGAACATAGCTATGCGCAAAATGAAAATAGCCTACATTTTCGATATGATTGATATTGACAATATCGCCTAAAATCCCGTCTCGTATGCAGTTCTTTATTTTTTGATAGTAGTTTGAATATCTTAAAACATGGCACACTACCATATTTACATTATGTTGTTTTGACAAATCCATAAGCTCAATACATTCTGTGAGATTGTCAGAAACGGGTTTTTCCATAAGAATGTGGTAACCAATTTCAATCGCGCGCCTCCCTATTTCATAGTGCGTTTTATCTTGTGTGCATATGAAAACCGCATCCGAAATTTTCCCTTGCGCAAAGAAATCATTGGTTGAAGAAAAACATTTGTCCCGCGGTATCTTATAGCGTGGAGCAATATCTGTTAGCGCTTGCTCTGATGTGTCGCATAATGCAACTATTTTCACATTCTTACAAAACATTTTAACGAACATCATATATTCAGTTCCGCGGTTGCCAAGTCCAATGACTGATATAGTTTTCATATCTTACCTCTTTTGTGATTACCATTATATCGCAATTGTCTATACATTTTCAAGAGTATTTTTTTTATTGAATTATATTATCATAAAAAAATATAAAATTTTTGTAAAAAATTAATAAAAACAATTGACTTTTGGCACAATAAGACATAGACTGTTAGCAGTCGATGAGATTGAGTGCCAACAAGTGCTAACTTAAAATATCGTAATTGTTGCCTCAACAAGCGGAACGTATGCGGCGAATTCGTAAAAGGAGTGACCATTATGGCAAAGAAAGAACTTTCGGAAAGAAAACAAAAAATATTGACAGCTTTGGTCGATGATTATATTATGTCGGCTGAACCTGTTTCGTCAAAAGATATACAGTCAAAATATATGCCTGAAGTCAGCTCCGCAACAATTCGAAGCGAGCTTTCAGCGCTTGAGGAAATGGGGTTTATTGAACAACCGCACACCTCGGCGGGCAGAGTACCTCTTCCTGAAGCATATCGACATTACGTTGAAAAGTTTATGGACAGAAGCAATTTGTCTTCAACAGATGTTGACTTCATAAGACAGCGTTTTCAAAATTCGCTGGGTAATGTGAGAACTTTGTCAGCAGAAGCTGCAAAGATAATCAGTGACACGACAAACTATACATCAATATTTGTGGGACAAAATCAGAACACTATTTCTATTCAAGAAGTAAAACTTGTTCCAATGTCAAACAAAAAAGCTGTTGTGCTTGTGTTGACTGATGGCGGAATGCTCGCAGACAAAACTATAGACATTCCCGAGAGTGCAACACTAGAAGGTGTTGAAACGGCATCAAGAATTTTGAATAAAGTTTTTTCTGGCAAATGTTTGACTGATATAGAAAGATTTCCTGCAGAAATTGAAACGGAACTAAAGGATTTTCAATCTATATTCAATGAAGTTCTTACAGTTCTAAAAAGTTATTGTGCAGAGAATGGACAATCCGTATTTGTTGAGGGTGCACTAAAAATTCTTGATTATCCCGAGTACACAAACAAGGGAGATGCAAAGAAGTTTTTGCAAGTTATATCTGATGATAAATGTGTTGCAGAACTTGTGAATTCAGGAAACCACGATATTGAATATTCAATCAAAATCGGAAGAGATGCCGAAGGTGGAATAGATAATTGCGCAATAGTTACTGCTGAATACAAAATCAACGGGCAGTTGCTCGGACAAGCTGGAGTTATTGGTCCTGAAAGAATGGACTATAAGAGAGTTCTCAGTGTGTTGGAATGCATAAGACAATCATTGACAACTGTTATGAATGATAAAAAGACTACAGCCAAGAATAATACTAACAAAAACAAAAATGATTTCGCAAAAGATGAAAATGATGTAAATGGAGACAACGGCGAAAACTTTTCTGAAAATAAAGAAGAATATGTAGACGGAAGCGACAGCAACAAGGAGGATTAATATGGCTGAGAACAAAAAGAAAAATGCAGCTCAAACAGAAAAAGATAATAAAGTAGAAAACGCAGAAAGCAATAAAGTTGAGGGTGCTGTAAAAGAAGAAATGACGCAAGAAGAATATATAGAATTTTTGGAAGGCGAACTAGGGAAAAATATTGCAATTGCTGATGAATGTAAAAGTTCTGCGCAAAGATTGAGAGCGGATTTTGAAAATTATAAAAAACGCAACGCGTCACTATCTATTGAAAGCAAACAACAAGGTGAGGCACTGGTTTTGGAAGAACTGCTTCCTGCACTCGACAGTTGCGCGAGAGCCAAAACAATGATAACAGATAAATCTGCATTAGAAGGTTTTGTTCTTTTGGAACAACAGTTGTTTGAAGTCCTTGAGAAGTTCGATGTTAAGGAAATTGATGCGATAGGCAAAGATTTTGATGCAAAGTTTATGAATGCAGTTCTCCGCGAGGTAAATGCAGAAATGGAAGGAAAGGTCATAGAAGTCTTTACAAAAGGCTATATGATTGGCGGTAAAGTGCTTAGATACGCGGTTGTGAAAGTCGGTTGTTAATACGATAACTTCAGCTAAATTGCGTAAAATAAGCTATAAACGAAATCAATCTGAGAATTCAGAAAGATATAAATAAAACAAATTTTTTCATAAAGGAGGACGATGAACATATTAGGTTCATCAAAGTAGTATGGGAAAAATAATAGGAATTGATTTAGGAACAACAAACTCATGTGTAGCAGTTATGGAAGGCGGCGAAGCAGTCGTTATCCCAAATGCTGAAGGAATGAGAACAACACCATCTGTTGTGGCATTCACAAAAGACGGAGAAAGATTGGTTGGCGATGTTGCAAAGCGTCAAGCGGTTGCAAATCCTGATCATACAATCATCTCTATCAAGAGAGATATGGGAACAACAAAGAAAGTAAAAATAGAGTCAAAGGAATATACTCCACAAGAAATTTCTGCAATGATTTTGACAAAACTTAAAGAAGATGCAGAAAAATATCTTGGTCAAAAGGTTACTCAAGCAGTTATAACTGTTCCTGCGTACTTCAGCGACAGTCAGCGTCAAGCAACAAAGGATGCTGGAAAGATTGCAGGACTCGATGTTTTGCGTATTATCAATGAACCGACAGCAGCATCACTTGCTTACGGGATTGATAAGGACGAAAATAAAGCTCAAAAAGTTTTGATTTTTGACTTGGGCGGTGGAACATTCGATGTGTCATTGCTTGAACTTGGTGACGGAGTGTTTGAAGTTTTGGCAACCAGCGGTAACAATCGTTTGGGCGGTGATGACTTCGACCAAAGAATTATAGATTATGTTGTGAGTGAATTCAAGTCGAAAGAAAAGATTGACCTTTCAACTGACAAAATGGCTTTGCAACGCATCAAGGAAGCTTCAGAAAAGGCGAAGATTGACCTTTCAGGAGTCACAAAGACAAAAATTAACCTTCCATTCATTGCAATGGCAAACGGTCAACCACTTCATATTGATATGGAATTGTCACGTGCAAAATTTGATCAGTTGACAGAGGACCTTGTTCAGAAGACAGTCACTCCAACACAACAAGCAGTCAAAGATGCAGGACTTTCTTACAATGATATCGCAAAAGTTATTTTGGTTGGTGGTTCAACCCGTATTCCGGCAGTCTATGAGGCTATCAAGAAACTTACAGGCAAAGAACCTTACAAAGGAATCAACCCTGATGAATGTGTCGCAATCGGCGCAGCAATTCAAGGCGGTGTGCTTGGCGGCGAAGTCAAAGATATGCTTTTGTTGGATGTCACACCATTGTCACTAGGTATCGAAACAATGGGCGGAGTGTTTACAAAGCTTATTGACAGAAACACCACAATACCGACCACAAAGTCGCAAATATTCTCAACAGCAGCGGATCATCAACCAGCAGTTGATGTGCATGTATTGCAAGGTGAAAGAAAGTTTGCTAAAGACAACAAAACTCTTGGTAGATTTGAATTGACAGGAATTGCTCCTGCACCAAGAGGCGTACCGCAAATCGAAGTTACATTTGATATCGATGCGAATGGTATTGTTTCAGTCAAAGCAGTTGACAAGGGCACAAACAAGTCACAAAGCATAACAATCACCGCATCATCAAATCTTTCCGATAAAGACATTCAAGATGCAATCAAAGAAGCCGAGAAATATGCAGAAGAAGACCAAAAGCGCAAGGACTTGGTTGATGCAAAGAACGGTGCAGAACAACTTATATTTGCTATGGACAAATTTGTTATCGAAAGCGGCGACAAGCTCGAAGCTGATGATAAAGCAAAAGTTGAAGAAGCAGTAAAAGATGCAAAAGAAGCTCTTGAAAAAGCCGAAACTCAAGATGATATAAAATCACTTGTAGAAAAGATGAGCAAAATAACCGACCCAATCTTCAGCAAATTCTATCAAGAAAACCCTGATGTGGCAGCTGCTGCAGGCGCAAATCCAAACGCTGGTACAAATCCAAACGGTGGAGCAAATGCCGGAGCATCTGGCGGATGTGATAATTGTGGAAACGACGGCTGTGACACAGCTCCTCCAGAAGGTGGTTGGGAAGACTAATTCATTTGTTAGATAAGCATATAATGAATTATGTGATAAATTGCAGTCAAAAAAGCAAAAGGCTTAACGCAAGCTAAAAGCTTGATAAGAGCAAAATGCTTAACACAAGCATAAAACTTGAACAGAGCAAACGCATATACAAAGCAAAATCTGTTAGCGCATGAGTTATAGTAAAAAACTTATAGAATAGCAGAGGACTTATATAATGCTAATAGCTTAGTAAATGCAAAGGCTTGTAAAAGCAAAAAGCTTGAAAAGCAAAAAGCTTGAAAAGAGTAAAAGGCTTAAAAAACAAATTTATCACAAAACTAAATTGTTATAACTCCAAGGTTATATTTGGTAAGTCACTTGCTGTCCATTATTTTGGACAGCATTAGTGGCGTTAAGGGAACAGACAATAACTTAAATTTTTCAGAAACTGAATGGATGTTCTAAAAGAAAAATTCTTACGGAAATATCGTTTGCTTTGGAATAAAAAATAGAGGATATTTATAAAAATCCTCAGTAAAAACATAGGAAAGGCGTACATATGGCAGAAAAAGATTACTACAAGTTATTAGGTGTTGAAAAGGGCGCAACTGCCGATGAGTTGAAGTCCGCTTACCGCAAGATGGCAAAAAAGTACCATCCTGATACTTTGTCAAGCTCAAGTGCCGACGACAAGAAAACCGCTGAAACGAAATTCAAAGAAATAAACCACGCGTATGATATTTTGTCTGATCCTCAAAAACGCGAAACTTATGACCGCTTTGGAGATGAAAACGCTGGTGGAATGGGCGGTGCAGGAGGTTTTGGAGGATTTAGCCAAGGCTTTAGCGGAGCAAGTAGCGTTGATTTTGACGATATTTTGTCTTCTATTTTTTCTGGTTTTGGCGGAATGGGCGGGCAGACAAGAAGCAGCTCAAAACAAAATATTGCGCAACGCGGGCAAGATTTGCTTGTCGGACTTTCGATAAGTTTTGAAGAAGCCGCATTTGGCGCTGAAAAAACTGTGAATGTCCGTCGTGTTGAAAATTGTCCAAGTTGTAAAGGAACAGGCGCAAAAAACGGTACGTCTTTCAAAACTTGTTCAGCTTGCAATGGCACTGGTAAAGTGCAGACAATACAGCGCACTCCGTTTGGTCAGTTTTCTTCAGTTGTTCCTTGTCCGACTTGCAAGGGTCGTGGCAAGATTGTTGAAGAAGTTTGCCCGGTTTGTCAAGGAAATGCAAGACGCGAATATACGCGTGACGTCAAGGTTAATATTCCTGCAGGCATCGACAATGACCAACGCATAAATTATTCGGGCGAAGGCGGAGCTGGAATCAATGGCGGAGAGAATGGAAATCTTATAGTACAAATAAAAGTTCGTCCGCATAAACTCTTCAAAAGAAACATAAACGATATGTTTATTGAAATCCCTATCACTATGATGGATGCAACATTGGGGTGTGTTATTTCAGTTCCAACTTTGACAAAGCCGACAGAGCTTGATATTCCAGCGGGAACGCAAACAGGAACTGAATTCAAAATCAAAGGTCAGGGTATCAAATATATTCGCAAAAACACTTATGGAGATTTGTATGTGACTATCACTGTTGAGGTGCCGAAAAGCATTTCGAGAGAACAAAAAGATTTATTGAAGAAACTTCAATCCTCAGTCGATGTCAAACAATTTCCAAAGCAAAAAGAGTATAAGGACAAACTGTAAATTATTTTGCCTAAAATATTAGCGATAATCTGTCAAAAGGTCTATAATAAATCTTAGTAATGGTCTTTCAACAAGTGCTCAGCTTATTTGACTAATGAAGTCAAAGTATGCTACATAATTAGTAGAAGACAACTAGCAAAACATAAGCATTAAACAAAAGTAGATAGAAATGATATGGATTTTAACTAATTTTGAAAAGGAAAATAATGAAATATACAGAAATTCAAATTGAAACAACACATTCCGAGATAGACTTGGTATCAGACGCAATGTTCAGCGCAGGTGCTGAAGGCGTTGAGATAATCGACAGCGAGGATGTTAAAGATATTTTGGCAGACAAAAGCACCTGGGACTATGTTGACAATAGTTTGCTAAAAACATCTGATAAAGCAACCGCGAAAACAGTTGTTGATTTCGAAAATAAAGAATTCATAAACAAATTGAGCGATGAGCTAAAATTTTTGAATATAAAAAACTGTTCGATTTCTACCAAAGTTATCAATGGAGAAGATTGGGAAAATGAGTGGAAAAAGTATTTTAATCCTATTAAAACTCATGGTATCACAGTTGTGCCAAGCTGGATTGATTATCAACAAGGCAAAAATGAAAAAATAATCAAGATAGACCCCGGAATGGCATTCGGAACAGGCGAACACGCTACAACTAGAATGTGTCTTGAAATGATGAACCCAAAAGGCAAATCAGTTATGGATATCGGATGTGGAAGCGGTATTTTGGGAATATCATCAGCGATATTGGGTGCTACTTCAGTTTATATGTGTGATTTGGACTCTAAAGCAGTAGAGTTTTCAAAACGGAACGCTGAGGCAAATAATGTTGAATGTGTGATAGAGTGCGCCGACTTACTTGAAAAAAGTGATATGAAGGCTGACTTGATTTTTGCTAATATCACTGCTGATATTTTAATCAGACTGTCAAAATCCATAATAGACCATTTGAACGATGGCGGAGAGATAATACTTTCAGGTATTATTGATTTAAGAGAACTAGAAGTCAAAGACGCTTACGAGGCTTTAGGGCTCAGAGTTATTGAACGAAGAGCGAAAAGCGATTGGAGAGGGTACAAACTTAAATGGAATTAAGACGGTTTTTTGTTGATACTTCATATTGTTTTAATGATAAAATCATCATTTGTGGTGAAGAGTTTTTGCATTTGAAAAATGTGCTTAGAATGAAAGTCGGCTTCAAGCTTATTGTTTGTTTGAATGACGGCTTAGACCGTTACGCTGAGATTGTTGCTATAAATCGCGATGAAGCGGAAGTAAAAGTTGAAAAAGTTGTACAGCGGGATGTAAAAAAACACAGACTTGTTTTGTATCCTGCGCTGTTGAAAAATAATAAGTTGGATTTTGTCATTCAAAAATCAGTGGAACTTGGAGTGAATGAAATTATTCCTTATACCTCTCAAAATACAAACGAAACAAAATTTAATACTGAACGAGCAAACAAAATTGCGCTTGAGGCTGCAAAACAATGTGGCTCAGCGACTTTGACAGTAGTGAAAGCTGTTGTTGATTTTGATACGGTGTTGGCTGATTTCGGTCAGTATGATAATGTGATAATGCCATATGAAGACGAAATGCAGACTTCTTTTAGCGATGCAAATCATACGGGAAATAATCACGCAATTATTATTGGAAGTGAGGGCGGATTTACTCCTTATGAGATTGAAAAAGCAAAGAAAAACGAAGCTCAAATTGTTTCATTGGGTGAGCGCATACTTCGTGCAGACACTGCTTCAATAGTTTCTGTTGCATTATTGATGAATGAACTCGGGGAGTTGTCGCGATGAAAATTGTTTCGTTTTCTTTAGGATGCAAAGTCAATCAATATGAAAGTGATGCTCTTTTGGCAATCTTATCGCAAAAGGGATATGAAATTAGTGAAAAACTTGAGTTTGCAGATGTATATATTTTGAATACATGCGCAGTTACGGCAGAGGCGGAAAGGAAGTCAAGACAAACGATAACAAGAGTATTGGCAATAAATCCAAATGCGAAAGTTTTTGTGTGCGGTTGTGCTTCTGAAAATAATGTTGAGCCATATTTACTGCGTGAGCAAGTTGTGTATGCCAGTGGCACGGCAAAAAAAATGGCTATTTGTGATGCGATTGAAGAGTACTTAAAATGCCAAAAAAGTAAAATTGTTTTGACAGAAAACCCAAAGTGTGATGATGATAATATTATTTATAGTAACAATATTGAAAATATTAAACAAAACAATAATATAGATGAAAACATTAAGCAAAATGTTGATAAAGACGAAAATATTGAAGTCAAATCATCAAATAATGATGATGAAATCAAAATTAATATTCTGAAAAATAATAACGGAATTATTGAGTGCAAGAACTATGTCATTGATGCGGATAAAAAATTTGAGGAAATGGGGAACTCAATTTCTCCTCGCACTCGCCATTACATAAAAGTGCAGGACGGTTGCGATAATTTTTGTTCTTACTGTATAATTCCGTATTTGCGAGGAAGAGGCCGTTCGCGCTTGATTACAAATATTTTGAAAGAGGTCGAATTCGCTTCAACCCGAACAAAAGAAATAGTTTTGACAGGAATAAATCTATCTGCGTACGGCAAAGACATAGATAGTTCGCTTGCAAATTTATTGTGGGCACTCAAAGATTTTGATATAAGAATAAGACTTGGCTCGCTCGAAGTGGGTATTATTGATCGTGAATTGCTTGAGGCAACAAAAAAACTGCCCGCATTTTGCGACCATTTCCATTTATCGTTGCAATCGGGAGATGATAGAGTTTTAAAAGCGATGAATCGCCACTATAATACTGCTGAATTCAAAAAAGCAGTTGAATTAATAAGAGAATACTACCCAAAAGCCGCAATAACGACGGATGTTATAGTTGGATTTCCAACAGAGAATGATGAGGAATTTCAAAATACAAAAGCATTTGTAAAAGATATTGAATTTGCAGATATTCACATTTTTAGTTTTTCACCGCGCGAGCGCACAGTTGCCGCAAAAATGCCACAACTTGACAGAAAATTGATTGAAGCAAGACATAAAGAACTAGAAAAGGTCAAACTTGATCTGCGCAATAACTACAATTCTAAATTTTTGAATCAACCGCAAGAAGTTTTGTTTGAAAGTAAGCAAAACGGTTATTATACCGGACATACGAAAAATTATATAACAGTATATCGTGCAGAAGCAAAACGAGGTGAAATTTCTACGGTTGTTTGTTCTGAGTTGTTCAATGATGGAATGAAATAGTCGTTTATGGTTTTCGTATTGAAGCAAGTTTTTAGAAATATAAAATGAAAATTAAAAATAAAAAAGTAAAAAATCGAAAAGAACATAAATCAATAAGCACATAAATCGAACAAGCACATAATTCGAGAAGTGCATAAATTGAATAAGTATAAAATGAAATAAGTAAAATATGGATAATGTATAAATATATAAGGAAATATTAATATAAAAAAGATAGTATTTTATCAATAAGCATTAATCGCTCGAAATTAGAACAAAGTTATTCAAAATAAGGCACAAAATAATTTAAAAAAAGAGACAAAGAAATAACAAATTTGCGCTAGATTTCGGCTTATATGTAAATAATTTTTTGTAATACATTTTAACCAAAGGAGAATGAAAAATGGACAAAAACTGTGTTTTTTGCAGGATTATTGCAGGAGAAATACCATCACAAAAAGTTTTCGAAGATGAGGATATGCTCATCATCAAAGACATCAATCCAAATGCTCCCGTTCATCTTTTGCTATTGCCCAAAGAACATTATGCGAACATAATTGATATGACAGAAGCTCAATCACAAAATCTTGCGAGATGTATTAAGAAACTGTCAACAATAGTTGATGACTTAGGACTTGAAGATGGCTTCCGACTTGTTTCAAACAAGGGAGAAAACGGTTGCCAAAGTGTTGAACACTTGCATATTCATATTCTTGGTGGTGAAAGACTTCCTGAAAAGTTGGCATGATTTGGCATAAAAAAGTTGGTGTAGTCTGAAAAGTCAGTATAACTAGAAAAGTTGTGTAATCTGAACAGTTATGTAGCAAAAATAGTCGGTGTAAACAGAATTGTTGGCATAATCTGAGAAGTTTGAGTAATTTGAACACTTTGTTGTAATCAGAAAATAGCAGACTATTTTATTTATAAAGTTTTGACAATTTTTTGTAATTTATTTCGTTGACAAATTTTTCTGTTAGTGTATAATTTGTAATGTTGCTTTCTGCGTGTATACGCGAAGCAAAGATTTCTTTACCAGAGGAGGTGAGCATAATGTCGACAGTGAAAGTTGGAGATAACGAGTCATTGGAAAGCGCAATTCGTCGTTTCAAAAGAAAGTGCGCAAGAGATGGTATCATCGGTGATCTGAGAAAGAAAGAGGCCTACGAAAAGCCAAGCGTTAAGAAGAAAAAGAAAGCAGAGGCTGCAAGAAAGAGAATGTTCAAATCATAAGTTTGAAATTTATCGGGGGAATTGTAGATGAACTTTAAAAGAATTTTTGCTCTAGTTTTGGCGGTTGCTATTATTTTAGCTTCCAGCACTATGTTGTTTGCTTGTAATAGTAGCACGACAAAAACAGGCGCAGTTTACAACGAAAATTGGACTCCGGAAAAGAAGCAGGCAATGCTTCTTATTCCAGGTCTGATGGCAAGTTCATTTTACAACCTTGATGAAGAAAATTACGGCGAAGAGCTTTGGGGTGGCACTGGCTTTTTCAATCTCATAAGCAATTATTTTTCACCGCAACTAGATAAACTTAACTCGGATTTTGATGCCTTATACCCAAATGAAGATTTTTCAAGTAATGTTGAATATGTAGATGCCAAAAATGCAATAATACAGCAAATTTTGAACGGCTTGCTTGTTTGTGATGACAATGGTATTCCTAACAAACAAATTGGAATTTCAAATATGAGCAGTAGCGAGCGTTTTGCCTCTTTCAACGGAATGAAATATGTTTATGATATATTGTTCCCTTTGTATAGCGACCAATATGATATTATAGTTTGGCAGTATGACTGGCGTGGAAGTGTTGATAACGCAGGTGATGAGCTGGCAAGATTTATTGACCAATGTGGTTACGAAAAAGTTCAGTTCTTTACACATAGTTTAGGAAGCATTGTTGTCGCGAATTGGTTGCAGGAAAAAAATCATAGAGATATGACGGAGTTATTTGTTCCATTTGGCGGTCCATTTTTAGGCTCTATGGACGCAGTTACAAATCTATTCAGTGATACTACTGAGAGCGGTATGATTGCAGACCTTCTTTCCAGTTTCAATTTATCAGTGGATCTCACACAAGTTACAACTACAATGCCGTCAGTGTATCAATTGCTACCATTTACGCAATTCTTTGATTCCACAGGCTATGAAAGTGAATCACCAATAAAATTGAATGGTGAGAACACAACTTTTGAGGATTTTTACAATGAACTTGTGAAGTTGGACATGTCAGCCGGCGATAATGGAACAGTAAAAAGCTTTGTTGAAGACTTGGCTGATTATCAAAACCGCTATTTTGTTAAGGCATCATACGATGAAGAAGAAGGAAAGTATGTTGAAGATGAAAATGGACAATATGTGCATGTGACTTGGCTTGTTCCAACTGAATATATTGTTGGAGTTGGAAAAAGCACAATAAAAACCGCTGATTTATCCATAGATTCTGCTCATAAAACAGCAATTATGACATCATCAACAGCGGATGCAACGGAATTTGATGCTACAGACTCAATTTATAATAAGTATATCGGAATGATTGTTACAAGCGAAATGACAGTTGATGAAGGCGCAAAAGTAACAAGCAATTCAATAATGTATACGCAACTACACTATGGTGCGGGTGATGGTACAGTTCCAGCATACAGCGCTAGTGCAGGGTTGCCACTTGATGCGGATAACGTGCATCTTGTATACAATATTTCACATGGACCTCTTGCAAACAATTCTGACAGGTTCGCTGATTATAGCCCCGATGATTTGACTGGTTTAGCTTATTTGAAAGGTATAATGAAAAATTATATCGAAAAAACAGATTTACAAATGGCTGATACAATAGCAGACGCCGGAACAACAGGAGTTATTCTGTCTGGACCATTGACAGCTCAAGAAATTGCAGGACAGGTTGTTGCGTATTCAATTCTTGGATTGATTGGCGCAGTTGGAATTGCTTATGTCACGATAAAGGCTGTAAAAAGCGGTATGTTTGTAAAAAAGAAGTAATTCAAGTTTATTCAGTTTATTTGTATTTTCGTAAAAATAGCTAAATGAGTTTTGAAATATATATTTAAGCAGCGATACAACTGCAAGATTGGATATAACTGCAAAACTGAGAGTTTATAAAATACGTCAAGTTTTGCTAATTCAGAATATTACATAATGTGGGGGTGTGGCTCAGTTGGTAGAGCGATGCGTTCGCAACGCATAGGTCAGGAGTTCGAATCTCCTCATCTCCACCAAAAAAAACGAACAGTATGTTCGTTTTTTTATTTAATTTATTATAAAAATATTGATAAATTTTGAACTGGAAAACTAGTTTTAACTCCAATAATATACAAAATTTATTAATAAATTTTTTTGTGACAGAGATTGTCAATTGTCACAAATTATCATAAATTTTCTGTTATTGTTAGTAATTTTTCTTGTAAGAACTATTAAATATTTAAAATACTATTAATAAATAATAGTAAATTTTTGTCTATAATAGAATTTTGTTTACAAAAATAACATTATAATGTATTATAGATTAATATAGGGTATGCGCGCACGCGCGCAATGTTTGTATACTAAATTTTATAAACATACATAGGGAGATAATGTTGAAAAAGAGATTGGCAGTTGTAACTGCATTTATTATTATATGTTTACTTATGATAACTTTAGGCGCGTGCAACGGGTATAAAGTGCATATTCTATTCAATAGTAATGGTGGAGATGCAGTTTCTTCTGTGGAAATAAATGAAGACGGAAATACTGTTTTTCCTACTAATCCAACAAAAGACGGTTATATATTTGATGGCTGGTATTATGATAACAATGTTTGGTCAAATCCTTGTGTTAGCAATCAGCTTTCAGGCAAACTCGATGATTTTGTAGTATATGCAAAATGGGTTATGTGCGGATTTACATTTACTCAAGTCAATACTTCCTATGCGGTCACAAATTATACAGGCACTAACAATTACGCAGAAATACCGTCACAATACAAAGGACTTCCTGTCACAACTATTGCAAGTGATGCTTTCAGAAATAACGATTCGCTGTTGAGCGTTGTACTTCCTAGAAGCGTTGCAACTATACAAATCGGCGCGTTTAATGATTGTAATTCGGTTACATTACTTTGCGTTACTACAACAAAACCGAGCGGCTGGAATACAAACTGGAATATTGACAGCAGACCTGTTG
Source organism: Clostridia bacterium (assembly GCA_028710495.1). GTDB lineage: Bacteria > Bacillota > Clostridia > Christensenellales > CAG-917 > STD2-102. Next base: position 40,087 of record JAQUST010000008.1, read on the forward strand.
TTTGGGATTGCGAGAATAAAACCGTTGCTGATGATGGTTATACATATTTCACCGGTGATGATGGCAATCGCTATGCAATTTCTGGCGATGAAGTTAAATTTGTAAGATATATGGGCAATTCTTCTTCATATACTGTTCCGCAAGCAATTAATTATAATTCGATATTGTATCTTGTTACGATGATAGACTCATTTTCATTCGCGAATTATTCAAATATGACAAGCATTAGCTTACCCTCGTCAGTCAAAACTATTGGCGCATCTGCTTTTTCGAATTGCACACTTCTTAATTCATTCAACATTACCCAAAACATAACAACAATAGAAAAATATGCATTCAATAATTGTGAATCGCTTGTTGATATTTTGATACCATCGACTGTGACAACTATTGGGTCTGAGGCATTTTATAATTGTTCTGCTTTGACTATTTATTGCAAGAGCATTTCCAAACCGAACGGTTGGCACGAATACTGGGCAATTTATTCTGAAAGCCGTCGTGACAAGCCAGTTTATTGGGGCATTGACAGCACAAAAAACTTCCTAGAACAAAATGATTTGCAATATGTCATATTAAACGGAAGCGCGACTGTTTCAAAATATGTCGGTAATGATACATCAGTTACTATTCCTTCAAGCATTATGATAGGGAGCATACCTTATAATGTAGACACTATTGGCGATGAAGCATTTGCTTTCAATAATTCAGTTGAAAGTATTGTAGTTCCGGAAAGCATTTCTACAATCGGATTTGCATCATTTGCGAATTGCGCCTCACTAAACGATATAAATATTTCTGCAAGCATTGTTAGCATCGGAGCAAATGCATATTCAAATTGCGATGCTTTGACAAGTATATTGATACCTGCAGGTGTGACTTATATTGGCGCGGATATCTTTAACGGCTCGGACAATGTTGTCATAAACTGCGAAGTTGGAACAAAACGCGGCGGGTGGCGTTATGACTGGGATTACGAAAACGGAGCTCCTTCGACAAGAACTGTCAATTGGGGTTGCAACAATATTACAAATAATGATAAGTATAACTATGTTGTCCACAACAATGAAGTTTATTTGACAAGATACAAAGGTTCATCTTCACAAGTAGTTGTGCCTGAACAAATTGATGGTAAAAATGTGGTTTCTTTCGGTAATATTTTTCAAGAGAATACAACACTTTCAAGTATAGTTATTCCAGAGACAATTTTAAGAATAAGCGACTATGCTTTTTATAAATGTTTTTCATTGATAAGTGTTGACTTGCCTGCAAGTATTGTTAGCATTGGAGAATATGCTTTTGCTGGAACTGCTGAAGCTGGGGAAAATATGGCACTAGAGAGTATTTATTTGTCATATGAAATTAACCTTGTGTCTATTGGAAACAATGCCTTTGCATATTGCACTGAGCTTGCTTCATTCAATATGCCTACTTCAACATACAGTATTGGCGAAGAAGCTTTCTATGAATGCACATCACTCTCAAATATAGTTTTACGAAATAACGTTACGAATGTGGGAATAAACGCTTTTTATAATTGCAATGCGATAACAATTTATTGTGAATTGGCAAATGAGGAACTTACACCCGCAGGTTGGTTGACATTGTGGAAAAATACGGGTGATGCTGAAAATCCTCTTAATATTTTGTGGAATCAAGATACTGATCAAAGCTATTCAGTCAAATATTATTATCAAAATATTGAAGATGATTCATATACTCTAAACAACTCAGATTTGAGAGTCGGAGCAGTAGGTTCAACTGTTGTTACAACGGCAAGAATGATAACGCATTTCACTTTCATGCCTGAACTTAGCACATTGAATGGAATGATTGTTATTGGAGGGACACTTGAGTTATCGTTGTACTATTCAAGAAATTACTACACAATTACTTTTGAATCGTCACTTGGAAGTCTTGAAAGCGGTGAGGAAACACAAACTGTCAAATATGGAGCAAGCGTTACTGTTCCAACATATTTAAGGACTGGTTATAGCATTGATGGATGGTCATCGGCTACAACTATGATTTCAGAATCAAAAATTATCAACCCCGTTTGGACTCCTAACACCGATACGGCTTATGTTGTTGAGTATTATTTTCAAAATATAGAGGATGACAGTTATTCTATAGATAATTTATTGACTGAAAATTTTGTTGGCACTACAGATGAAATTGCTTATGTCACTCCTGCATTCCATTCACATTTTACTTTGAATGAGAATGTCAGCTCATTAGAAGGAACTATTCTTGCTGATGGTACTCAAGTGCTGAAAATATACTACACTCGAGATAAATATACTGTTTCATTTATTGCAAACGGCGGTACATTGCAGAGTGGCGAAGAAACGCATACAGTTAAATATGGTTCAGATGTTGAAGCTCCTTTGTATTCAAGAGCGGGCTACACTCAAAATGGTTGGAGCGTTGAATTCACAGCGATTGAAGAAAATCTTGAAATTTTAGCAATTTGGGAAGCTAATACCGACACAAGCTATCAAGTTAAATATTATTTTCAAAATATTGATGACAATAATTACACTGTAAATGATACATTAAATGAAAGTTGTTTTGGTACAACTGATACTTTGGCTATCGTTGAAGAACCCGCAACTTTTGAACATTTCACTTTTAATACGGAAGTGTCAGTTGTTTCCGCAAACATAAACGGAGATGGAAACCTGGTTCTTGCTTTATACTATAATAGAGATACCTACACAGTTGCTTTCAGTGGAAACGGCGGCACTTTATTAGGTGGCAATGCAACGCAAAGTATCAGATATGGTTCTGACGCCGAAGCTCCGTCATATTCAAGAGCAGGATACACTCAGATTGACTGGAGTGCCGATTTCACTGCAGTAGAAACCGACCTTTCAGTCCAGGCGAATTGGGAAGCGAACATCAATACTGCGTATGTTGTGAAGTATTATTTTGAAAACTTATCAGATACGGCTTATACTGCCGATGAAGCATTGACACAAAATTTGACAGGAACTACCGACACTTTGGCAAGTATTGAAACTCCGTCAGCTATTGAACATTATGTTTTCCAGAATGCAATTTCGCTATTGCAGGGCAATATCAATGGAAATGGAACGCTACAACTTACGGTGTATTATAAAAGAGAAACATATTCTGTTACATTCTCGGCAAACGGTGGATATCACATCCTAGGTTTCGAGACGCAAACAGTAAAATATGAAGCAAATGCATTCAATGTCAATTATGCAAAGTCTGGCTATACTCAAGATGGATGGACAGTTCCAATCACATATATAACTGAAAATATAGAAACTATGCCAAATTGGATTGCAAATGACAATGAAGTTGTGTTTAACAAAAACGGTGGGACAGGCATTATGTCCAATCTGGTCATTAAAACCAACGAAAGTGCAAATCTCACAATAAATAGCTACACAAGAGAAGGTTATACTTTTGGCGGTTGGGCGACTTCTTCGACTGGTGCTAAGGCATATGATGACGAAGCGCTTTATGAAATGGGCACTGCTAGCACTAACAATATATACGCTGTGTGGAATGTTATTGCTTATTACGCAACTTACAATTTGAATGGCGGTACTCTTGCAACAACAAATCCAAGTACATTTAACGTGGCTAGCGGCACATTGCCATTGTATTCACCGACTAAACGCGGATATACATTTGGTGGTTGGTATGATAATATTAGTTTGACAGGAAGCACATACACGACAATTTCCAGTGGTTCAATTGGCAATAAAGAATTCTTTGCTAAGTGGGTAGCTGATATATATACTATAAACTATGTTTTGAATGGTGGAGACAACAACACTTCAAATCCAAGTAGTTATACAATAGAAGATAGCAATATAACCTTACTTGACCCGACTGTAGCAGATTGCACATTTGTCGGCTGGTATGATGCAAATAGTGTATATGGCAACAAAGTCACAACAATAAAGCCAACTTTGCTTGCAAACTACACGCTTTATGCAATATGGAAATATGAAACAGAAGGAATTGAATATGTTTTGGCGAACGGTGTGGCTATTGTCTCAGGCTACACGGGCGAAGGCGGCGCAGTTGCGATACTTTCAAGTATAACTATTGGCAGTACAGTATTTTTGGTGCCAACTATTGGTGATTATGCATTCAGCGGGAAATCCACAATCACTAATCTCTCTATTGCTGAAGGTATTACTTCAATAGGAATAAACGCATTTGATAATTGTACATCACTCACATCAATTTCAATTCCATCGACAGTGACAAGCATTGGAGATTGGGCATTTTACGGATGTAGCGCATTGAAGAGCGCAATTATTCCAAGTTCTGTCTCGAGTATGGGAGAGTGGGCATTCGCATATTGTTCATCTATGATTGCTTATTGCGGTGCGAATTCAATTCCAAGCGAATGGGATACGTACTGGAATTATTATTCAACAAACGTTGCACATTGGGGTATCAACACAACAAACTTTATTGAATCAAACGGCTTGCAATTTGTCGTCGTAAACGGAAACGCAATTTTCACAAGATACACCGGAAACGGTACATCGGTGACAGTTCCAAGCTCAATGACAATTGCTGCTACCAATTATAATGTTACAAAAGTTGGTATGTGGGCATTTGCAAATTGTACAACATTGACTTCCATCTCAATTCCAAGTTCCGTGACTTCCATAGAAGGACAGGCTTTGATTGGATGTTCTTCACTTACTACTTTGAATATTCCATTTGTTGGAACAAGCAGAGCATCAACTGGAAATAGCGCTTTGTTTGGTTATATATTTGGCTGGACAGCCTTTAGCAATTCTACAGAAACTACTCAAACTTATAGAAGTGGCTACACAACGAATTTCTATATCCCGACATCGCTCACAACAGTCAACATCGAAAATGAAACAATTCTTAAGTATGGCGCGTTCTCAGGTTGTTCTACACTTGCAAGCGTGACAGTTGGCTCAGTATTGACACAAATTTCTGATTACGCTTTCTCAGGTTGTACGGGACTTAGCAATTATACTGTGGTTGGAAATGATTTAGTTCTAGACAAAATAGGTGAATATGCATTTGAAAATTGCTCAAATCTTAGCACGATATTGATTTCAGAAAGTGTGGCGACAATTGGTGAGTGCGCATTTGACGGTTGCTCATCGTTGACAATAACTTGTGAAATTCTTGAGGAAAACATCCCTGTAGGGTGGGATGCTAGTTGGAATATTGACAACTGCACAGTGGTTTGGGGAGAAGTTATCTAATTTCTTTTAACAAAAGTTTTGTTTTATATTAGAAGTATTTAGTAATTGAAAACAGCGCAAGTATTTGCGCTGTTTTATTTTTATTTCAATACTAATTATTTTAAATTTTATTTATGACTTGTTTATGACAAACTATTTATAGAATTTATAATAATAACTAATAAGCGAAAAAAAATTATCATCTAAGAAAAAAAATATTAACATCGAGTGAGAGACTTAAAATATTATATCATGATGAGATAAAAATGATACTTAAATTAGCGTGTTATGTTGAGACGCAAAAATTAATATGTAAAACTAGATTTTGTAAAGGTGATTAAGAATTTATAACTATTCTGCTTGTTTTTTCAGCCTGCTTGTCACAATAAAAATTGCAAGTGCAACAACGGCTGTTACGCAAGATATTACAAGCGCAATTATTTGTGCAGTTGTGAGTCCGCCCATTTTAATTTCATTTGCTAAAACATAGCCGACAATACTTCCGCATTTTACCTTTATATAACCTTCATAAGTTGATTCATCAAGCACTTGCAACTCTGTTCCGTCAGTCACAGAGTCAAGGACACTTGAGTCTGAATCGGGAAGAGCGTATATTGAAACACGCTCACCAATGCGAGAAGCCTTTGCCTTTCCATAAACGGCATAACCTTCAATTAGAGCAGAACCGTTATTGTCTGTGACATCTGTTGCTATTATATAGCCTATTTGATTTGAATTGTATTTGACCATAAACCAATTCGAGGGATTTGTGAAATTTGAAACATTGCCTATAATTTCAAGAACAGTGCCTTTCTCAACAATCGTTGACGGAGTGGACAAACTATTGAGAGGGTAAAGATATATCTTGCATAGCGGGTGCAGTGTTTTTACATTTGTTGTCACAGGCAATTCTTGCGTTGTTTCAGTCAAATCCTCTTTGTTGATATAGCCTATTTTTGTACCGTATATTGCATAAACAAAATTTGCGTTTTCACTTGTATCTTCAAAGCATACAACAATAGTGTTTACTTCTACTTCTTCAATGTACTCATAGTTTTTAGGGTCTAACAAAAAGAAAGTTGTCTTATTTGTTTCTGCCGTAAAAATTTGTGTAGATGCGTTGATTTGAGGCGATGTTGTCGGCGTGAAGCTCGAACTGGTTGCCGGTGCAAAGATTGATGTGAATGCGACAAAACTTTCACTTGTGGCAAAATAGAGCCTTCCGTCATCTCCAATTGAAAGTGCAGTCGGAGTGCCGTTTGAAACAGTTTCGTGCATAAGTTGATTTTCAGTTGAGCTTTGGTATGTTCCCAAGCTACGAATATTTTCTACTAATTTTCCGCTTGTGGTGATAGCATATAAATTGCCAACATAATCAATATCAATATCGGCAACAGAGTTTTCCGAAAAAGTGAGTGGAGTGCTGATATCTTTTCCTTCTTCGTTGAAAGCTTTTACGGTGGTGGATGTCAAGACATACAAAATATTCCCGTTGGCAGATGCTGCAAGTTTTACAGCATCATTGATAGATTTGAAAACCTTAAATGTGCCATCTTCCAAAACGAAGACAGCGTTTGAAGTCAAAGCATAAAGCTTGTCAGTGGTTGCAACTGAAAGTATAGTATCTGAAACTGAAAGAGAGATTTCATATTCAATTTCTCCGTTTTTAACGAAAGATACCCTGTTTTGAGAGGCAACATAAACACCATTTGCACCTTGAGCAATACTTGTTGGAGCGGTAAAGGGAATTGTCATCATAGCTGTGCTTTCGTTTGTTTTTGTCAATGTAACGAGTCGGTTGTTTTCGGTGTCGGCAATATATGTTGTGTTTTCAATTTTGAGGATGTCTGAAGGTGACGACAAGTGTGTGTTGTCATTCGATTTCGATGCAATTGTGCGATCTAATTGGAAGCTTACTGTTTGACTTGCGGTGAGAATTGAGTAGCAATAAACCGCAGTTGAGGCTTTGTTCAAAACATAAATTTTACTTTCGCTTGCTATCATAGTTTTTATTTCATAATCAAATGACTGAGTTCCGATAAAAGCTCCACCGATTGAATAAATTGATACTGTTGTCATATTGTTCCGCGAATAGGCGACATAAATGTAATTATCAACTGAGAAGTGAGTGTAATTTTCATCGCGCTGTAGAATTTCGGTTTGCGAGCAAGAATTTAAAGCATCGATTGCTTGAACTACAAACTTGTTGATTGAGTTTGAGTAATCTATTGAGTATAGTTTTGTGTTTTTTGAGGCTATAGTTGAGTCAATCAAAGCAGTGCTATTGGTGGTTGCAACAAAATTGAAGTCAGAACTATATGCACGCATAGCTCCAAAATCATTTACGGCGAATAGTGTGTTTCCGTTTGAATACAATATATAATTGTCAGGTGCTCCAACTAATTCTGCTTGTCCAAGACTCGATTTTGTCGTTAAATCAAATTGTTCATAACCTAAAGAGTTTTTAGCAAAAATATAGTCGCCGAAAACAACAAGCGAGGTTGCTTCATTGCAAATTAAAACATAACTAGACTCGCCAAAAACTGTTATGCGGTCAATGGTTGGATTATAAATCGCAAGCGTTGATGAGTCTGTTGCGAGAATAGAATTTGTATCAATTTGGTAGTAGTTTTCAGTTGGGAAAATCAACTCAAAATTCGAAGTCGTTGGGAATGCAAAAGTCGCACCGATTGCGCAGCTTAGCGTGCATACTGCTATCAGCAAAATTAAGCTTAAAAAAGTCGCTTTGCGCATAAATTCTCCTTAGTTATTTCTTAATTATACATTAAAAATCAATATGCAGTCAAGATTTTGTCCTTAAAACTAATATATTGTTGCAAACACAAGGTGTAGTGTGCTAAAATACACAAAGGAGACATATATGGCGGACAGAAAATTTTACAGACACAACGGGAATAAAGCAAAATCCACTTCACAAAAGCAAATAGTACAAAATCCTGAAGCGATGAAAATAAGCATTGCTGATTTGTTATTGTCCGAATCAACGACTTCTTTGCTTGATAAAAATAATATAAAAAATGCTGCCGAACTTTGTATTCGAACTGAAAAAGATATGTACAAAATTCAGACGCTGAATAAAAGAGTTTTGGTTGAGATTTCGAATGCACTAAAAAAACATAATCTTGCATTCAGACCTTTTGAAGCACCTATAAAACAGGGTGAAGCAGTTGCCGAACAAAAGGCTGCTATAAAAACGCCTCTTGGTCGTAAAAATGAAGCAAAGCTAAGCAATGATTCAAATCAAGCTAACAATAATACAAAAAATTTACGCACTGAGAAAATAAATACAAAAAATAATAAGTCAGTTAATATGAAAACAGATACAAACGAGACTATTGATTCAATATATCCATCAGGAAAAATCGATTTTCTTTCTTCAAGACAAAGCGATAAAAATAAAATAGATTTAAACAAAGACCAACAAAAAAGAGTTAAAGAACCTGTTATCACTAAGCCTCTACCAGTTGAAGAATGGAGAAAAATTCAAAGAGCTGGCAAGTGGGGCTTTTTTGATGGAATGAAAACTGTTATCAATCCTGAGTATGATGAGGTGTTCCATTTCAAAGAGGGCTTGGCATGTGTGGAACTGAATGAAAAATGTGGATATATTGACAGCCAAAATAATATTGTAATTCCTATTGAATACGAAACAGCGTTTAGTTTTTCTGATGAGCTTGCAGTTGTTGTTACAAATGGGAAGTGCGGTTATATTAACAAAGAAAACGAACTTGTGTTTCCGTGTGTATACGATGCTGCTGCTCCGTTTGAAGAAGGGGTTGCGCGTGTTAAGCAAGCGGGAAGATGGGGCTTTCTGTCAAAGGATGGCGCAATTCGCTGGAAATAAACAGAAATAGCAACAAAAAACTTGATATATTAGGAAATAGCTAAAACAATAACCTAGAAAATTTTTTTTAGGAAATAACTAAAACAATAACCTAGAAAATTTTTTTTAAAAAATAACTAAAACAATAACTTTGAAATAAAAAAAGTTGTGAATAATGATTCGGACTTAAATAAAGCGTAATAAACGGAAATGGGTTGAAATAAACATAAAAATCATATGTAAAAAGCCGTCCAAACTTGGACGGCTTTCATTTTTAATATTGTAAAAACTATTCAGCTTTCAAATTTGTAAGCAAGCGTGACAATGAAGCAACTTTGCGGGCTGCTGTGTTTGCGTGGAAGACTCCATCACTCTTTGCTCTGTCAATGATGCTGACAGTTGTTGGGAGCAATTGCTCTGCAAGAGTAATATCTTTTGCTGCAATAGCCGCATTGAACTTTTTGATTTCGTTTTTAACTCTGGATTTTTTTGATACATTTTCTGCAGTTTGACGAGCGGTAACTTTCACTCTTTTCTTTGCGGATTTAATATTAGGCATTTATATTCTCCTTTCTTTGCATAACTAATTTGCTTCACTATATTATCACATCGAATATTTTTTTGCAACAGAATTTTGCCAAAAACTTTATTTTGTACTTTTACATTGAAAATCCAACTGTGGCCATAATAAATATATGAATAAAATGAGATTTTACAGTGATATGGCGCTTGATAGCTTCGAACAATCGCGCATAAATGAGTTGATTGAAAAAAAACAACTTTCTTCGGGCATAGTAAAAAGTTCAGTAAATTTGAAAAATGCGGAAATGGCGAAAAGCATTGGAAAAAAACAAGGCGTTTATGTTACTTTTGAATGCACTAAACCATTTTTTGAAAGCTACCAAAGCAAAACAAATTTGATAAAAGCACTCTCATCAGCAGTCAAAGAAATGACTTTGAATTTTGGCTCTACAAGGCCGTCAGTTTTGGTCGTGGGACTTGGCAATGAAGGTATGACAGCTGATGCGTTAGGTCCGATGACAGCCTCTAAAGTTATCGTTACTCGACATATCATTGAAAGCGGTGAAGGAGGGAGAGACTATCGCTCAAAAGTTGCATCAATTTCTCCGAATGTCTTGGGAGAAACAGGCGTGCAATCATTCGATATTGTAAAAGGTGTCGTTGATGCGATAAAGCCTAATGTTGTTATTGCAATTGACACGCTTTGCACATCGAAATCTAAACGGTTATTTTCATCTTTTCAGCTTTCAACTGCAGGAATAGCACCTGCAAGCGGAGTGGGAGAAACACGAAAAGGCTTTGATTTTGCAACTCTTGGCGTACCGATTTTAGCAATTGGAGTGCCTCTTGTTGCAAACATAAGAGATATGATGCGTGAAATAATGAAAGAATATTGCGACAACGAAAACAGAGAGTTGAAAATTTCAACTCTCGAAAAGATTGTCTATGAAAAATTGAGTGGAAACATAATTGTTGCGCCCAAAGAAATTGATTTTGTTGTAAGCGAATGCGCTGATGTTATTGCGGAGGCGATAAACCTTGCTTTTTGTGGTAAGCGTTCAAAAGCAACTCAAGAATAGAAGCGTAATTGTCAAATTGATTTTCTCCACTAAATTCAAAATCAACAGCGCCAATTCGTGATGAAGGCGGAATAACTTTGCCGAGTTCATATATTAATTTTGAATTTCCATCAAACAGCTGTGTCTTTTGACATATTTTTTTTATCGTATCTTCAATAAATTGGTAGTGAGAGCAACCTATCAACACATTTTCAGGTGGTCTAGTGGATAATAATTTTATGCGGAGCATATTTTCAATTGATGCAAGTATTTGAGTTTGGTTGACATCCTCTGTGTACATTTTTGTAATGAGTGAAGCTAGTTCTGGTGTGTCAATCGTGACAAATTTCCGCTCCTTCAACTGAAGTTTTTTAGTTGTGTATGGTGTTGCAAGTACAAGAGTCGTTTGAGGTCTAAAATCGTCAAGTGGAGGCAAAAGTTTGAAAACTGTTTTGCTAGCTGTGCAACAAGAAGCCGTATTGCACCCCAACACGACGAAATCGCATTTTTCCTCGAGATATGCAATTCCTTTTTCCACTATGATATTCAACTTTTTTTCATCCAATAAGCCCAGAGGAAAATGAGAATTGTCCGCATAAAGCAGAAAATCGCAATGTTGAAAATTCATTATTAGTTTTGCTATTGTGGTCAATCCGCCGATGCCACTATCATATACACCTATTTTCGTCATACTAGAAACTATGAGAAAAAATGGTAAATATTCGTGTATTTGAAAAATTGGGTATTGATTAGTGTGCAAATTTATTGTAAAATAGATAAAGTAGTGATATTTCGACTACCTTGGTTGGCAATGTTGCTGCTTTTATAATAATTCAACAGGAGCAAGATATGAAGAACTTTACATCGAATGCAATTCGCAACATCGCTTTGATTGGTCACTCCGGCGAAGGCAAAACCTCACTCGCTGAAGCAATGCTTTACACATCAAAGATAATTGATAGACTTGGAGATGTCAACGTAGGCACTTCAACAATGGATTATGACCCGGAAGAAATCAACCGTAAAATTTCCATTAGTTTGTCAGCTGCCTACGCCATTTGGCAAGATAATAAAATCAATATTTTGGATGTTCCCGGATTTTTCGATTTTGAAGGTGAAGTCGTTTCAGCTCTTCATGTTGCTGATTCCGCTATTGTTGTGACAAGCGCAAGTGGTTCGCTTACCGTTGGCACAGAAAAGGCTTTGGAATCTTGTTTTGAGAAAAACATTCCCGCTCTCATTTTTGTAAATCAAATCAATAAAGACAATTCAGACTACAAAGGTACGGTTGATGCAATCATTGCAAAATACGGCGCAAAAGTTATCCCCGTTCAAATTCCAATTTTGGAAGACGGAAAAATGGTCGGCGCAGTTGATGTGATTACAGGCAATGCATTTATGCTTGAAAATCCAAGTCAAACAATAGACATTCCGTCAAATCTACAAGCAGAGTTCGAAGACAGCAAAAACCGTTTGCTTGAAATTATCGCAGAAACAGATGAAGATTTGATGACAAAATTTTTTGAAGGAGAACAATTTACTCCCGAGGAAATAAAAAAGGGCTTGCTTTCAGCACTTATGTCCGAATCGCTTATTCCTTTGCTTGCTGGCAATGCAACAACTTGCACCGCAATCACAAATCTTATGGACAAAATTATTGAGCTTTTGCCTTCGCCTACTGAAGGACGCGCAGTAACTGCTGTCGAAGATGACAAAATTTCTGAAGTAAAAGTCGATGAGGAAAAGCCGTTCTCTGCACAAATATTCAAAAGCATAGCCGATCCGTTCTATGGCAAGCTTTTGATGTTCAAGGTTCAAACGGGTAAACTAAGCTCAGGCGACACGATTTTGAATGTGAATGCAGGCAAAACTGAAAAAGTAGGCACAATCTATATTATCAAAGGCAAAAAGCAAGACCCGGTTGACAGCATATCAGCAGGCGACATCGGCGCACTTTCAAAACTTGTTTACACAAACACAGGCGATACTCTCGCTGACCAAAGCATAAAATTTACATATCCTCAAATTGAGTTCCCCAAACCTGTCATTTCTTTTGCAGCAGGAGCTGCCAAAGATGGCGATGAAGAAAAGGTTATATCAGGACTTATCAAAATGCAGGATGAAGACAACACATTCAAAGTCGAGAAGAATGTTGAGACAGGTGAAGTGCTCATTAGCGGACTTGGCGAAGCACAACTTGACATTATGTGCAAACGCGTCAAAAACAAGTTCGGGGTTGAAGCAAAACTTTCAGAACCAAGAATAGCCTATAAAGAAACCATCCGCAAAATGGCAGAAGCCGAAGGTAAACACAAGAAGCAATCAGGCGGAGCAGGACAATACGGCGATGTATTTATTCGTTTTGAGCCAGGCGCGGAAGACGGCGAATTTGAGTTCGTGGATGCAATTGTTGGCGGTTCAGTACCTCGTCAATTTATTCCAGCAGTTGAAAAAGGACTTCACGAAGCTATAAAGAAAGGCGTTTTGGCGGAATATCCAATGGTAAACCTCAAAGCAACACTTTATGATGGAAAATATCATCCTGTCGATTCAAAAGAAATTGCTTTTGTTACGGCGGCAAAACTAGCGTATACAGAAGGCTGCGCAAAAGCATCACCATGCTTTATTGAACCGATTATGCAAGCACAAATTGTTGTTCCAGACAACTATCTTGGTGATATTATGGGTGATATGAACAAACGCCGTGCCAGAATTTCGGGAACAGACCTTGCAAACGGAAAACAAGTTATTACTGTTGAAGTTCCTATGGCAGAAATGTCACGTTATGCGACCGACTTGCGCTCAATGACACAAGGAAGAGGAAAATTTACAATGGAGTTCTTGCGTTATGATGAAGTTCCTTCAAGCACTGCACCAAAAATTATAGAGGATGCAAAAAAGCGTAAGGAAGCAGAAAAGAAGTAGCAAAATGCTGAAAATAATTTGAAAAGAAGTAAAAAATTTTGCAGTCGAGCTGCAATATGATATACAAAATGTTAATAGTTTTACTAATTTCATTAAATTATAAAAGCACACTCGTTTGAGTGTGCTTTTTATATAATCAATTTTTATTAAACTAGATAAGTTGAACATCAATGTAAACCATTACGAAGTGGCTGGTGGAACGAAACACTTACGGTGAAAGAAATAAATTGAATATCAATGTAAGCTATTTCGAAGTAAACAGTTTTGGGATTATCCGTTCAAAGTTGAGACCAAAGCGGGGGTCAAAGTTTTCTTCAACAGATATATTGATACACTCATAAACAAAATCCACAGCAATTTGTGCCGCTTGTTCAATTCCTTTCCCTCGCGAGATTTCTCCGATAAAAACACTAGAGAGGACGTCGCCTGCGCCGTGAATATATTCAGGAAAGCGTTTATTCATTTGAAATGTTATCATACCATCATTCAAAGTTGCCACGCCACACAATTCATCATCTTCGATACCACTCAATATCACGGTTTTGAATCCGTTCGAATTTAAGATATTCAAAATCATATTGGCATTTTCTTTGTTTGGCTCGAGTTCCATTGATAGACCCGCAAGCATTTTTCCTTCTGTAAAGTTTGGCATAAATATGTCTGAAAGTTTGCAAAGTTCAACCATTCTTTCGTAGTATTTTTTGTCAAATATCTTATATAATTTGCCGTCTTCCGCCATAGCGGGGTCTATTGCAATTATAGTTCCAGAATTTTTCAAGTCTTTCGCAATTTTTATTGTCGTGTCAACGCAGTCAAGCGTACCCAAAAAACCCGTATATAGACAATCAAACTTTATTCCAAGTGATTTCCAATGGTCATATGACGGCAACATATTTGAGTATAAATCATTGAAAGTAAATCCAGTTATTCCAGATGTTTGCGTAGATAATAGTGCAGTTGGGAGACCTATGACTTCGTGACCCAAAGCAGAAATAATCGGTATTGCAACAGTTAGTGAGCAACGACCGACAGATGAAAAATCTTGTATTGTTAATATTCTCTTATTCATATTCCATATTTTATCACTCACGGTCTGTTTTGGCAAGATGTTTTGTTCAACAAATTGATTTCTGCTTAAGACTTATAGCTTCAATATAAATTTGGTTGGAGTTGTAAATAAAAAAGCATAAGAAAAACATAGTTAAATATGATTGAAAAGTATATACGGAAAATAAAACATGCAAATTTTGTAACATTTTGCTAGCTAAAATAAAATTTATTGTTTCTGTTGCAATTTTCTATGTAAAATGCTAGAATAATCAAGCCGTGCTAAACGGGGAGCTAGCGGTGCCCTGTAAACCGCAAACCGCTATAGCGGTGTTGAAAGGCGCACCTAGGCTTTCTTTATGGAATGCCGGATTGAACAAGGAATGTCGATAGCAAGGTCTCGTGCAATATCGTGCTGTGAACCGTGTCAGGGCTTGATCGCAGCAGCACTAAGCAGATTTCGGTGTGTGCCACGAGGAAGCTTTGAAGGAGTTACCTATTTGATTATCGATTCGGTAAGGACTGTCGAAGTGCGTCGCACGGCAAATCAAAAGACATCACGAGAGTGGTGTCTTTTGATTTGTATCGCACTTTGACACTAAGCAGATTTCGGTGTGTGCC
>JAQUST010000008.1:55419-59085 GCA_028710495.1 Clostridia bacterium
CGTCGCACGGCAAATCAAAAGACATCACGAGAGTGGTGTCTTTTGATTTGTATCGCACTTTGACACTAAGCAGATTTCGGTGTGTGCCGAAAGGTCGCTTTGAAGGAGTTACCAATTTGATTATCACTTTGTAAGATTTGTTTAGACTTGATGTTTTTTAAGTGAATGAAACTAATAAAGTTGATTTATTAAGAAAACGACACCACAATGTGGTGTCGTTTATAGATTATATCGAAAATAATAGTTGATAAGCTATTTCAGTCGGATGCAATTATTTCACATCGCGTTTTACAAATGCCAAAATCCCTAATCCAGTTGTTATTGCAATATAGCCAAGTGGAACAAGAACTACACAAAGTATTTCCCAAGTATCAAGAGCTCCAATTCTCATAGCAGTGCTGAGTTGAGTTGAGAGCAACCCTTGTAAAGCATTGATAAGCCAGCCGGATTCTGAAAACGAACCAAGAATCAAAAACGCTGCACTCAAAATGCTTCCTAAAATGAAAATGCCTATCGATGCGGCAAGTGAACCGCCAGTGGAGCGAATAAGTGAAGCAATAAATACAAACAAAGACGTGTAGCCAAGCGCTACTATTATTTGCATAGCCAACGTTGCCATTAAACCGCCAAATTCTGACCAGTTGAATTCTTGACCATATCCTACTATCGGGGAAACAGCCACAGAAATCAAAAATGAAAAAATGCTGAGAGCCGCAATAAAAGTGGAAACCGAGATAAGTTTTGACAAATATAACTCAACACGGTTTGCGCCACGCATAATGCTTGTTTTGATAGAGCCGTTTGAAAAGCTGCCCGCAATGCTGATACAAGCAAAAATTGCTATCAAAAGCGTCAAGTTTCCATTCGATGAAAATTGATATATTATAAATTTTCCGGTATAGCCGTTGCTTGCTAGAAATCCTGGAGGCATAGTTGCTCCGCCAAAATGCTGCAAGACCGACCAAATTGTTAATACGGAAATAAGAATAAATGCGGTGACTATGCTTGGCATTATAAATATGCTCTTAAATTTTGATGTTCTATAAAATTCTGAACGAAGTTGATTAATCATTGTTTGTACCTCCCATAAGTGAGACAAAATAATTTTCGAGGTCATTGTCTTGATGTTCAATAGATAAAACCAAAACTCCGCCAACAGCTAGTTCTTTTGAAACTGTTTGGGCTCTATCAGTCATTTCGTAAAGTTTTATGGTATTGTTTGGATACGTTTCAAAATCAGTAACTTTAAGCTTGTTGCGTAAAACATCAGAAGCAGTCAAAACATCGTTGACAACTAGTCTGAGCATTGGGCGTGAGCATGCTTGAAGGTCAATGCTTGTCAATTCTTTGACAAGCTTTCCTGAACGCAGAATTCCGTAAGAATTTACGACTTTGTTAAGCTCAGAAATAATATGACTTGAAATCAAAATTGTCTTGTTGTGTTCATGATTTAGGCGCAGAATAAGCTCGCGAATTTCCATAATTCCGCCTGGGTCAAGTCCGTTTGTCGGCTCATCCAAAATAAGCATTTTTGGGTCTCCGATTAGGGTCGCGCCTATGCCGAGTCGTTGTTTCATACCAAGTGAATAATTCTTAAATTTGATATCGCTTTTTGATGAAAGACCAACTAATTCAATAATGCTTGATATGTCTTCTTTATTGTAGCATCCAAGACTAATTGCAATAGCTTTTAGATTTTGAAATGCCGTTAAATTTGCCTGCATTGATGGAATTTCAATTATGCTTCCAATTTCGCGGCGTGCTTTCTCGTATCCGCGAACAGTATCTTCGCCAAACAGCGAAAAAGTTCCACTTGTTTGGATTGCAAGACCGAGTAAAATTTTGAAAATGGTTGTTTTGCCTGCACCATTGTTGCCTACAAGACCATAAATTGAACCTGCCTCAATATTGAGAGATACATTGTCTACAACAACATGCGCACCATATTTTTTGGTTAGGTTTTCAGTTTTGATTGCTAACATGTTCACCTTTAATATAGATGGAATTGCGCCATCTAAATAAATTCTCGCGTATATTTTGGCATTAATTTCATTTTTTGAAAAAATCAAAAATAAAATGCCAAGCCAGAAAAATATTATGGAGCGGGCAGCGAGAATCGAACTCGCAACCTGAGCTTGGGAAGCTCATGTTTTGCCACTAAACTATGCCCGCATCATTTGAAATTATAGTAAAAAAGAATCAAAATAGCAACTATTATTCACTACACAATAAAAACTATTGTGTGGTGGAGTGTTTATTAACATCTATTATGCAATATAAAATTGAATAATAATAGTCATTAACAGTTGAATTGCTAAAATTGAATAACATATTTTTTACAATATAAAATGCTTTATACTATTTCGTCTATAGTTTGTTGATTGTGATTGAAAATGTGCAGAATATTTTTTAATTTGTGTTGGAATGTTAAAACAACTCGTTTCCGTCAAAAATATTGCAGTTCCAAACAATTTGAGATTTACCATTCCAACTGCGCTCCCAAGTTGCAGGTTTTTCGGATTTCTTGAATTCACAATAAATCACAAGATCATCACAATCAATGAAAGCTTTTGAAGAAATATTCAAAACGCTTTTGGGCAAATTTATTATTTTGAGGTCAGGACAATTTGAGAATGCTCCGTATTCAATCGTTGTGACTGAATTCGGAATTTGGACACTATGTAAATTCGGGCGGTTTGAGAATGCAAATTGGCAAATTTTTGAAATCGGAAGTGGAGTATTCAAAAATAAAGAATTTGAACTATATTCATATGGTATTGAAATTGCTATATCGTTTCCGTCATAATAATTTATATAGATATGTCCATTTTGCAACCATTTTTCTTCATTTTCAAAATTGCTTTTGTCATTAGAAAAAACAGCATTTGTATCATCAATTACTTTAAATTTATAGGAGTTGCAATTATTTTCAAAGATAGTCACTTTCAACCTCACAATTTTTTAAGATGCTACAAAACAAATGCTTAGAAATTTTACAAATACGATAGCGACATATTAACATAAAAAATGCTTGCATACAACAATTTCGGAGCAATAATCACTATTGACTGAAAGTTTGTTTGGATGTATAATTGCTATATCATTCTGAAAAGAGGAAACTATGAGCAAAGAAAATGTAATGATTGATCAAAAACAGAAAACAGGCAAGCTGGGAGCTAAAACCTGGGCAGTTATTTGGATTGCGGGGTTGGCGGGGCAACTATGCTGGAACATTGAAAATCAATGGTTCAATACATTCGTTTATGCAAAAATTGCGCCAGATCCTTCAATTATTTCGTGGATGGTTGCAGTGAGTGCCATTGTTTCTACGCTCTCTACCTTTATATCAGGAACGGGTAGCGACAGGCTTGGAAGAAGGAAACCTTTCATAGTAACGGGATATATTTTGTGGGGCGTTTTCACTATCGTTTTCGGCTTAACTGAATTTTTGCCTCTTAGAAATATTTTGGCGATGGCAACGATGGTTGTTGTTGCGGACGCTATGATGTCATTCTTTGGTTCACTTGGAAATGATGCAGGTTTCAATCCATGGACAACTGATATAACAAACAAGCACAACCGCGGTGGTTTGGGCGCAGTTATTGCAGTTCAGCCCGTGCTAGCAACGATAGTCGGTTCACTTGGTGGCGGTTTTATTATTGCGGC
>JAQUST010000009.1:0-5195 GCA_028710495.1 Clostridia bacterium
GCAAGTCCTCACCAGCAGTCCTCACCAGCAGTCCTCACCAGCAGTCCTCACCAGCAGTCCTCATCAGCAAGTCCTCATCAGCAAGTCCTCACCAGCAGTCCTCACCAGCAGTCTTCAACTTTCGTCAGTTACGCAATTCCACGGATTACTTTTGTACATACATTTTTGTTATTCTAGATTGTTTAATTTTTCAAGCAATCCCTAAATTGGCATGTATATGTCTTGTTCGCTCTTTATTAAAAGTGTTTTTTATACTAAGAGTTTTCTTTTATTTGTGTTTTTGAGCCAATTTTTTTATTTTGTTAATAATATATTAAATTTTAACCGTAAAAAAACACGTTAAATCGCTTTCTAAGCTTTGCATTTTATATTTTTTGTTAAATTTTTTTATAAATCTATCACTTTTACGCTTAGTTTTGCATATTATATTAAATTACCATGCATTTTGCTCACTTATCACTCTATAATTTTTTTTATTTTATTTTGTGAAATCAATTAAATTTTTTTAGTCAAAAATTACACGAAGAAAGAACCTTAAATAAGTCGCAAATTTTACACGAAGAAAGAAATTATTTGTTCTCTATTTGCATCAGTTTTAGATTTCTACTATCTAATATGCCCATTATATAAGGATTGTAGAGCATTAAATCAAGATATTACCCCATTTTGTTTCACGTGAAACACGTCGTCCACTTTGTTTTGTTCCACGTGAAACATAAGTGAATTTAAAAAATATGCTCTGCGAAACACTAAAAATCCAAGTAGGCGGCCAACAAAGCAAAATACAGGTAAGAATTATATTTTTGGCATAAAAATGGTATTTATTTTGAAATTATATGGTATTTAATTTTGAATTAATTTGGGTTAGATGTTGTTTCCTATTATTCTGCATTGTTTTAACCGGATTTAATAAACTTGTTCACTATATAGTTAAATTTTAAACAATTTTCGAGACTTTGCATTGAATCTTTACGGATTCTTATAGTTTTTATAAGTGCTTGCTTTCTATTTTGATTTCAAATATAAGAAAATATAAAATTTCTGAACTTCTAACATTTATAAATCAATTATTATTGCTTTCACTAGTTATCACGCACAAAAGCTGTAAACGACGAGCTGTGGCTAGCAAGCGATATGTGACCATATTTCAATTTGTTTTTTTGTAAATTATTATGTTTAATACACTTAATGCATACATCTGCGTCTTATATCTTGCTTATATCCTGCTTATATCCTGCTTATATCCTGCTTATATCCTGCTTATATCCTGCTAACATTTGTGTTCATATACTATTCTACTATCGTTCCATTTACAATACGAATTACATTTGCTGGATTTTTGAGATTATATTCAGTACACGATAAAAGTATTTGCGCATCAGCGGTTGATTCAAGCAAAAGTCGTTGACGACTTTCATCAAGCTCTGACAATACGTCATCCAAAATTAGAACGGGGAGTTCGCCCGTTTCTTCTTTGAACAATTCCATTTCGCCAAGTTTTAATGCCAATGCCGTCGTTCGTTGTTGTCCTTGCGACGCAAATTTTCTCACATCTGTGCCGTTTATTATTATTTTCATATCATCACGATGAGGGCCAATTGTTGTATAAAGCAATTTTTTATCCTTTTCTCGTGTTTTTTTAAGGTTCTTTAGCAAACAAGCTGCTATCTCTTCGTCTTTTCCAACCAGCGTGTCTGTATCATATTCCAGTTCGAGCATTTCTTTTCCTTCACTCATTTTGTAGTGAATTTTTTCTGCTGATTTTTTTAATTTTTCAATATATTCGATTCTCTTTTCAATAATAACAGCTCCATTTTCGGCAAGTTGAACATCCCAAATATCAAGCATTTCATCAAGTCCTTCTTTTCCAAAAGAGGTTTTGAGTAGATTATTGCGTTGTTTTAGCACTTTATTATACTTTGATAAGGCAAAAAAATAAACCCTTTGCTGTTGTGACAGGCTTATGTCTAAAAATCTACGACGGTTCTCCGGAGCTTCTTTGACAAGCTTCATTTCATCGGGGGAAAAATAAACGACATTCAGCACTCCAAGCAACTCTCCCATTCTAAGCACAGGAATACCATCCAAAAACACTTTCTTTTTGCTTTGGTTGTCAATTTGTATTTCAATTTTGTGTGAGCGGAATTTTTTTTCGATAGTAATATAAACAAGTGCTCGCTCTTCTCCGTTTTTGACAAGTTCTTTTTCTTTTGAGGTGCGGGGAGAACGACCTAGACCGGCAAGATAAATTGCCTCAAGCATATTCGTTTTTCCTACTGCATTTTCTCCGACCAGAACATTTAGGTTTGGCGAAAAATCCGTTTTGGCAACGGAATAATTTCTGAAATTTTTTATAGAAATATTTTTAACTAACATATTGTCATTATACACAAATTTGCAGTGTGACGCAATATATTGTGTTTTTCTTTTTTTGTTGTTTTTTGTGTTGCAAGATTTGTTTTATGTATGTATAATAAGCGATATGATTGATATAAATGCTTTTTGGAATGATGCTAAATCTGTTTTATCTACACAAATACAAACCATAAGTTATGAAGTGTGGATTGACAAACTTGAGCCCGTTTGCTTTGTAAATGGAGCTCTAATTTTGTCAACACTTTCTGCTGCTTCAAAAAAGACCATTGAGCAACGCTATCTTGACCTGACAAAAGAAGTCGTTTCAAATCTTAATCCATCAATACAGAATGTTGAGATTATTATGGATGTACAAAGAGAACAATATTTGAAAAAACAAGATAGTTTTATTGAAGATGAGGGTTTCGTCGTTAAGGAACAGCCTGTTTTGTCAACTTCAAACACTTCTGCATTTTTAGAAAAATACACTTTTGACCATTTTGTACAAGGTAAAGGCAATGAATTTGCACTTGCCGCAGCAAAAGCGGTTGCAGAAAATCCGGGCGGAAAATACAATCCTTTATTTATTTACAGCTCTGTCGGTTTAGGAAAAACTCACTTGCTTCACGCAATCGGGAATTATATTAAAAAAAATTCGCCTCGCACAAAAGTTTTGTATGTAAATTCTGAAAGTTTTATAAATGAACTTATTGATGTTATCCGCAGAAGTTCAGAAAATAAAGAATTGAATTCTAAATTTAGAGAAAAATACCGCAGTGTTGATGTTCTTATGATTGATGATATTCAGTTTTTGGCAGGAAAAGAAGGCACTCAGGAAGCTTTTTTTCACACTTTCAATGATCTTTACCAAAACAATAAGCAAATTATATTGACATCAGACCGTTCACCAAAGGACTTACAAAAACTTGAGGAGCGTCTCCGCACTCGTTTTTCGTGGGGTCTTACTGTTGATATTTCGTTCCCCGATATGGAAACGCGTATCGCCATCCTAAAAAGTAAAGCTGCGCAGGAAAAATTTAATCTTTCTAATGATGTTGCTTCATTTATTGCAGAAAATTCAACTTCAAACATAAGAGACATGGAAGGTTTTCTCAACAAAATCATTTTCTTTTCATCTTTGACAGGTCATCCTGTCACAACAAGAGAAATTGCGAAAGAAGCTTTATCTGATTTTATCGAAGAAAAGAAAGAAAGCTTTGATGCTTCAAGCATTGTGGCCACAACCTGCAAATATTTCAATATAACCTCTGCTGAAATCATAGGCAAAAAGAAAACAAAAAATATTGTTGAGCCAAGAATGATAGCCATTTATCTAATTACTGAAATGCTTGATTTGCCATTGGTGACAATTGGGCAGATTTTTGGTGGTCGCGACCACACAACTATCATTCACGCACGCAACAAAATAAGTGAAGATGTAAAAAATGATACCCGTATTAAAATTATTGTTTCAGATATAAAAAATATGATATTGAACCGCTAATGTGCACAACCTTCTGATTTGTGGACAGTTTGTTCACAAACCCACATAGTTTTCCACAATATTTTTTTCTAATTTCTACCATATTTTGTGCTCACTTTTGTTTTGCAACATCTATGTAGTGTCAAAATTTAGTTTTCCACTTGTCAACAGCCCTTATTTATGGTATTATTATTAAAAATCTATATATTATTAAATAGCGAAGTGTTGTCCAGTTTTGCTATTTGGCGTTTTGGTAAGGACAAAAGGAGAAAAGATGAAAATTCGTTGTAGCGGAACAGAACTAAGCGATGCCGTATCAAAAGTTAGTCGTGCTCTTCCAGTAAAAAAGAATAATCCTATTTTGGAAGGTATAAAATTGGTTGCAAAGGGAGACACCCTTACCTTATTTGCGACAGACCTTGAATTGTCAATTGAAAAGAAAATAAATGCAGAGGTTTTACTTGAAGGAGAGATAGTTGTTCCTGGAAAGCTCTTTGCTGAATACACAAAGAAAATTGAAGAAGAAGAAATAGAACTTGATGGAACAATTGACGGAAAACTCAAAATTTGCTATTTAGACAGTGAAGTATCACTAAATTGTTATGAAGCAGAAGAATTTCCTATATTAAAAGAAGTATCAAATGATAATTCATTTATTATTCAAAAGAAAAAATTCAAAGAACTTATAAACAGTATTTCCTTCAGCGTTGCAGTTGAAGATGCAAGACCATCACTAAAAGGATGTTGCTTCAATATTGACGGAAACATTTTGGAAGGCGTTGCATCAGACGGTTATCGTTTGGCGCTATGCAAAGTTCCGATTGAAAACAAAGGAATAACAGAAAAAATTGTCATTCCGGTAAGAAGTTTGAATGAAGCAAGCAGATTGCTTGACGATGAAGATGAAGCAATGACTGTTTATGTCGAAAAAAATTATATGTTGATTGACTTATTCCATACAAAAATTGTTACAAGAATGATAACGGAGGAATACATCAATTATGAGCGTATAATCCCGCTTGAGTTCTCAACAGAAATAAAGGTAGAGAAAAAGCATTTTGAAAACGCAATAGACAGAGTTTTTGTTATTTCAAAAAATGAAAAGAAATGCTATGTCAGAATGGAAATAAAAGAAGACAATGTTTATCTCAAAGCTGAATCAACGGTCGGAGAAGTAAACGAAAAATTGCCAATAAGTATGAAGGGAAAAGATATTTTGATTGCCTTCAATGCGAAATATATTGCAGATTCAATGAAATCAATCACGGATCAGTTCATTTCTTTCAATTTTACAACAAACACAGCTCCAGGAATAATAAAGGGCGAGAATGACAACTGGTTGTATTTGATTTTGCCA
>JAQUST010000009.1:5295-24451 GCA_028710495.1 Clostridia bacterium
TGCGAAATATATTGCAGATTCAATGAAATCAATCACGGATCAGTTCATTTCTTTCAATTTTACAACAAACACAGCTCCAGGAATAATAAAGGGCGAGAATGACAACTGGTTGTATTTGATTTTGCCACTAAGAGTAATAGGCTAAAAAACAAACACATAAAAAAACTTAAAACAGAAAAACCGAGCTTTTATCATAAAAAGCTCGGTTTTATTTTATATTTTTATATTAAAAATAGATTTTTTTATAAAAAACGCAAAATTACGATTTCAATGATTTTGTAATTCTTTCTAAATCTGCTTCTGCGTGAACACGAGCAAGACATTTTTTAACTATGTTGTAAAGTTCTTTACCTTTTGAGTAGTCGGCAGGGGCAAAAAATCCTATACGCTTATCTTTCAGCAAAGGAACAACTTTTCCACGAAGAACATCTTCAGGATTGTAGACGCCAATAGCAAAACCACCTTTTTCCTGAGTTACGCTCATGCAAGGAATATCTGTTTCGGAATCGCCAATGAAAATTAGGTTTTCAAAACGGACACGGCGTTCGTCACGCGGAAGAAAATCGTTCACGCGCTCATCATTTTCTGCTAAACATCCTTTATTTATGCGGTATAATATTTGCGTTTTCATAATATCGTTGACCACTTGCTTTGGCCAAACTGCTTCACCGTTTTCGTCATAAAGAAAAGAGGAAGCATAAATATATTTGAAATTCTTAGCAATAGATGTGCCTTCAATCATTTCTTTTATTCCTGCGGAAATTATGTAATGTTCAACTTTTATTCCAATGCTGGCAGCATAGATATTGATATTATCGAACCAAGTGTCAAGACCGTTGAACAGCTTGACTTTTTCTCCTGCTTCTTTCAAATTTTGTGCAGTAATTGGAAAACCTTTATCTTTGGATTCGGTAAACATAGAAAATAGAGCAGCAAGGATTTTATCCATCGCTCGTTCGCAGTGGTAACGGTTGGTGCGTGCCCAAAACTCGTCAGCAGTGTATCCGAGACGCGGTATAAATGCGAATTCTTGCATATCGCGCGGTGAAAGAGTTTTATCAAAATCATAGCAAATTGCAACTATTGTTTCATTTTCAAATTCGTTTTCCATAGCTCCCTCTTATATGTTAAATATAATGTAAAAAAATTAAAAAAAAGTGTTCTTTACATTTATTTTTTTGTTGTTAAATTAAAAATATATAATTATTTTAAGAAATTCAAATATTGTTTAAGTTCAGACTTTGCACCGGAAAGATTGTGAGAGCGGTAATTTCCGCATTCTATTTTTTTATTGCCTGGTATTTCATCAAATTTCAAAGCTTCAATTATTGCAGTTTCAACAAATTGTTTCGCCTCATCCTTTTCGATATCGCGAAACAACGCGTAAAAACCCGTGCCACAGCCCATAGGCCCGAAATAAATCACACTATCTTTTTTGTTGCCGTTTCTTAAAGTGGTTGCAACAAGATGTTCAATGGTATGCATAACCGCTGTCGAGATATAGTCACCGCAATTAGGTTTTTTGAATCGCAAATCATAAGTAAAAATATCTCCGTCTTTGCGTGACAGATAAAATCCTTCTTTTAGTATATTATGGTCAATGGTGAAAGAAGTGATTTTATGCATATAATTTTTCCAAAATATTAGTAAACAATGATTCGGCTGAAGAAAAGCCTTGTTTTACAAGAGCATAATAGTCATTTGCGGCGTTTTCATCTGCGCAATCCGACACAATCTTTATGCTTGCAACGTGGATGCCGTTTCTTAGAGCGGTGATAACAATACCTGCAAGCTCCATATCGCAAACTCCGGCGCCATAGTTAGAGTTCAAAAATTCTTTTGATTCTCTTCTGGCAATAAATTCATCACCGCTTGCAACGGTAACAACTCGAAGTGGATTATTCAGGAAATGATTTATATTGTCACGAGTAGATTGAGTGAGCTCAAAAAACACTGAAGAACGCCCTTCATATTGCCCACGCGAAACATTGTCCAAACCGGAAAGGTCATATTGATGATGAACAACCTTATCGACAATCAAAAGGTCACCAGCATTGTATTCTTTTGAAAGGCTCCCGACATAACCAAAATTGACAATATAATCAATTTTGTAGCGGTCTATGATATACTGTGTTGCAGAAGCTGCAAGAATTTCACCAATTCCGCAAGTCACAAGATAAATGTAGTTATTTCTATAAACAAAAATGCGGGTGTGAACGCCGGCATTAAGTTCGTCACCGACAACTTGACCGAGTCGTTGACAAAGAGGAAGAGATTCTTTTTCCATTGCAGTTATTATAGCTATTTTCATAAATACCTCGCACAAATTATAGCACTACGTGCAAAAAAATTCAAGATAATTATTATAATAGACAAAAAATGCACAAAATGCACAGAAAAATGTTAAAAAATTGATTAGAAATGAATTTGTATACGGTAAAATTATATTTCGTAAGAAAGAAAAAGCGATTTTAAGAAAGAATTGATAAATTATATAATCAAAGAGTGCTTAAAAAGCTAAACGAAAGAAAAATAGAAAGAAAAGAAAAAAGTGCAAAAATAAATCAAAACATATTGTCAAGATGAAGAATAGGTTGGTTTTGCAAGACATTTTCCAAAATATAGAATATAATTTATTCAGAACCTTAAAGAGAGATGGAAATGATAAAAAAAGAAGAAATCACAAGTGTTGAAAAGGTTGCAAGCGATACACAAAATCTAAAAGCAGTAAACAAGGCACAAATTGAAGTTGTTGGCGATGAGAAAATCAAAAGCGGAATTTCAAATGCGACTAAAATTGTAGAGGAAAAATCAATGGATACTGCAATGCAAATGTTGATTGTTGAAGGGAATAAACAAAATTTGACAATTTCCGACACTCAACAAACGCTATTTGAGCATTTCTTCAGTCTGGTGACAGAAAAAAACAAGGTGATGAATCTCACCACGATTTTGGAGCGCGAGGAATTTTTCGTGAAACACCTTGTTGACAGCATTATTCCTCAGAAATATATAAAACAAAACGCAACCGTGCTTGACCTTGGCTGCGGTGGCGGATTTCCATCGATTCCGCTTAAAATTGTACGCCCTGATCTAAAAATTACTGCAATGGATGCGACAAACAAAAAAATCGAATTTGTAAAAGATGCAATAAGCGAACTTCAGCTGAAAAACACGAATGCAATCACTGCGAGAGCTGAAGAAATGGGTCAAGGCAAAGAGAGAGAAAGTTTTGATGTTGTTGTTTCAAGAGCTGTTGCCTCACTCACTATTCTTATGGAACTTGCACTTCCTCTTGTAAAAATCGGCGGAGTGTTTATTGCATACAAAACAAATGAAAGCGAAAGCGAAAATATTGAGAAAGCGCTTTACACATTGGGCGCGGTGTTAGACCGTTCAATAGTGACACAGCTTCCAAACGGCGACCATAGATGTCTATTGATTTTCAAAAAGATTGCAAAAACAAACGCAAGCTATCCACGGAATTTCGGACAAATGAAGAAAAAGCCTTTATAAGTCGAAATGAATAAGCCATAACTAAAAAACAACGCAAACGGAAAATAGAAACACATCTTAGACTGAAAAAACAAATCTAAACTAAAAAGATATTAGCAGTCACAAACTTAAAGAATAAAAGCATATTATTGTATACTAAAACAAATCTGAGAAAAAGTTTCAAGAGATAAAAAACCAATAGGCGGAGATTGATAAATTTATCAATCTCCTCTTTTTTATTAAATGAAGCACTTTATCAACAAAAACTGCTTAAAACCAAATAAATTATCAAAAATTTGCTTGTTTTACGCAGAAATATGCAAAAAAAGAGCAAGAAAAGTTTCACAAAAGGTTTCACAAATTTCCGTTTTCTATTGTCGAAATCCGTTTATGGTGATATAATTTTTATTAGCATAATAAAGGGAAATCTCGTAATGGCAAAAAAGACAAAGATAATAACATTCTCAAATCAAAAAGGCGGAGTTGGAAAAACTACCACCTGCATAAATCTTGCAGCATATCTTGCAAGTGATGGCAAAGATGTGCTGGTTATCGATATGGATCCGCAAGGAAACGCCTCAAGCGGATTAGGTTTTGAAACAAGAAAAGCAAAAAAATCACTATATAATGTTTTGTGCGGAAGTATGAGCATAGCAGAAGCGATGTTCCAAACCGAAATCCCGTCACTCAAGCTATTGCCATCGTCTATGGATTTGGCAGGCGCAGAGATTGAGCTTGCGCAGGTAGTTATCGGCCGAGAGCGGGTATTAAGCGAGAAGCTTGCGGAAATCGACGACAAATTTGACTATATTATGATTGATTGTCCGCCATCTCTAGGGCTTTTGACTGTCAACGCGCTCACAGCTTCAAACAGCGTGCTAGTGCCAATACAATGCGAATACTACGCACTTGAGGGGCTTTCGCAAATGATGAATACGATACGCCTTGTCAAGAAATTTCTGAATCCTACAATCGAGGTCGAAGGTGTTGTTTTGACACTTTATGACGGGCGTGCAAAACTTTCAACACAGGTCGCGGATGAAATCGTAAAGTTTTTCGGAGATAAGGTTTTTGAAACAAAAATTCCTCGAAACATAAGACTTGCAGAAGCTCCGAGCTATGGCAAGCCGATTGTGCTTTATGACAAACGGTGTTCAGGAGCGAAGGCATATTGCGAACTAAAAGACGAATTCCTAAAAAAGATAAAGTAAAAATAGAGAAAAATAGAAAACAGAAAAGTTTTATTCAAATTTGTCAAAAAACGACATGCAGAATGATACTGGCAAAATCAAAATAAAATCAAAAATCAAAAAACATAAAAAAACGAAATAATAACAGACAAAATTACAATAAAACAAGCCAAAAACAAAACATAAAATGATAAAACCGCGATGATTTTGGAAAAAGCGGTAAAGAAAGAATAGAGGTGAAAAATGGCAGTAACAAGAGGTCTCGGAAAAGGATTTTCCGCTTTATTTAATGATTATGAGGAAAATCAACCTGTAGAAATAGACGGGAGTGTTGCGCAGATTGACATAACGCACATTGACAGAAATGTCGAGCAGGCAAGAAAAACCTTTGATGAGGAGGCATTGCGTGAAATGTCCGCTTCAATGGAAATGCATGGAGTCTTGCAACCGTTATTGCTCAAACCGCAAACAGGAGAAAGATATCTTATTATTGCAGGGGAACGCCGTTTTCGTGCAGCGCTTATGGCGGGGCTAAAAACTGTTCCCGCAATCATAAAGGATTTACCTCTCCAACAAATAAAAGAAATTTCACTTATTGAAAACCTTCAGCGCGAAGATTTGAATGCGATTGAAGCCGCCGAGGGTATAAAAGAGCTTATGGAAAACCATTCGCTTAGGCAGGAAGATGTTGCAACAAGGCTTGGGAAGAGCCGCAGTTATGTTGCAAACACAATGCGCCTTTTGAATTTGCCTGAGGAAGTTTTGGACATGGTGCGTGCAGGAAAGTTGTCAAGTGGACACGCGCGGGCAATGATAACAATTGATGACCAAGAATATTTATTGAACCTTGCCAAGCAGACCGTGCAATACAAACTCACTGTCCGTGAAGTGGAGGAGAGAGTTCGCTTGTATTTCACCCGCAAAGCAATACCCACAGGACCACGCAAAAATGAGCAAGTGAGTTTAGAGCTCAAAGAAATGGTCAGTGATATGAAGCGAATTTTCGGGACTAGAGTGAAGCTTGCTGGAAATGATAACAAAGGCCGTTTTGTGATTGACTACTTTTCTTCCGATGATTTGGAACGAATTTATCAGCTTATTCAAATATTGAAACTCAATGACAAACTGTAAAATAATATAGACAACAAAAATATCTATATGCAGCAGAGTCAATGCTACCTGTAGCTTCGGGTATAAAATAATACAGACAACAAAAATATAGCAAAATAGAAACGAAGTCGACTTCCGCAAATAAAACGAAAAAAGTGTGCAAAAAACACGCAAAAAACAATAGATTTTGATTAAGGAGAGGCAATATGAAGACAAGATGGTATAAAGATAGTGTGTTCTACCAGATTTACCCGCGCAGTTTTTGCGACAGCAACGGCGACGGTATCGGCGATATCAAAGGTATCATTTCAAAACTTGATTATTTGAAGTCACTCGGCATAACCGCAGTGTGGCTCTCACCTTGTTACAAATCCCCAAACGATGACAACGGTTATGACATTTCGGATTATCGCGACATTATGGATGAGTTTGGCACTCTTGACGATTGGAAAGAAATGATCGAAGGAATGCACAAGCGTGGTATCAAGTTGGTTATGGATTTGGTCGTAAATCACACCTCGGATGAACACGAGTGGTTTAAGCAAAGCCGAAGCAGCATTGACAATCCTTACCGTGATTATTATTTTTGGCGTAAGGGAAGCGGAAAGGATGGCAAAAAACCACCAAACAACTGGACTTCCCGTTTTGGCGGAAGTGCTTGGGCGTATGATGAGCAAACGGGCGAATATTATTTGCACCTTTTCTCAAAGAAACAACCTGATCTGAATTGGGACAATCCAAAAGTCAGACAAGAAGTTGTGGATATATGCAACTACTGGTTTGAACTTGGTGTTGATGGTTTCCGTTGTGATGTTATTATTTACATATCAAAACAAGAAGGACTTCCAAATGCAAAATGGAATCCATTCACTTGTGGAGATGAGTATTTTGTTATAGGACCGCACTATCACGAGTATATACACGAAATAAACCAAAAATCGTGGTCAAAATATGACATTATGACAGTAGGCGAAGGGCAGGGAATTACTGTTGCCGATGCAGAAAGCATGGTCGCAGAACCACGAGAAGAGCTTGACGCAATTTTCACATTTGAGCATCAAGAAGCTGACGCAAGAATGTCGGTTGTTCCAAGAAAGTTTAAATTGTCACGCTTTAAGAAGATTATGACAAGCTGGCAAAACATACCTAATACTTGCTGGAATTCACTTTTCCTTGAAAATCATGATTATTCACGCAGTATTCCGCGTTATATCAAGCCCGAGTTTAGAAAAGAGGGAGCAAAAATGCTTGCCGTAACAATGAACTTTATGAAAGGAACGCCGTATATTTTCCAAGGTCAGGAAATTGGAATGACAAATATTGAACATTTCAAGCCAAAAGACTATGTTGATATTGTTTCAAAAAACGTTTACAAAATAGCGAAAAAGATTTTCCCGCTAGTTCCGGTTGTCAAATGGGCGCTGCAAAAACGCGCGCGCGACCACGCACGCACACCAATGCAATGGTCCGCTGAGGAGAACGCAGGTTTCACAACAGGAACCCCGTGGATGTATGTGAACCCCAATTACAAAGAAATAAATGTTGCCGAAGCCGAAGCTGATCCTGATTCGGTGCTAAATTTCTATCGCAAAATAAACAAATTCCGTGTAGGAAACAAAATCATAAAAGACGGCACATACAATGAGTTTTACGCAAAATCAGACAAGGTGTTTGTATATGCGCGCGAGCTTCACGGAGTTTCATATCTAGTTGCCGCCAACTGGACGCATAAAGTAGTAGAATTTGATTTGCCTGAACAATTCAAAGGAAAAACCTCAAAGCTTGTTATGAGCAACTATTTTGACAGCAAAGAAGAAGCTGGAGATTGCAATTTGATGCCTTATGAAGCAGTAGTGTGGGAAATCAAGTAATAATCAATTTGTATAAAAGAATAGCGAAATCCAAGAAGAAAGGCAAAGTCTTTGAAGAATAATCACAAATTGCGATAAATTAAACAAAAAAGGACACCTTTTGGTGTCCTTTTACTATAAGCAACAGTTTTAGTGTTTATTTCTAACCATAAAATTCTTATGGCCTTAATATAATTTAGTAAACAATGAAATTATTTCATTAGATATTCCCTGCAAGAATGATTTCATAGATATGATAAAACATAAAAAATGAAATATTTCTCCTTTTATTGTCAAAAAAAGACAATTTTCACTATTGATTTGAGCAACAAATAATGTTCAAATGAAAGAAAAAATGAGGGGAGGGTTATTATGAAAAAACTATTCGTAAAAAGGATGCTAGTTATTTTTGTATCAACAGTTGTTTTGTGCTTATGTTTTGCGGGAACCGGTATTGGCACGGGCATAGACAAAGCAACGCAATACGATGATTTGGCGCAGAATTATTTTTCTGTTATGAAAGATGTAAAATCAGAATGGAATGACAGCTCATTGAGTGCGCCGGTAAAACTATTTGTTGAAAATGCGAATGCATATATGTATAGAGTTTTCAAGGGAAATGAACAAGCGGGTTATTTCGTAGTTACAGATATAAATGAAGAAATAACAGTCTCCGAATCCACATTTACAGGAGAAGACCCGTTGACAGCAAATGCGAGCAAAAATTATTATATTGCGCCATTTGGGTTCTATTCTCAAAATGAATATGCTATAATAAAAGATAGTGGGATAGATATTCAATCTTCAACAGGTTTAAGCTCAGAAGCGTCAGCCACCACCATCAATACACAGTTATTAATAAACGTTCCATATTCGTATGGATATACAATGTCGAGTAGCTATTACAGTGAAGTAAAAGTGCTAAACACTCCTGAATATTTCAATTATGATTATGGTCCAATACCAGACGGATGTGCGCCAACTTCAGGTGCTATGCTTGTTTCGTTCTATGATAATGCGGTGTTGTCCAATTTATCGTCAGTGACATTGCCGATGAAGCATTCAACAAATAAGCCAGTCGTTGACAATCTGATAATATCTTTAGCGTCTTATATGGGAACAAACCAAAACGGAATAAGCGGAACAACAAACATCAATGCCAAAACAGGCATTCAATCTTATTTCAGTTCAAAGGGTTACGTAACTTGTTTTGCAAGCATATCAACATCATATCCGGAATATAGCACAGTTATTTTATCAAGAAACCCGGTTATGTTGATTATAAATAACAACCCGGGATATCATATGGTTTTAGGAATAGGTTTCAGCAATGTCAGATATGTAGGAACAATGTTGATTACGAGATACAATTGGACGAGTAGAACAGGAGAATATCAAGTAAACGCAAGTCTGTTTAATCAGTTTATTTATATGAGTAAAATATAAAAGATAGGGAGACAAAATGAGTAAAAAGAACAAAATTATTTTAATAAGCGCAGTTAGTGTAGTCATCATTGCGGCGATTCTTTGTGCAATATTTATTCCAATAAGTCTAAAAAATAGACCTGGTGACGGAGTGAACAAGTTCGGGTTTGAAGTCGCAAATTCTGACAAAACAGATTATATCTACGCCACAGGCGACGATCCAAACGAAGTAGAAAATGCAGTTGTAACAACTGAAAATGTCAACATAACGCCTATAACAAGCAATATTCAAAATTTGATGAATTTGGTTGACAGCAAAAGCGAAACAACCTTAAATCTTCGATTAGGAAATCTTGAAGTCTATCAGCTTGTTATGAAATTTGGAAATTCAAGCTTTAGTTTGACGATCTATCCACCTGAAATAAGCGGCAACAAGTACAATTTCTTTTTTGAATATGTGAGAGACACAACTGTCGCCTCAAGCAGTAGCGAATATTATAGTGAGAGATATGAGTTTAATGAGACAGAGCAAGCAGACGTCGTCGCAATAATGACTTATTTGGACACGCTAAACAGCTAAACGCTGAAATTGCTAAATGCTAAAAAAAGGCGTAAATAAAAAAAGCGTAAATAGCTAAATACAAAAACTGTTCTATGCAACAACAAAAAAGCGTAAATAGCTAAATACAAAAACTGTTCTATGCAACAACAAAAAAGCGCAAGCAGCTAAATGAAAAACTGCTGACTTAACAACAGGAAAAACAAAGTAGCTAAACAAGAAAGTACTAAATGATTATACAGAAAAAAGAGTAAAATTAAGAAATATAAAAAGGTAATCAAAAACAAAAAAACACACTCATAATAGTGTGTTTTTTGTTTGGCGCCCCAACTTGGATTCGAACCAAGAACCTACCGGTTAACAGCCGAGTGCTCCACCGTTGAGCTATTGAGGCATAATGTTTGCACGGATAAGTATGACAATTGGGAGAAAGCCGTTGGAATTTGTTTCAACTTATGTAGCCCGTGCCGGTCTTTAGTATGTTAAGCAGGCGAGTAAATTCATGATGTTCGAGGTTAGCCTTGCTTTCTTTTGTGTAACAGTCTTCTGTGCGTCAAACAAAATCATTTGTGCGCTAAACAAGTTTGAAATGGCGAGATTTCTTACAAGTTTTTCTTTTGTGTTTGCAGGTGTAAAGAAAAGTAATGAAATCTAGCTGATGTCCACCGTGCTTGATTATTCTAATAGTTCTATTTTTGTTTGTCAACTATTTTAGATAAAAATAGACAAATTTGAGTGCAGTGACTTTGTTCGCAATTTTAATATCAATGTAAAAGAACAATTATTGACTGTATAGTCAAAAAGTGGTAGACTTATTTCTATGGATAATCACGAAAAACAAATTTTATGTCCTGATTGCGAAACCCCCTTTGAAGAAAATGAAAAGGGCAAATTTATATGTCCAAACTGCGGTCGTGAAGAAACTGAAGTTGAGCGTGAGGCGCGTTTAATCGAAGAAGCGAAAAAACGCCTTGACGAGGAAAGTAAAAACTATAAAACACGAAGCGAGTTCGAAAAATTTGCACGCGAAGACAACGAGCGCGCATTTGAACGCAAGGAAAGAATAAAGGTCAAAGCGGGAGAGTTTGAAGAAACCGCCACATCTGCGGAGAGTGGTGTGTTGCTTAAACAAATTAAGCAAAGACGGAAACAAGCTCAAGATAGCGCAGACGAAAAACGATTGCTTGAGCTTATTGCAGAAGAAGAACAAATGCAAAGGGAGCACGACAGGCATCTTGCTCACGAAGCTAGAGAAAGAGCAAAAGCGCTTCGTTTGGAAGGTCAAATGCCGTTTGAACTTATTATTGACAGTGATGGATTGGTCAAAATGAAGTTCGGGCGATATCCTCAAAGCGTACTATCAGACGAAAATATGATTTCCATGCTTGATGAAAAAATGTCAGCAGGCTCATTCGTTCGAAATGAACAGGGATGGTTTAAGTTCGGAAACATTATGTATGCGGCAATTCCTGCAAATCCTTATGATATG
Source organism: Clostridia bacterium (assembly GCA_028710495.1). Taxonomy (GTDB): domain Bacteria; phylum Bacillota; class Clostridia; order Christensenellales; family CAG-917; genus STD2-102. Next base: position 16,414 of record JAQUST010000009.1, read on the forward strand.
AGCGTAAAATTTGACAATGGTGAGCCGATTCAAAGAAGCAAATTTTATTATTTTCGTGTTGAGCCGATTTTGTGGCGAGTGCTTGAAGTTCGAGATGATGAAGCCGTTTTGCTTGCAGACAAAATTTTGGCAAACAAGGATTTCAATGCAGACAAGCGCACGGGCAAATGGAATGACAGCTATATTCGAGATTGGCTCAATACCCGTTTTTTTGCGCGGGCATTCACTTTGGATGAGCAAAAGTGGTTGAAGCACGCACGACTTGACAATATGACAACTTCACACAAATTGACCAAGGAATATTGTGGAGAAAACACAGAAGACACCGTGTTTTTGCTATCGCACGCCGAAGCTGTAAAACGCGCAATGGGCTTTTCAATCGTGAGCGAAAAAAAAGATGTGGAACGCCGTGCATTTCCAAGTGACTATGCAAAGGCATTCGGCGCAATGAGTTCACAAGAAGAAGATTATGCGGGGCACACAAACTGGTGGCTTCGTTCCCCCGGAACAACAGAGCGTAGCGCAAGTGCAGTTGAACCGACAGGCAAAATCAACTTGCTGTATGGTGTGACGCAAAAAATGGGAATCCGTGCCGCAATACGAATACGACCGTTTCCACAGAAAAGCAATAGATAATGTGAAGCATCACTAGGCAATTATTGTGCAATAAAGCAAAAGACGAAGGAAGAAAAAAGCAGAAGCTTAAGGAAGTTATAAAGCAAAACCTTAAAGAAGCAAAAAAAGCAAAACCGCTAAATATTAGCGGTTTTATTATATAGTCGTGAAAACTGAACTTTATAGCAAAGAAAAGAAAAACGCAAGGTCAAGATAGTTTCATTTTATGTTTCAAATCAAATGTGCAGTTGTAAAGAACAACTAAGGAGCAACCGCTGAGACCAACAAAGCGCAGTTGTCAAGTCCAAGTTTGGTGTTGTTGTCAAGATTATTGTAAAGAGCGTTTATCAAGTTTAGTCCAGCGAGCAGTTCCCAAGACAAGCGAATGTTGTTCCCTAGACCAAGCAAATGTTGTTCCCAAGACTATTGTAAAGAGCGTTTATCAAGTTTAGGACAGCCAGCATTCCCAACACCAAGCAAATGTTGTTCCCAAGACCAAGCAAAGTGCAGTTGTCAAGTCAAAGAAGAAGGTGTAAAGACCAGTTTAATTCAACTTTTTTCCGTAAACAAACGCTTTGCCAAATATAGATTTTATTTTTTCAAAACCCAACTTTTCGTAAAATTTTATTGCGCGTTTATTATCCGCTCCAACAGTCAGACAAAGACCGTCAATGCCCCTTTCCGTCAAGTAGGCACAAAGAGACGAAATAAGTTTTCCGCCTATGCCTTGACCTTGACAAACAGAGAGCAGGTCTATGTGCAGGTGCGCAGGGTATTCCTTTGCAATTTTTCGGTAGACAAGTGGCTCAAAGCGACAAAACAGCGCTTGTTTTTTGCTTAGATTTCTGACTTTTGGAAGATAGTATTGGTTGAATATCTCGAAAAAGTTTTTATAATCCAAAGCGCAAAGAACATAACCTTGAGCTTCATCGTTGTCATCTGCCGCGACGAAAATATTTTCAGGTTCAATCTGAAAATAGTAGTCGCAAAAAAGAGTGCAAACAAGTTCTTTGTTTTCAACATATTCTTTTGCAGTTGCGGTTTCGTGGCAAATCTTGCGAAGATTTTCACTGTCTTTTGTTTCAAATTTTCGGATATTCATATTTTTCTCCAAACAAATGTTTTTCAAATATACTGAAGGATGACGAACAATATTAAATTTTCAGGAGTATATTACTTTTCACAAGAAACAATCAAAAATTTTGCTCTTATATACTATATTTTTATACTCAACAGATTATAAAACCAAATAAAAAGAGCGGGCATTTTGCCCGCTCAAATTTTCAAGCTTTTATGGCACATAAATTATATTACCGCTACCTATGTCATATTGCAAGTGCGAGAAGAAATCAGCAACGGTGACATTTTGAAGCATTGTGGAAACAGTGGAATTCAGAGATAAATTGCCCCAGTCAACGAGTTGCCCGATAGTAGAATTTGCAAGTCGTGTTCCGATTGCGCCTGCAAGATTATCTGGAGTTGCATTGCGAATTCCGTCATCATCAAAGAAACTGTCAGCTTCAATAGTGACAATTTGTCCCATGGTCATTGAGCTGAAAGAAGTGCCCATATTTTCGACGCTAACGTTGCCAAGAGAAACCAACATTTTGGAGCTCTTTGTATAATTGACGTCAGTTACAACATAATTCGGCGTTGCATCTTCGACAACGCTATTTTCGCTTTCATTCAAAACATAATTTAAACCGTTTGCATCATTGACAATTTCTCCGCTAGTAGCAATATAGCCGTTTACCAAGTCGAAGTGTTCAAGTCCAATTTGCGTAGCGTCTTCAGAGTCATAAATTGTAGCGAAACCGTTGATTAAAACATAATTGCCTAAATCATTGTGTACGAGCATTTCCTCAAAGAAATGTTTTGAATATTTTGAGTAATCGCCGGGACTGGCAAGGTATGTAGCATCCAATGTAATAAATTGAGCGCCGTCAAAGTAATAATTGCCTTCGTTATCGATTGTATAAAGATAGGTTGCAGTATCACCAAAACGGGTGAGCAAAATGTCGGAGGAACTCACTGTGGTTGAATACACTGAATATTGTTGAATGTCGATAAGTTCTTTGAGAACAAGTTGATCAATAACAACAGTCATTTGTGTGCCGACATCGTTTATGCCGACATCTTTCAATCTCTGCAGCACGATATGAGAATTTTCATCAATGTTTATGGCATCGCCAAGAGACAACGCATTCACTTCATCTGAGAGGTTGGTTATGACTGCGCCGGCGAGACTTTGAAGTATTTTAGCGTCAGTTGACTCGGGACTCGTATCAATATCTATAGCATCTGAAAGAGTGAGCGTTCCAACGGTTGCCGATAATTCTGAGATAGGAGAGGTAGACAGAGTCTGCATAATTTTAGGGTCTGTAGAAGTTTCCGAGGTGTCTATATCAATAAGGTCTCCGAGAGGAAGTCTCAAAATATCATCTGTCACATTGTTCAATGTGTTGATTGTTGAAAAAGCGATGACTTGCATCGGCGCATCAGATTCACCTTCGTGCGCCAAAAGCCAACCGTTGAATTCAGTGTCAAAACTAGAATTCTCAGTGGCAATACCATCAATTCCGCATTCATCAATGGCGATATATGTTGAAGTTGTTTCATCAAAAATATAGAATGTTTCACCGCTAGTCAGAGTTGAGTAATCAGATATAGGAGTTCCTAAATCATCAGCAAATAAATCATTGAGTCTGAAAAAGTCGGTTTCGATTGGTTCGTAATCAACACCGCTAAGTTCAAATTTGTCGGCGTAACCTTTAACATAGAAATCGGTTGCATCGGTTTGAATGAGCGGGTCATAGGCTTCATATTCGTAGAAGCGGTAGTAAGTTGTTTCAGCGTCGGGTTCTTCATTGTTGACTGAAAATGTTTCGTCTTCATTTTGGATATAACGCATTTCTTTGTAAACAAGACCTGTTTCGGTGGTGTCGGATATGTAACGCAATGAGCCTTCGACCTCAACTGCGGGGTCTGAAATTTCTTCAAATCGGTTTGTCTGCACATAAAGAGTGGTTGCGCCCGTCTCAATATACAAATCGGTATCGATATCAACCAAATCACCAAGATTCAAATAGTCAATTGCTCCGCCAAGTGAATCAAGGGGAATATCGGTAAATAATGAAAGCATATCGCTTGAACCGGCCAAATCGATGCCAAAGTTTGTGCTGAGCAAACGCATCGACATTTCACCGCTGAACGAACCCAAAATTTCATCGAACGCTTCAGTGACTGGTTTATCGAGGTTTCTGGTCAAAACTGGAAGATTGTAAGAAGAGAAATCCATACCTGTCAAATTGCCGATTGTAGACAAGCTAACTGAATCAAAAAGTTCTTGAAAATGGTTTGGAATTTCTGATATTGAATAAGAATACAAGGTTGAAACATCAATGCCGTAAAGGTCTGCGGGAAGCGGCAAGCCGTATTTATCAATCAAATCCTGAACAGTCATTGACGAAATATTCATTATGGTATTATAAAGGTCCTTGCCCAAGTCAAGAAGCTTAGTATCCATAATTTCATTTTCTCCGAGAGGGACGTCAACATTGAAAGTGTTTTCGATATCACGAATAGAATAGCTTGACACAACGACATAGATTGTCCCTGCAATTGAGCCCAAGAAAACCACGACTCCCGTTATCATACCCAGTAGGAAGACTAAAAAGGATTTGCACCCGCTGCTTCTTTTTATTGGTCTAGACATATTTATACCTCTTTGGACAAAAATACAACCGATGAGCAGTTGTATTTCGGATGTTTATGCAACAAACAATCTCATAAAAATAGTAAGGATTGGATTGTTGACAAAAATCCAACTGCAGTATTGTGAGTTTTGCACCATTTCAACCACGGAGCCTAAGAATGGTTTGTCTGCCAGCATCCCGACAATTGAAAGAATAAACAAAGCAAATGCGCCTGAATAAACTATTGAAATCAATGCGCCCATAATCTTGTCGATGGCTTTGTGCGTTTGCCCGTCGTGGGTAAACTTGTCCCATAATGAGCTGATAATTTTGAAAATAATTTTGATAAGGATTAAAGCTCCAATAAAAATTATTAGATATCCGCCTATATAAGTAATATTTGGTACAATCACATCAGAAAGCGACATTCCGCCTTCGGCTGGAATAACTTTCGGGACTATTCTATCTACTAGAAGACCGACAACCATATTTCCGCCAAGCGAGTCTGAAAGTGTGACAGCGCCGCCCGAGTTCCCTGCAGGATAAATAACGGCAGTTCCGTTAGAAAAATAAATTTCATTGTTGAAAGCAGGACCCCAAGATTCTGACCAGCCGTCGATTGCAGTATTAAATTGTTGACCGGCAGAAGTTTTCAAAATCGGCTCTGTAGCGATTCCTGAAATATAGAAGCTTCCCAAAATAATTACCAAAGAAAAGAAAAAACCATAAAGAGACTTGCCAAAACCGCGGGTCAGGCAAACCAAAAACAAAAGCCCAGCGAGCCCAAGCAACGCATAATCCGCATAATTCATTGTGGCAGAAAGTATAGTTGTAAACATAAGTTCCCTTCATTTTCCTTTATTTTCAAGTATATTATATCAAAGTATTATATGATTTGCAACATATACTTTTGTGACAAATACTAGGAAAAGATAAAATGCGCGCAGGCATGAGTAATATATACGTGTGCGCGAGCGAAAAATTCCCAAATCAAAATCCGACAAAACTTGCAAAAGCATAACAAAATTGCAAGTTTTAACAGTTTCACAATTGGCAATAATTGTTCGCGAGGAATAAATTATGATACCAGTTGTAGTATGTTTTGGAACAAAGAATGTTAGCGGAGACAGTCTTGCTCCCGAAGTTGGCAGCTTACTCAAAAAAAAGTACCCATTGTCGGTTTTTGTGTACGGCGATTTGGAGCGACCAATAGATGCAATGCACGCAATAGAAGCAATTGAGCATATAAAAAAAGTGCACCCGGATAGTCTGATTGTTGCGGTTGATGCCTGTGTCGGGCGAAAAGAAGATATAGGAAAAATTCGGATAAAGCAAGGAGGTGTAAGACCTGCCGAGGCAATAAGCAAAAGAATAGGGTCATTCGGAGATGTTGGAATTTTGGGTATTGTAGCCGAAGCAAATGATGACCCACTTTCAGCGCTTATGACCGTTTCGCCACTTAAAGTGTCAAAAATAGCAAATAAAATAGCATTATTGCTCAAGCGCGCAATTTTAGAAATGTATTATGCGTAATAGTGAAGATGCAATTTCCGCTCGAAATTTCAGGTCTGAAAAATAACCCAAGTTCTCATTGACTTTTCTGCGCTTAAATTGATATAATAGTGTAACATATTTATTTGAGTGCGCATGCGCGCAATTCAAAAGTACTTTGAGATGTAAGGCGATAATTGCCTTTGGAGGTAGCGTGAATTCAAGCGGAAAGAAAACCCTAATCATAGCGGCGTTGATAGTAGCAATTATTTTGGCAGTAGTGCTTGCGACAACGCTCAATGCAGTGCCGGAGATAGCATTTGACGGAACAGAAAACAGTCTTGTAGAAAAACTTAAAGCCAATGAGATAGCAACACTTTATATTGACGGAAACTATCGTGTCAATATTGAATACCGTGTCAGCACACTGCGTGGTGATGACGCGTTTTGTTATATTGACAGCCGAGAAAAATTTCTCGAAACCTACAACGCGATATACGAAGACGATACGCTCGAAAAAGCTCAGTTGAGTTATGATGACCCATCAACAAGCAGCGCACTGCTTTCAATGATTATTCCAATCATTTCAGTAGTCATTTTGGTGATATTCTTTATTTTCCTTTTCAAACAAACCTCGGGTGGAAACAATAAAGCAATGAACTTTGGCAAGACAAAAGCAAATCTTGCTCAAAATGTAAAAGTTCGTTTTGCTGACGTTGCAGGAGCGGAAGAAGAAAAGGAAGAGTTGCAGGAAATAGTTGAATTTTTGAAAGATTCAAGAAAGTTTCAAGAAATCGGTGCAAGAGTTCCGAAAGGCGTTTTGCTAGTAGGTCCTCCGGGAACAGGAAAAACGCTGTTTGCAAAAGCTGTTGCAGGAGAGGCAAGCGTGCCGTTCTTCTCAATAAGCGGTTCGGATTTTGTTGAAATGTTTGTTGGCGTGGGCGCGTCCCGTGTCAGGGATTTATTTGAGCAGGCAAAAAAGGTTATGCCGTGCATTGTATTTATTGATGAAATAGATGCAGTCGGTCGTCAAAGAGGCGCAGGCATGGGAGGCGGCAATGATGAAAGAGAACAAACTCTCAATCAATTGCTAGTCCAAATGGACGGATTTGAAGTCCGTGACAGTATAATAATAATGGCGGCAACAAACCGCGCAGACATTTTAGACCCCGCATTGCTCAGACCGGGCAGATTTGACCGTCAGATATACGTAAATATTCCTGATGTCAAGGGCAGAGAAGCAATACTTAAGGTTCACTCAAGAAACAAGCCGCTTGCAACTGATATAAATTTCAAAAGTCTTGCACGCTTGACAGCAGGTTTTACTGGAGCAGACATTGAAAATCTTTTGAATGAAGCGGCAATATTTGCTGTCCGTGAAAACAGAAAGCTTATCAATATGCACGACATCGCAGAAGCAATCAACAAAGTTATTGCCGGTCCTGCCAAAAAGAGCCGTCTTGTCACCGAGTCCGATAAACGCATCACGGCTTACCACGAAAGCGGACACGCAATCGCAGCCCGTATGTTCAAATATTGCGATGAAGTTCACGAGGTTTCAATCATCCCACGCGGAATGGCGGCGGGCTATACAATCACCTTGCCTGAAAACGATGACAATCATGTGACCTACAACAAACTTAACGATACAATCGCAATGATGTTATCAGGTCGTGCAGCCGAAGAAATTGTCATTCAAGATATTTCGACAGGCGCATCAAACGATATTCAGCGTGCTTCTGCAATCGCTAGAAAAATGGTTACCGAATGGGGTATGTCAAAAACTCTCGGCAATATGTATCTGGGAGCGTCTCAAGAAGTGTTTTTAGGTCGCGATTTCCAATCCCAACTTAGCTACAGCGACCACGTTGCATCACAAATAGATGAGGAAGTCCGTGGTATTTTGGATTCCAATTATCAACGCGCGCTAAAAGTTTTGAATGAAAACAGAAAAGTTTTGGAAAAAATGGTCAAGGTCTTATATGAAAAAGAAACTATATATTCACACGAAGTCGATATGCTTTTTGAAGGCAAAGAAGTTGCAGACATCATTGCTCTTGACAATAGTGATGTAGGCACAGGAGCGCGTTTCTTTGAGCTTAAAGAAGGCGAGGTGAAAGCGGTCGTAAAGAAAACCGAAGAAACCGAAAATAAAAAAGCGGTCGCCAAAAAGAAAGCTCCAACTGCTAGCAACAAACCTGAAGAGGTCAAAAAAGCAGTTGCAAAAAAACCAGTCA
>JAQUST010000009.1:24551-58509 GCA_028710495.1 Clostridia bacterium
TAGACTGACAGAGCAAAAGAATCGATAGACCGACAGAGAAAAGAAAGTTTAGACTGACAGAGCAAAAGAATCGATAGACCGACAGAGAAAAGAAAGATATAGGCTGACACAGCAGGCGTAGAGGACAAACAATGACAGTTCGTGAGCAACTTAAAACAGACTTAAAAGCGGCAATGGACAAAGACCCGGCCGCGACAAGTAAATGGCTTGTCAAACATACATATGCAGGCTACAAAGCGCTTGTTGGATATCGCTATGCCCATTGGTTTTTTGATAGAGGGCACAAAACGATAGCGGAGCTTATTTCAGCCCGAGCAAAACGACGGACAGGAGTTGAAATTCATCCTGCTGCAAAAATAGGAAATGCAATGTTTATTGACCACGGCACGGGAATTGTGATAGGCGAAACCGCCGAAATTGGTGAAAACTGTGTGCTTTATCAAGGAGTAACCTTAGGCGGAACAGGCAAAGACACGGGCAAGAGACATCCGACACTTGGCGACAATGTTATGGTTTCCGCAGGAGCGAAAGTGCTAGGACCGCTAAACATAGGCACGGGTTCAAAGATAGGCGCAGGAAGTGTAGTGCTGAAAAATGTACCTCCATACTGCACTGTTGTCGGAGTTCCGGGACGCATTGTCAAACAAGACGGGCAAAGAATTTCAGATATGGATCAAATTTTGCTTCCTGACCCGATTATGGAAGAATTCAAAAGATTAAATGGCAGACTTTACGAACTCGAGAAAAAACTTGGAATTCACACTTGCCGTTATTCATTAACTGTTGATGAAGTCAATGAATTGGTCGAAGAAGCTGAAAAAGATGAAAAGATAGAAAAATAATTCTTCAAAATATAGAAAGGTATAAACAAACTTTTTTAGATATAGAAAGGTAGCAACTGACTTTTCAAAAAATATAAAATGTTTGAATAAAATGTTTGAATATATAGAAAAGAAAATCAAGACCATTGCAAAATGATTTAATTTTCTGAAATAATATGATTTTCGCTATAAAATTTGACAAAGCGTAAAACATCGTAAAATATTCTGTAGCATAATGCGACAAAAAAAGGATAATCGTTTTTGCAGTAAAAGTCGGCAAATTGCAAAACCGCGCTAAATATTAGTATAAAATACAAAAGAAAGAAACAGAACATAGAACCAACAAGCAAGGAAAACAACAATGAAGCTTTACAACACATTAACTCGTAAAAAAGAAAATTTTGTGCCTATTTCAAATGAAGAAGTCACAATGTATTCGTGTGGGCCAACTGTCTACAATTTTGCGCACATAGGAAATATGCGCACCTACATATTTATGGACTTACTCCGTCGTTGTCTGCAATTTGAGGGTTACACTCTTAAAGGAGTGATGAACATCACCGATGTTGGACATCTTCAATCTGATGCCGACGATGGCGAAGATAAAATGGAAAAGGCAGCAAAGGCGCAAAACAAATCGCCTTATGAAATTGCCGCATACTACACAAAAGTATTCAACGAAGATTTGGAAAAACTCAACATACAATCACCTGAAATTGTGGCAAAGGCAACGGACCATATTGATGATATGATAAATTATGTTGTCGAGCTACAAAAAGCGGGTTATGCTTATGAAACTTCAGACGGCATATATTTTGATATAAGCAAGTTCCCGAAATACGGACAGCTTTCACGCATAAAACTTGATGAACAAATGGCAGGAGCGCGCGTTGAGGAAAACACAGAAAAACGCAATCATCAGGATTTCGCATTGTGGAAAAAGGCAGAGCCGACTCACATAATGCAATGGGAAAGTCCGTGGGGAATGGGTTTCCCTGGGTGGCATATTGAGTGTTCTGCAATGAGCACGAAGTATCTGGGCAGAGTTTTTGATATACACACAGGCGGAGTTGACCATATTCCGATTCATCACGAAAACGAGATAGCCCAAAACGAAGCGTTGACAAAGAAAAAGTCAGTCAACTATTGGATGCACGGTGAGTTTATGCTTGTAAACAATGGCAAAATGTCGAAGTCACTAGGAAATACCTACACAATTACACAGCTTGAAGATATGGGCTACAGCCCAATGGTATTCCGCTATTTCTGCCTAAATGCGCACTACCGCAAGAAGCTAAATTTCACATTTGAAGGAATGGAGGCGTGCAAGAAAGCTTACAACAGACTGCTTGCCGCTCTTTATCTTCACAAGATGTCCGATAATGTTGCGCCTGCAGAAAAACTGGAAAAATATAAAAAAGATTATGCAGAAGCAATAAATGATGACCTCAATGTCCCGCTTGCATTAGGAATTTTATTCACGATGACAAAGGAAGAGCCAAGCAAAGATTATTTTGCGCTTGCGCTCGAGTTTGACAAAGTCTTCGGGCTTAGTTTGGAGAATTCGCAACCAATCAATGAAGATGAAACAAAAGATGAAATTCCATCGGAAGTTAGCGACCTTGTGAATGCAAGGGCTGAAGCCAAAGCGAACAAGGATTGGGCAAAAGCAGATGAAATCCGCGCAAAAATAACAGAACTTGGGTATTCGATAAAGGATACAAAAGACGGCGCAGTAGTTTCAAAGTTATAATATTTCAACTATAAAACGAAATATGAGTTATTGAAAAAGGCTATTATTCATCAAATATAGAAACTTCAAAATCTTGAAATTCTTAGCATTGAAATTAAACATAAAATTTGAGCACAAAAAAGAAGAAACTTTGCAATAGAAATAAACAATTCACAATAATGATATACAAACAGAAAAAGTATAATTAGCACAAAAGCAAAAAACGAATAGATTTAGAATCAATAAGCAGAAAAAGCACAAGCAAGCAGCGGAAGTTCATTTAGAGAAAGAATTATAAACAAACCAAATAGCAAAAAACAAACAAAATTGCAATAATCAAAAGAAAAAAACAAAAAAACCGCAATAGTATGCGGTTTTTGTATTTCAAATCATTTAGCAAAATGTTTTAACTTATGTAACACGTTATGCCAATAAATATCTACCAAACATAGAGAACTATTTATCAATTTTCATTTGCCATTTTGAAATAGCGTCCTCATCATATTCGGTCGGGATTTTTTCTGCAATATGAACTTTCGCCCAAGCATTTGAGACAAGGGAGTTCAACTTGAGCAGCCAAGGCATTTTCTTCCAGCCGATTTTAAGTTTTGCAGGAATGTCAGACGGTGAAATAGCAATAAGCTTGCCGATAGATGCGCCCGCCATATCTTCAGCTGAAACAATTCCCGAACCGAAGAGCCACGCAATCAAATCATCAGAGAAATCGAGGATACCGTTTTTAAGAACTTCGATACCGCAATGTTGTGCGCCAAATTCTTTGAAAACTCTTATTTGATATTTCCAAAGAGATTTTGCGCTCATATCTTTTGCGCAACTCACAACATCTGCCAAAATCAAAGCGGAAAGCATAGCAGGCACCATACCGGAGCCAAGCATAGGAATAGTCATAAAAGCAGAATCGCCGATTGCAACATAGCCGTCTGCAACCATTTTGGAAAGCGGTCTGCGAACGGGGATTTTGCAAACGAATCCACCTCGAGCAATTTTGTCACCAAGCCACGGATTTTTGTTTCGTAAATCTGTGATAGCTTCATTGAAGTTTTCATCGGAAAGCGAGCCAACATGTCCGACAAGCACATCAACCAACTTTGGGTTGTGGTCAAGAGCGCACCAAGATATACCTTGTTTGCCGAGATGCTTCATATAGACGCGGTGAGTATAAGGTTCTTCAACAGGGGCATTTTCAATGCGATTGAAATAGCCTCGAAATGCGTAAAAAATCTCGTTATCTTTTGGCTGTGTTTCAATGCCGAGGTCTTTCGGCAGCATAGTGCGAAGTGCAGAAAATGCTCCGAGACTGTCTATTAACAGGTCGCAAAGTTCTTGTTGTCCGTCGACAACGCAGCCGACGACTTTTTTCCCTTCCAAAATAGGTTTTTCAACGATTTTTCCGAAATGAATATTAGCAACTGCTTTTGCCTTTTCGTAAAGAAGAGCATTTAACGGTCTGCGCTCAATAGACATATCCCGCTTGCTATCACCAATAGGAAGGAAAAGTATGGATTTTTCAAAAGGAGCAACAAATGTCCAATCGGGCTTTGCAAAATTTTCTTTGGGTGGTGTGAGTCCCAGCTTTTCAAAGATGTCAGGAGTCAAGTCATCGTGCCAGTCATAGCGCATATTTTCAATCGATGTTTCTTTTTCGTAGACGTCCACAGTGTGTCCTAATTCGCCCAATTTCCAAGCGGCAACCAAACCGCCCATACCTGCTCCGGCAACTATAATTCTCATATTACCTCCAAAATCTTGTCTTTATTAGACTTCAAAAATATTAATCTGCGGGTGCAAAAATATCTATTTGCGAGTGCAAAAAAATAAATTGTAAACTCAAAAATTCACTGTAAGTTGAGATTAAAAAGGTTTGTAAAGAGCATCGTATTCATCTTTTGTAATAGAATAACAAACCTCATCCAAATGCATTCCGTCAAAGCGTGTAAAACTTTTTCTTAAAATACCTTCATATGTAAATCCACACTTTTCAATGACCCTTTTCGATTGTTTATTGAAAGGGAAGTGAGAGACGGAAACTAGAACCGTATCCAATTTTTCAAAAGCGAATTTCAAAACCATTTTGACCGCTTCGGGAACAATTCCTTTTCCCCAGTAGTTCTCGGAGAGTGCATAACCAATCATTTTCGCATCTTCATAATCACGCTTTCTGTCATTATATAATCCCAAACTTCCGATGACTTTGTTCGTGGTTTTGTCAACTATTGCCCAGTCTCTATCATTTTCAATAAACATTCTGATAATTTTCAAGGATTCATCAATTGAATCGTGAGGTTTCCAGCCAGCCATAGGGCCAACAATAGGATTTTGAGCATATTCAAACATATCAGAGCAATCCTCTTCTACGAATGGTCTTAAAACAAATCTTTCGCTTTCTAAAGTTTCCATAGTATACCTTTCATAATCTAAATGAATTTAAACCCGTCGTTTTCTAGAAGTATCATAAACACTTTGCCTGCAATTTGCGAAGTGGGCACTTCGCCAAAATCACGCGAATCGGAAGAGCCGTTGCGATTGTCGCCCATCACAAAAACACAGTCTTGAGACACGGTGATTTCTTCCATATTTGAAGATGGATTTACTATATTTTTATTTTCGGGAGCAACATAATCCTCATCTTGAATCACATCATTGACATATAAAACTCCTGATATAATTTTGATGCGGTCTCCCGCCATACCTATGACGCGTTTTACCAGTGCATTCGCGTGTCCTTCAATTCGCAAAACGACAATGCAGCCCCGTTTAATTTTTCCGTAATGGTTGACAACCACTCGGTCGCCGTCTTCGTAATTGCCTAATACTCCGCCACTCAAGGTGTAATTCATTGATGACCCGTCAACAGTGAAAGTTTCGGTCACATAAGTTTTGATAAGACTGGCAGTTAAAAAAGCGAGCAAAACCACCATTGCCAGTGAAATTACAGCAGTAAAAAGCTTGCGTCTTGTGCTTGATTTGTCGTTAGTATCAAAGTATTCGTTATTGTCCATTTTCACATCCTATAACCAAAGTATATTGTTGAACAACACATTTTCTGCATCTTTAAAGACAGCTTTTTCAATTTCAGAAAAAGTTTGTAGAGATTTATTGTCTTTTGACTTGAAATCCGAGGCTACAAAAGCAATTCTTTGCCACATTTCTCCACCGGAAAGAGAGGCGCTTGCAGAATATATTTTTTTGTCCTCAAAATTCAAAAGATTAAACGCGACAGTGCGCGCGGATTTTGAATAAACATCCATTTGCAAAACTATATCACTCTCAGCAGAAAAAGGAGATTTTCCGAATTTGTAGCTCACAATTCGCCCTGAAGTCGCGGTCAATCCGATAATATCAAACGGTCCTTTCACTAAGGTCAAAAGACTCTCATCAAGAATTAAGCTATCACTTTCAATTGCCGATGAAGACAACCCGAGAGCGTTATTATAGATTATGCGTGAAGTTTTCACACGTGGGAGCAGAGGCTCAGTTATTTTGAGAGTATCGGGCACAATTTCAAGAACTGGAGTTGAAAGCACAATCCCGTTTTCAAATGTTGAATTGACAAAAACAAAGAGTTGTTCATTGTAATCAAAAAATTTAATTTTGAAAAGCCAATCGCCTGTGTTGCTGTCGACAATAGGGTCATCAAGTGTGTGCCAATCGCGTGCCGCCGGATGAATTTCTGCGTACGAAATATAAGCTTCAAACGACTTAGGTAATTCTGTGGATTTGTATCTTAAAAAAAGTTCGCCGTCGAGATTGATAAACTCATAATTCATCTGAGGCAGTTCGTATCCATTGCCTTTCAAGAATATTTCTAGCCAGCATTCAAGACCTTTATAACTGCTTAATGAAAATTGCAAATTTGTGCGGGGGCTGATAGACAAGCCTTTTTGTGGAATAGGTACATTATCCAAAATATCACCTGCACGGTCGATATCGGAAACGGTATTATTTGAAGCCGCAATAAAATATACAGGGCAGGAAACCGCGCGCGAATATGTTTCTGCGCCAATGCCTGCAATCCAGACTCGTTGTTCTTCATCGTTAGCAATGTTTGATTGAAGATATTTAGGAATTCCCTGATAGTAAGTGTACCCACCGCCAAAAACAGGAACAACGGTTTTCAGTCTTCCGTCAATACCTGCCAAAATCCAGGCGAGTTGAGCGCCTTCTTCAAAGCCCAAAACACAGATACTTGTGCGGTCTGCGTAAAGGGATTCTTCAACCATAGTAATTGCGCGGCGGCAAATTTTTGCCCAAATAAACCAAGGTGTTTGCCTTGCGTTTTCTTCTAGAAAATGAAGATTTTCTTTTGCTTTTTCAGCTTCTGCAAAAGACAATGATTTTGGGAATGTAGTGTGGAGTTCTTTTTCGGGAAAAATGCCTGCGTAATCAACATATAAAGCAGCATAGCCGTTGTTTGTGATTCGTTCGAGTATTTCTTCATCACAGCATTTAGCGTTGAGTGAAGGCAAAACGATGACAGTAGGTTTGCGTTCTGCGCCGCCTTTTTTGAATACTGAACGGCAACACACCCGAACTTTGCCGTCTTCAACGGTTTCGGAGGTGAAAAAGTACTCGGTGACTTGCAAATCACCTATTTCGGCGCTCGATTGAACAGAGGACTGAAGCGGGTCTTTGACTGGATTGTAGCCTTCCCAAACTTGAGTTGGAGTCATAAATTGAAATTCCATAATGATTATTATAGTCCAAATATCAATTTATGTAAAGAATTTTCACATTTGTGCCAATATAGCCCAAAAAAACATCAAGCAAAGAATAATCGACCGCAGAAAAGCAAAATAAATAGTCAGTGGTCAAAACAATAAATCTTGGACGAATAAATTACGGTCAAATTAAAAAAATTGATGTTGTCAACAATATAATGGACATTAGAAAAAGCTATAAGTCTTTGAAGTCAGGCAACAAAGAATAATTGATATCAGACAGCATAATACAGGTTGATAAAGACAAATCAAAAAATGACAACAGACAAAACAGCAAATTTTTGATAGCAGACAACAAAAATCTGATAGATGACAATCCAAAAAAACATGTCAGGACGCCTGAAGATAAAAAATGTGAAAGCTTATTGCAATTTATAATAAAGAAAAGACCAAGGCGAGCACCGCCAAAACCGCAGTGTATATTGCAAAAGGAACAAGCGATTGCTTTTTGATGAGAGAAGCAAATATCTTCAAGGATATAAATCCGGTTACAAACGCGCTGAGAAAACCAATAACAATAGGAATAGGATAGAAAGTGAATGTTGCGGAAGCCGCAAAAAATTCGTTACTTTCCAAAACTGCAGATGCAATAATTATCGGAATGGAAAGAAGAAACGAAAACTCAAAAGCTTCTTCTTTAGGCACTCCCAAAAGCATCAAAGTTGATATTGTTGCGCCGCTTCTTGAAACGCCGGGAAGAACTGCAATTCCTTGACAAATGCCAGTTAATAGTGCGGTTTTGTTGCTTAAAGTGCGTATTCGGTTGTTTTCTAAAAATTTAGTCGCAAACAAAAAACAAGATGTCAGAAGAAATCCAAACGCTAAAAGTGAACCTTCAAGAAGTGACGGAAATGCGTATTTGAAAACTAGAGCAATCGCGCAAGTAGGTATTGTTGCAATCACCAAAAGCAAAGTCTTTTTTTGAAGCGGATGGCAAATAAGGTCACGAAGAGAACTGCGAAATACTATAATCACAGCGAGCAGGCTTCCCAGGTGAAGCAGAACGTTAAACAACAACGAAGGATTTCCAACTCCGATTAGTTCCAAAAATAGCAAATGCCCACTTGATGAGACGGGCAAAAATTCCGTAAATCCTTGCACAATCCCCAAAATAAACGCATCTAGAATATTCATCATTCTCTTTATTCTCCTTTACTTCATTATCAAAGTTTTGTATAATATCAATATGCGTGCGTTATAGTCATAATGCAGTGCCGCGTGAAAACTGAAGCATAAACTGCAAAAGCCGAGCAAAGTAATGTACAATGATAAAAAAATTGAAAAGCGATATTGCATAAGAAACAATGCTCGCAAAAACATAACGGACTAAAAATAAAACAAAAAAAACAATATCTGCCGCAGAGGTTTGTATACTGTTCAGGCAGGGAGGCCATAATGAAACTAGGCGTTGTAGGATTGCCAAATGTTGGCAAAAGCACATTATTTAATGCAATCACAAAAGCGGGGGCGCAAGCCGCCAACTATCCTTTTTGCACAATAGAACCAAATGTCGGAGTTGTTGCCGTGCCGGATGTAAGGCTTGACAAACTTGCGGCTTTATACAACAGCAAAAAAGTCACGCCAACCTCGCTTGAATTTGTGGACATTGCAGGGCTTGTCCGCGGAGCATCAAAAGGTGAGGGACTGGGCAATAAATTTTTATCACACATTCGCGAAGTCGATGCAATTGTGCATGTAGTGCGTTGCTTTGAGGATGCAAACATCATTCACGTTGACGAAACAGTAGACCCGTTGCGCGATATTGAAACAATAAATTTCGAGCTTATTTTTTCAGATATGGAAATGCTTGAACGCAGAATTGCCAAAGCCACCACTTATATAAAAACTGGTGACAAAAAATATCAGGAAGAACTCGACAAGTTGAACAAACTTTATGCGCAACTTGAAGCAGGAAAACCAATTCGCACGCTTGAAATGGACAGCGATTTCCGCGAGTATGTGAAAGGACTTTTCCTTCTCACCACAAAGCCCGTCATTTATGCGGCAAATGTCAGTGAAGATGAAATAGGCGAGGAAAATGCTTTTGTGAAATCAGTTCGTGAAGTTGCCAAGCAAGAGCATGCGGGGGTTATCGTATTGTCGGCAAAGCTGGAAGAAGATTTGGCAGCGCTTTCCGATGACGAGCGCAAAATGTTTTTTGAAGAACTTGGAATAACGAAGAGCGGACTCGACCAACTTATTTCGGCTTGCTACTCATTGCTCGGGCTTATCAGTTATCTCACAGCAGGAGAAAAAGAAACACGAGCGTGGACAATCGAAAAGGGAACCAAAGCGCCACAGGCGGCAGGCAAAATTCACTCCGATTTTGAAAGAGGATTTATCCGTGCAGAAATAGTAGACTATCAAACATTGATTGAATGCAAATCCTTCAATGCAGCCAAAGAAAAAGGTAAAGTAAGAAGTGAAGGCAAGGACTATGTTATGCAGGACAACGATGTGGTACTATTCCGCATAAATGTCTAAAAAAATCCTCTCATTTATAAAAAGTTATTGTTTGAGTTTCGAAAGATTTAGTATTTGAAGAAGTGAAAGATGCGGCATTTAATAGTGGCAGTATTGCATAGAAGAAGCGAAAGATATGCTATTGAAAAATTGATGTTATTTCGCTGAACAAATGAAGAAACTGCATTTGACAAAACGAAAGATATTGTCTTGAAGAAACAACAACGGAAACAAAAAATTAAATTCAGGTAAAAAGATAAAAGGAAAAATTCTAATGTTTGAAAATGAAATCTTGAAAAGAATAAAGGTTGAAGGTTTTGAAGCAAGCGACCTTGTTTCTATGCTCGAAGTGCCAAAAGATACTGAAAAGGGTGACATCGCGCTTCCGTGTTTTCGCTTTGCAAAGGCACTCAGGAAATCGCCTGTGCAGATTGCAAACGACCTCAAAGAAAATTTTGATGATTGCAGATTTTTAGAAAGCGTTGAAGCCGTCGGGGGCTACTTAAATTTCAAACTTAATCGTGTGGCGGTGGCAAAAGAGCTAGAAACCGTTTTGCAACAAGGCGAAAATTATGGCGCATCAAAAGAGGGCGCTGGCAAAACTGTCTGCATAGATTTCTCATCTGTAAATATTGCAAAACCTTTCCACATAGGTCATTTGTCAACAACAGTAATAGGCGGCGCTCTTTACCGTATATTTGAAAAGCTCGGTTACAAAGTTGTCGGAATAAATCACTTGGGAGATTGGGGCACACAGTTTGGCAAACTTATTGTTGCGTTCCACAAATGGGGCAATCGTGAAGAAATTGAAAAAGGCGGAGTTGTTGCGCTAAACAAAATATATGTGAAATATCACCAGGAAGCGGAAAAAGACCCTTCTTTGGATGATGAGGCGCGTGCGTGGTTCAAGAGAATTGAGGATGGCGACAAAACTGCGCTTGATTTGTTTTATTGGTTCAAAGAAATCACTTTGCTGGAAGTAGGCAAAATTTACGACCGCTTAAAAATCAAATTTGACAGCTATGACGGTGAAAGCTTTTACAATGATAAAATGCAACCTGTGCTTGACATTCTTGAGCAAAAAGGATTGCTTGTGGAAGACAACGGAGCAAAGATAGTGAAGCTTGACGACTATGATATGCCCCCATGTCTTTTAGTCAAAGCAGATGGCGCAACGCTGTATGCAACCCGTGATTTGGCGGCGGCTTACTATCGCCGTGCCACCTATGATTTCACGAAGTGTTTATATGTTGTTGCCTATCAGCAAAATCTTCATTTCCGCCAGTTATTCAAAGTTTTGGAGCTTATGGATTTTTCAGGCTATGAGGATATGGAACATATCAATTTTGGAATGGTGTCGCTTGAAGACGGTTCAATGAGCAGTCGAGAAGGCAGAGTAGTATGGCTCAAAGATGTGCTTGACCAGGCAGTCGACAAAGCAAGATTGATTATTAGTGAAAAAAATCCCAATGCAGAAGATTGCGAACAAATTGCAAACAGTGTTGGAATAGGAGCGGTAGTTTTTTCCGCATTATGGAACAACCGCATAAAAGATATTGTTTTTTCGTTTGACAAGGTTCTCAACTTTGATGGTGAAACAGCGCCGTACATACAGTACACCCACGCAAGATGTTGTTCACTTCTCAGAAAGGGAGGCGAACCTGATGTTTTAAAAGTAGATTACAATGCTATTGCCAACAACGAGGGCTATGAAGTTGTAAAGTCAATTTTGGCATTTCCAAACGCTATTGAGCAGTCAGCGCAAATGCGTGAACCTTGTGTAGTGTCTCGCCATATTGTCGACCTTGCCGAAAAATTCAATAGGTTTTACATTTCAAACCGTATTGTTGATTGCGAAGAATGCGAGAGAGATGCACGCTTGTTGCTTGCAAAAGTGACCGCGCAAACCCTTAAAGCAGGACTAAGTTTGCTAGGGATTGACGCACCCGTCATTATGTAAAAACAGTTGACAGTCCGCGCTCTTTCTTATATAATAATCGAGCGTATATTATAATAATTATCCTAAATGGAGGAGACCAAAGTGAAAAGAACATACCAACCTAAAAAAATACATGCTTCAAGAAAGCACGGATTTATGGAAAGAATGAGCAGCAAAAGCGGTAGAAATATCCTTGCAAGACGCAGAGCAAAGGGCAGAAAAGAATTGTCAGCTTAGTTTTAAGCGGCTATTTTTCTATGCAGAAGCAGTATCGTCTAAAATCAAACGGCGCTTTCCGATTTGTCTACCGAAAGGGGACGAGCGTTTCAAACAAAAGTATGGTGCTGCTCTTTACAAAATCAACGAGAGGACTTCATATCGGGTTTTCAGTTAGCAAAAATGTGGGAAATAGCGTGACACGAAATCGTGTCAAGCGTTTGTTAAGAGAGAATTTCAGAGCAATGATTGACGAGGTAGACCACGGTTTTACTTATGTTGTCATTGCAAGAGCCGAACTTAGTGAGATGGATTTCCATCAAATCGGGGTTGCATTGCGCGATGTTTTGACGCGTGCGGGAAAGCTGAGGGCGCTATGAAATATTTTATGTTTTTGTTCCTCAGACTTTACAAAAGATTTTTATCTCCGTTTATTGGAAATCAATGTATTTATACACCGACTTGTTCGATGTATATGTATGATGCTATCAAGCGCTATGGCGCGATTATAGGCTGTGCAATGGGCACAAAAAGATTATTGACGTGCACACCCTTCCACCGCGGAGGCTTCAATCCCGTTCGCGAAAACTATCGAGGAAAAATCAAATGGCTCATTTAGATTATTGCCGACAGAGAAAACTTAAGGTTTATGCCATATGCCTTTTGATGCTTGTTGCGCTTTTTGCATTTTCAGGATGCAATGCAAGCAACAACACCGTCAACTTGGCAAACGGAGTTCAAGAGCCGACGCATTTTATGGCGAAGTTTTTGATGGTATTGAATGACGGGGTAGGCAATTTCGGTTGGACAGTTGTTGCATTCACAGTTATTTTGAAAGTTATACTTTCGCCGTTCGATTTTTGGCAAAAGCACATAACACGCAAAAACGCAAAGATTATGGCGCGTATGAAGCCACGCCTTGATGACATCAAAGCAAAGTGCGGAGATGACAAAGCGCGTTACAATCAAGAGCAAATGGCTCTTTACAAAAAAGAAAAATATTCTACTTTTGGCGCATGCCTTCCAACGTTGATAACGCTTGTAGTCTTTATTGTTGTTTTCTCTGGCTTCAGCCAAATGGTTGCATATCAAAACGGACTTGTTTATCAAAACGCACAAACCACTTTCAACACAACTTATGCAGAAAAAAATGATGAGCTTTATACTGCCTATTACGATGACTTGTCAGAACTTGAACAAGCACAGTCGGAAAAGATTGCAGAAATTGAAGCACTAGCGCATTACAATGCAATTGACCTAGCTCAAACAGCAGTCGCTGAAAATTATGAAATGCCCTCATTTCTTTGGGTAAACAACATTTTTGTTCAGGACACTTGGAAGAATGCCGTTCCTGATTATCAGACTTTTTCGGGACAATCAGGGTTTGCGCAGGCAAAAGTTGAAGGCGTCACAATAGACGAATATCAAACAGTTATGGGCAAAGTTCTTGGCACAGGCGGATATGGCAGCAACGGAAGTTGGAACGGTCTTTTGATTTTGCCACTGCTTTCAATCGTGCTAAACTTCGTCTCACAAAAACTTACAATGAAAGCACAAGGACCACAACCGACTGCAGAAGGCGCAGGCGGAATGGCTTCTTCAAAAATGATGCAATATATGATGCCAGTTCTTATGGGAGTCTTTGCATTGATGTATTCAGCGGCGTTCACAACGTATATTTTTGTTGGTGCAGTCTACACGATTGTTTTCCAACTTGCATACAATCTTTTTGCTTCAGTAGTGGACAAGAAAAAACTTTCAACAGTTTCATCACGCAGAATCAACTAAGGAATAGGAGAAAATATGAGAAAAACGATTGAAATGAATTCGGCAACGGTAGACCTTGCGATAGAAGAGGGTTTGTTGGAGCTTGGCACAACGATTGAAAAGGTTGAAGTTGAAATCCTTGCAAAAGGAGGACTTTTTCAAAAAGCAGCAATCAAGATGACAACAATAGAAACTCCGTCCGACATTGCCGCAGAATTTGTCAACGGTATACTAAAGAATATGAACTTGAATGCAACCGCCACGGCAGAAGAAAAAAGCGATTGTATTTATGTAGAAATAAACGGCCCGGACAGTGGAGTCGTAATCGGTTATCGTGGAGAATCACTTGATGCTATTCAGTATTTGACTCTCACAGTTTTGAACAATGGCGAGAAAAACAAATTCAAAAAAGTAGTTGTCAACGCAGAAAATTATCGTGAAAAAAGAGAAGAAACTCTGATAGGTCTTGCCAATCGTCTTGCAGACAAAGCTTGCCAAATGAGCAAAAAGATTGTGCTTGAGCCAATGAATCCATACGAACGCAGAATTATTCATGCGACTCTTCAAAATAGCGAACAGGCAGAAACCACAAGTGAAGGTGAAGAACCAAACCGTCATGTAGTGATCATTCCCAAAGGCGTCGAGATTTTGGGAACGATAGATGCCAAACGCGAATTTGTTCGCGACAACCGTTCAAGCGGAAACCGTGACCATAGAAATTCGGGAAGCCGTGACGGCAGAACGGGTGGCGGAAGTTATGCACGAAGCGGAAGCGGAAGTTCAAACGGAAGCTATGCACGAAGAGATGACCATCGAAGCGGTGGAGAACGCAGAGAGCGCACAAACAGCGCAGACCGCACTCCGCGTGACAGTTATGATGACTATGACAAAATAGAAGCAAAACCGCAAGTGAGCGCACCTGCAAGTGATTTTGCACCACTTGAACCAATAAAAAAGGTTGGAGCTCCAAAGTTCAAGAGTTTTGGCGGAAAGAAGAGATTTCCGTTTTAATGAGCACCATTGTTGCTATCGCAACAGCGCTCGGAGCGGGCGGAATAGGAATTGTTAGATTAAGCGGCGAAGATGCTTTGCAAATTGCAAACGGCATCTTCGCCGTTGTGCGTTCATCAAAAAAAGAAATGCTGAGAGCTGAAGAAGTAAAGCCCGAAGAAGTAAAGCCCGAAGAAGTAAACCCCGAAGGAATAAAGCCCGAAGGAATAAAGCCCGAAGGAATAAGTTCTGATGATAAAAATAATAATCACAAAAATATTATAGAAGAAAGGAATTTCTGTACACAATCAAAAAATATTGAGGAAAGTAGAAATTTGTGTACACAAACAAAAAATGCCCAAAATTTTTTATCAAACCAACTTGGGCAAGAACCATCAAAACTAATATTTGGTGAAGTGAGATGTTCTGAATTTTCAGATAAAGGCTATGCGGTATATTTCAAAGCGCCAAATTCATTTACGGGTGAAGATGTAGTTGAATTCCAAATTCACGGCGGAGTGAGGATTTTGGACGGCATTGTGCGTGAATGTGTGAAACATGGCGCAGTGCCTGCACAGAAGGGAGAATTCACAAAACGCGCTTTCTTGAACGGCAAGATGACCTTGGCGGATGCAGAGGGTGTTGTAGATATGATAAACGCGGAAAGCGCATCAGCAGTCCGAGCGGCTTACAAACTTATGGACGGTGAGTTTGGCAAGCAGATGAAAACAATCGAAGCCAGACTATTTGAGCTTATTTGCGGACTTGAGGCAAGTTTGGATTTTCCCGATGAAATGGAAGATGAGGTTTTGCCACAAACGCCCGCTGTGATAAATGGAATTATTTCTGAAATAGACAGCCTTATTCAAACTGCTGATGAAGGTCGAATTGCAAAGCACGGGCTAAAAATAGTTCTTGTTGGAAGCACCAATGTTGGCAAATCATCGCTAATGAATGCAATTCTAAAACGCGAAAGAGCAATTGTCACCGCAACGGCGGGCACAACGCGCGACCTTGTGAGCGAAAGCATTGAGTATAAGGGCGTAAAATTCAATCTTGTTGACACCGCAGGTATCAGAGAAAGTGAAGATGAAATTGAGCAAATAGGTGTGAAACGCGCAAAGGATGAAATCAAGAGTGCCGACCTTGTGCTGTATGTTAAAGATGCGAGCGCTTCAAGCGGAAACAGCGGAAACGGCGGAAACAGCGGAAACAGCGGAAACAGCACTCAAAATACTATACAGAATGCAAAACAGCAGTCTGAATTAGAAAAGTTGTTCAGCGACAAAGTAGTATTTATTGTTGAAAACAAAAGTGACAAAAGAGATGCAGAATACGGCAGAAATTGCGATACTTTCAAAATAAGTGCAAAATTTAGCAAAGGAATAAATGTTTTACTTGACGCAATATATGAAATGTTCAAAACAGGTGGAGTTGAAAGCGGAGAAGTAGTAACAAGTGAAAGACATTTATCTGCGCTTGCAAGAGCAAATGATGCGCTTGAAAACGCAATCAACGGGTTACAAAACAATAGCACAGATTGCACCTTGATTGACCTAAAATGCGCAAGTGATGCGCTTGGCGAAATCACTGGAACGACGGCAAGTGAAGAAATAATCGAACAAATTTTTTCTCGATTCTGTGTCGGGAAATAGGAAATATATTTTTAAAATCAAACTATAAACTAGATTTTAGCAACAAAAATATTAAGCAAGAAAGAAACAATTTTGGCAATCGAAATGACAAAGCAAACGAAATTATCGTTTTATACATACAAAAAGAGAATATAAACTATGGATTATGACATTATTGTGATAGGAGGCGGACACGCTGGATGCGAAGCCGCACTAGCATCTGCAAGGATAGGACACTCGACATTGCTCGTGTGTTTGTCATACGACGCAATCGCACTTATGCCATGCAATCCTTCAATCGGCGGAACTGCAAAAGGTCATCTTGTTCGTGAGATTGATGCGTTGGGCGGTGAAATGGGAGTGTGTGCAGACAAGAGTTTGCTTCAAATCAAAATGCTAAACCGCACCAAAGGACCTGCCGTTTATTCATTGCGCGGACAGGCGGACAAAAAGTGGTATCACAACAATATGATGAGCGCGCTAGATGCGGAGTCAAATCTCGACTTACTTGAATCGGAAGTTGCGCGGATTGAAACGGAAAACGGAAAAGTGAGCGGTGTGGAGCTAGCAAATGGAGAACGCATAACGGCAAAAGCAGTAGTTATTGCAACGGGTGTATATCTCAACGGGCGCACAATAATCGGTGAAGAAACAAAATCAAGCGGACCGAGCGGATATGCTCCGGCAACAATGCTTTCAAATAATCTTTTAGAATTAGGCATCGAAATCCGCCGTTTCAAAACAGGAACGCCAGCTCGCATTTATCGTGACAGCATCGACTTTTCAAAGATGGAAATTCAGGAAGGTGAAGATGTTTATTCGTTTTCGTTTATGACAGAAGAAAAGCTAGTCAATCTTATGCAGTGCTATCTTACTTACACAAATCAAACAACTCACGAAATAATAAAATCCAACATACATCGCAGTCCGCTTTACAACGGTTCAATAAAGGGCATAGGTCCTAGATACTGCCCGTCGATAGAAGACAAGGTTATGCGATTTGCCGACAAGTTGCGGCATCAGGTGTTTATCGAGCCTGAAGGCTATGACAATGATGAAGTGTATGTCCAGGGAATGAGTTCTTCACTGCCTAAAGACGTGCAGGAAGCAATGTATCATTCCATAAGCGGAATGGAAAATTGCCGCTTTGCTAAATATGCTTATGCAATCGAATATGACTGCATAAATCCAATCGAACTTTCGCCCGCGCTCGCAGTAAAGAAAGTTACAGGATTATATAGTGCAGGACAATTCAATGGTTCAAGCGGGTATGAAGAAGCCGCAGCGCAAGGACTTATGGCAGGAATAAATGCTTGTCATTATATCGAAAACAAGCCAGCTTTTATTTTGGGTCGTGACAAAGCGTATATTGGCGTACTTATTGATGACTTGACCACAAAAGGAACGCCAGAGCCGTACAGAATGATGACAGCGCGCGCCGAACACCGCATATATTTGAGGCAAGACAACGCCGACCAGCGACTCACCGAAGACGGTTATCGCTTGGGGCTTGTAAAAGAAGATAGATACACTCGCTACAAAGCAAAACTTGCACAAATTGAGGAGCTTGAAAATCTTTCGCACAAAGCCTTGCCCAAAGAGCAGACTTCTGCGTTGTTGACCGTGTTAAAAGAAGCTATTCCGGAACATCCTCTCACGCTTGCAGATTTAATGCGTCGCCCATCTGTACAGTTTGAACATTTGCGTCCGCTTGTCGACAGCAAATATTCTGATAATGTTTTGGAAACTTTGCAAGTTCAAATCAAGTATGAAGGTTATTTGAAAAAAGAATTTCAAGCCATACACGAACAACAAAGACTTGAGGGAAAAGCAATTCCCGTTGATTTGGACTACAAAACAATTAAAGGTCTAAGGATTGAAGCACAGCAAAAGCTGAACAAAATCAAACCTCTAAATTTGGGGCAGGCATCAAGAATCTCGGGAGTATCTCCGGCAGATATTGCGGTGCTAATAGTATATTTGCAAAAACGCTGATTGATTGCGCAATTTGGAATGATGCGAATTCAAACAAAAGAATTCATTGCATTAACATACGCAAAAGAATGTGTTTGTTCGAACTTTTTTACTTTTTCAGACTGACGCTCTTTATCACGATATCGTATTGCTAATAATCAAGTTTTCGAAATAACTATATTTAGGAATTACAATTTCACAATCAACAACAATCAACAACAATAAAAACTAAAATACAAATTTTTGATGTTATAAAAATAACAAGATATATATAATCGAAAAAAACAAAAGGTCGCGATAAATCGCGACCTTTTGCCTCCAACCCTTTCCCCTATCATATCATTTTTATGCCGATAACCGTGCAAGTGTACAATAGAAAGCGTCACTTCAAGCGGTGCAAATGTCGGCGGCTAAAAAAGAAATTGCTTTTTATGCTCCTTCAAGCAGCATTTTATCGGCAACAAGAGCAATAAACTCCCCGTTTGTAGGCTTTTCATTCGCTGAATAAACCTTAATGCCGAAAATGTTGTTGATGTTTTCAATTTTTCCTCTATTCCAAGCGACTTCGATTGCGTGTCTTATTGCGCGTTCAACTTTACTTGGTGAAGTGTCAAAATGTTCTGCAATTGACGGATATAATCTTTTAGTGATTGAATTGATAATATCAGGTGATGCAACCGCCAATTTTATCGCCTCGCGCAAGAATTGATATCCTTTGATGTGCGCAGGAATTCCAACAGAAATAAAAATGCTTGCTATTTTTTCATCGAGTGAAATCACGCGGGTGCGTGCAGGCGCCATAGCCATTGTGTTTCGTTGAAATTGAGGTTGTTGCGGCGCGCTCGTTTGATCTTCTTTTCCGTAATCTTCCAAAAATCGTTTCATAGTATTGAAAGAAAACGGTTTCGCCAAAAAGTAGCTAGCACCCATTCTAAGTGCTTTTGACACAAAACCGTCAGCAGATAACTGCGACATCATTATGACTGCTGGTTTTTTCTCCAAATGGTCAAGAGATAGAGCAGACAGCACGCCAAATCCGTCCAGTTCGGGCATTACAATGTCGAGCAAAACAAAATCAGGACAAAGTTTTTCAATTAATGAAGTAGCTTCAAGTCCATCGCTGGCAGTTCCAACAACTTCAAACTCTGAGAATTGTGAAAAGTATTCCTTCAAAGAAGTTTGGAATGCAGTATTATCATCAGCAATCAAAATCGTAGTTCTCATATTTCCCCCTCCTATCCTTAACACCATATTATCATGCAAAAAAGCCATTTTCAAAAAAATTTGGTAAAAATCCTGATGTAAAAGGTCGAAAATTGAATTCTCATGTCAATGTATTGAGTTAGCGAAAATAAATGATAATAAATTGGTGAAAAATGCTAGAGAAATTTAATCTATAAAGAAATTTTAACACCAATTAACACTATCTGCAAGGCTTTTTATAAACAAATACACCATTTTTACACCAATTATTCACCATTTATTTTACATATGACAAAATGCGACAAAAGCGTCAAAATGCGACACGATGATAACAAAAAAAATGACAAAATTCAAAAACCAACTAATGACAAATTTTAAATACCAAATTTTGTTTACTAAAAATTATAAAATCAAGTATAAACAAAATGCGTATGGAAAAAATAATAGTATCAACAAAAAGGAGAACAACCATGGCAAATCAAGTTAAAGATTCTGGAAACAGAGCAAAAAGCGGCAAAGCTACGAGCGCTAATCAAACAAATCGTAGCACAAACAATGCAACTGATTGCAGTACCAAAAACAGTTATGAAATGAACACGCACACATCAAATCCAACAGGAAGAAGTGGTAACGCAGGCACAGAAGCGGCAAAAAGAAGCACAAGCAACGTTAAAGGAACAACAAAGAAAAAGTAATTGTATTAGCAAAAAAGAAAATGTTTAAGTTAAAACAAAAAAAAGAAATCTCGCTAAATAAAGTGGGATTTCTTTTTATAATCAGAATAATTCAAACTGAAAAAAGTTGATGTTTTATCTAAGGAGTATTAATTAGCATCCTCTTCATCATCATCGTCACTTTCTTCATCTTCATCTTCGTCAAAAGTGTCATTCTCATCAAAAGCGGTGATGGATTCATCAAAGTCATCAACAAAATCTGAGCTCTCTTCGTCGTAATCATCATCCTCAGCTTCCTCTTCTTCTTGAAGCATCGATAATGAAATTTCGTTGGAGTCATCCTCATCAGTTGCCGTTTCATCTTCAACAAATTGTCGCCAGTCATCATCCTCGGCTACTTCATCGTCTTCTTCAACTTTTGGTTCAGGCTTCTTGACCAGTTTTTCGGTACGGCAAACTGCGCAGATATCTTCTCCCTCATCGAGGTAGTTGACCTTGCATTCAGGGCAAATGCGTTCTTCAAGTATTTCATCATCTTCGTCTTCAATGAGCGAAATATTTGCTTTGCCGAGTTCGACTTTGCAAACATCGCATAAATCCTCAGAGTTCAAAATCCAATTCAGATCGCAGCGCGGACATTTTTTGTAGTTTCCCATATATTCCTCTTTTAATTTTTTACCAAACTCTTATCAAAACATCTCAAAATATAGTCTTGATTTTCGCCTATATTATATTGACAACATTCACTCTTGTAAACTGTTTTTAAAAAAAAAATTATTTATTTTCAAAATCATCTTTAGAGTGTATTGTATGTGCGATAATCTGCAAAGTTCACAAACGAATTTTTCGTGTTTACTTTTTTATTGTATTATGTTATTATTTATAAAATAAAATGCAAGGAATAAAAAGAAAATGACAAAACAATTCAAATTGAAAAAAAGAGTATTCAAAGGCATGCTGAACTCTGTATTTTTCCGTACGGGTATAGCTCTTATGGTGCTATTTTTGCTAACAAGCATGATGGCGTTTTTATTTTCTATTGGAACGACAGATATTTTAGAATATGCTTTAAGCTTTGAAGCGATTCAAACAAGAGAAACCGTTATAGAGCGTGACGCAACGGGCTATTATAGCATAAAAGTTGCAAATGAAGCAGACACAACTCCAATAAAAATCCTTCAACTCACAGACATTCACCTTGGCAATGGAGTCTGCACTCAGAAACAAGACCGATATGCAATCAATGCCGTTTATAAGGTTGTTAAGGCAGTTGAACCGGATCTTATAATGGTAACAGGCGATAGCGTTTATCCTGTGTTTATACAAACAATGACTTCGAATAATCTTGAACAGACAAAAGTATTTTGCAATATGATGGAGTCCATAGGTATTCCATGGGCTTATGCGTATGGAAATCACGATGAAGAAGTTTATGCAACACATCGCAAGTCAAGCTTGACCTCATATTATCAAAGTATTTCGTATGAAAACGGCGGAAAATGTTTGTTTACACCCGAACAAAGAATGATTGACTTAGAAAATGACACGGAATTTGAAATGTATGGAGAATTTTCAGGAGACGTCTATGGCGACTCCAATTATTTTATCAACGTTTTGAACAGTGACAGCTCACTGAATACGACTTGTTTAGTTATTGACAGCAATATGTACATTGAAGGAAGTTTGACTGACGGTTACGACAATATACACGAAGATCAGATTGAGTGGTATGAAAAAGAACTCACCAGAGTATCAAATTGTTACAATGCTCAAGACGGCACGTCAGGTCTTGCAAACTCTCTTGCATTTTATCACATTCCAAGCCAAGAATACTATGATGTTTGGAATGCTTTAGAAAAACAATGCACAAAGCTGACCGATGAATGGGGCACGCATTTTGCAGAAGGAACGACAGAAAATATTGATGGAAACGATGTATATTATCATTATGGTTATATGGGTGAAGGTTATCGTGACAATGGAGAGGCAATCATAAGTGATGCAAAATATTCTGACTTATTTTTTGAAAAATTAGTAGAACTTGGTTCAACAAAAGCAACGTTTGTCGGGCACGACCATAAAAATACATATTCAGTTACGTATAAGGGCATAATCTTAAATTTTGGACTTAGTATTGACAATCTTGCTTATGTGGACGTAGCAGATTATGAATATCGTGGCGGCACAATAATAGAGCTCGACGATTTCAGTGCGGACGGAGTATGGAATATGACAATATCCCAACTTAAGCTATCCGATATCGTTGACTAGCAAAAAATAAGAAAAAAGCCTAGGCATTTTAGAAGTCTAATTTTTCACACCAAGTGCAATCTATTGACTTTTTTACGCTAGGTTGCTAACATTGCTAATTGCAAACGTTACAAGACGACGGTAGTATTTTTAATTGCTAAAAAAGCGAGCAGGCAATAATTGCGAATATCACTAGACGGTAGCATGGCTAATTGCGAACATAGCGAGCAGGCAATAATAGCGAGTAACGTTAGATGGCAATATTGTTAACGACAACAAGCTAATTGCTCACCTAGTCAATTAATTATATTGATAATGGCAACAAAGCAACAAGCTAAAGAAGAATTATATTAACTTATTATACATATTAGAGGTATATATGGCAGACAACAAACAATTTGTAAAAGAAATAGCAGATATGAGTGCAGATTTTCCACAATGGTACACCGATGTGGTTTTGAAGACGGAGCTTGCAGATTACGGCCCAGTAAAAGGAACTATGGTGATAAGACCGTACGGTTATGAAATTTGGGAAAACATACAGCACTCGCTTGACAGACGCTTCAAAGAAACGGGGCATAAGAATGCGTATTTTCCTCTTCTTATTCCGTATAGCTATCTTTTGAAAGAAGCGGAGCATGTGGAAGGATTTGCGCCTGAAGTTGCGCTAGTCACACATGTCGGCGACACTGAACTCGAAGAAAAGCTTGTTGTGCGCCCAACCAGTGAAACAATAATATGCGAGATGTACTCGCGTTGGGTACACAGTTATAGAGATTTGCCAGTGCTTATCAACCAATGGGCAAACGTTGTGCGTTGGGAAAAGACAACGCGTCCGTTTTTGCGCACAAGTGAATTCTTGTGGCAGGAAGGGCACACTTTGCATATCACAAGCGAAGAAGCAAAAGAAGAAACCTTGAAAATGCTTGAGGTATATAGAGAGTTTATGCAAAATGTGCTTGCAATCGAGGTTTTGGTCGGTCGCAAGAGCGAAAAAGAAAAATTTGCAGGCGCGCAAGAAACTTATGCTATGGAAGCAATGATGTTAGATGGCAAAAGTTTGCAGGCAGGCACGTCGCACTTTTTCGGAAGAAACTTTTCGGATGCTTTTGATATCAAGTTTTTGGATAAAGACGGAACATTAAAAAATCCTTATCAAACAAGTTGGGGTGTTTCAACCCGTCTTATTGGTGCGCTTATTATGGCGCATGGTGACCAAAGAGGACTGAAGTTGCCTCCAAGAGTTGCGCCTGTTCAATGTGTTATTATTCCGATAGCAACGCACAAAGCAGGAGTTTTGGACAAAGCTTATGAAATAGCGGAAGTTCTCAAAAATGCAGGAGTCCGAGTTGAAGTTGATGCCCGTGAGCAAAGTCCGGGCTGGAAGTTTAACGAATGGGAAATGAAGGGAGCGCCAATTCGTCTTGAAATAGGGCCTCGAGATATTGAAAACGGACAGTGTGTGCTAGCACGACGCGATACGCAGGAGAAGTCAACCGCTTTGTTGGCGGATATCTCAAGCACAGTCTTATCGCTTTTAGATGAAATACACAACAACATGTATGAGCAGTCAAAAGCATTTGTAAACAATCATATAAAGATTTGTTCAAATATGGATGAACTCACCACTGCAATCAATGAACAAAACTTCGTGAAAACAATGTGGTGCGGATGTCCTGAATGTGAAGCCGCCGTGAAGGCAGCCACTTCCGCATCGTCACGCGTTATGCCGTTTGACCAAACGCCGGTTGGCGACACTTGTGTATATTGCGGAAAGAAAGCAGACAAAGTGATTTACTTTGCCAGAGCATATTAAAAATGGTAAATATAGGAAATAGTTGGGACAAGATGCTTGAAAGTGAGTTCGGCGCAGACTATTATCAAAAATTGCGCAGATTTTTGTCGGCAGAGTACAAAAATTGCACCATATTTCCAAATATGTATGATATATTCAATGCGCTTGTGTGGACGGCGTATGAAGATGTCAAGGTTGTTATTTTAGGTCAAGATCCCTATCACGGAAATGGACAAGCGCACGGTCTGTGCTTTTCGGTGCAAGAAGGCGTTCAACCGCCACCGTCGCTTGTGAACATATTCAAGGAAATATGCGCCGATTTGGGTATGAAATGCACAAGCGGATGTCTGGAAAACTGGGCAAGGCAAGGTGTTTTGTTGCTCAACACGGTTCTAACTGTGCGTGAAGCTCAACCCAATTCGCATCGTGGACAAGGTTGGGAAACATTCACGGACAAAATCATAGAAATGCTCAATGAACGCAGTAAGCCTGTCGTGTTTTTGCTTTGGGGCGCAAATGCAAGAAGCAAAAAGAAATTGATAACCGCGCCACAGCACCTTATTTTGGAAGCGCCGCATCCGTCGCCATTATCAGCTTATGCAGGGTTTATGGGTTGCAAGCACTTTTCAAAGACAAATGAGTTTCTTGTCAAGAACGGCGAAACCCCTATAAACTGGCGAACATAACAACAGCTACGGTCTTTTTTACAAACAGACGCAAAATCAGTGTAAGAAAAAAGCGATAACAAAAAATAATAATTAAAGAAAAAAAACCGAATTCGCAAAGCAATATAATAAATAGAAATATTAGTAAGATATAAAAACAAGAATATGTAAAATAAATACTAAGATAAAACTGTTATAAAATAAAAATAAATCTAAATAAATCTAAAACAGAAAAATTTAAACAAACAACACACAATTATTGTGTGAGAAAATGAAGGATAAAATTATGCTTACAAGCAAAGAAAGAAGCAATCTTAAAGCAATAGCAAATGACCTGCAACCGATATTCCAGATTGGCAAAGGCGGAATAACGCAAAATCTTATTGCGGATTTGTCAAATGCGCTTGAGGCGAGAGAACTTGTCAAAATTACAGTATTGAAAAACACCGATGTGACAGGCCGTGAAATTGTGGATGAGCTTGCCAAAGCGGTGCGTGCGGAAGCGGTTTCTGCAATCGGAAACAAAGTGGTATTGTATCGGTATTCGCGAAAAGATAACGTCAAGCACATTGAATTTTAAGAACACGTATTTTTCGTAAATTACTAGCAAAAATCAGGATATGACTAGCAAACTGTTGAAAAAGACAAAAACGCTATCAAAAACGCTATCAAAAAATTATAAGGATAGAATATGGAATACGAAGCATTAGTGGCACGCATAAACGAACTTGCCAAAAAAAGTAAGGAATGCGGGCTGAGTGAAGAAGAGGTCAATGAGCGCGCAGCATTACGCGAGGACTATCTTTGTCGTATTCGCGCAAACTTCCATTCTCAAATGGAAAACACATATATCATTGACCCTGTGACGGGCAAAAAGACAAAAGTCACGCCGAAGCAATAGTGCAAAAGCAAAAGTGCAAAAGCAAAAGTGCCAAAGCAAAAGTGCCAAAGCAAAATATTGAATTAAGGATTAAAAATGACAGAAAAAACAATGGAAAACATAGAAGATGAAAAAGAAAAAAACGAAAGCAAAAAAATAGACGGGAAAAACACGGAAATTCTCCAAAAAAACACAGCAGAAATTGCGCAAATTCTCGAAAATGATACGAAAGAAAGCACTGAAATATCTATTAAAAAACAAACCGTAAAAAGAGAAGAAAAGCCTCAACTTACGCCTGCACAGCAAGCCGAGAAAAAACGAAAACTCCGTGAAACCGAAAATTTCAAGAAGAAATATTTTGAGTATTATGACGACATAAAAATTTCTCACCGTGAAGATTGGTAAAACGGTTACAAATTAAAAAATGAAGATGAAATGGAATGCAATAGAAGTTCAAATTTGAATGAAATAGAAGTTCAAATTTGAATGAAATAGAAGTTGAAACGGTGTGCAGTTTTAGAATCTAAAAAACTATTATAGTTTCTTATAGTATGTATTAAGCAAAGACTCAAAAAATGATGGAATAAATCTCATTTACGA
This sequence comes from Clostridia bacterium, assembly GCA_028710495.1. GTDB lineage: Bacteria > Bacillota > Clostridia > Christensenellales > CAG-917 > STD2-102. The sequence continues at coordinate 50,894 of JAQUST010000009.1, forward strand.
TTTTACTGAGAAAACAAAAAACACCGCACAACGATTGAACGTTGTATCCGTCCCCGAAGGTAAACGAATCCAAAGCGGTGTTTCCGAAGAAGCAAAAACCTCTTCTAATACTATTATATTACAAAAAATGATGGAATAAATCTCATTTATGCTATTATACCAAAAATAAAAAACCGCCGCGTGTCCGTCCCCGTAGGTAAACGAAAAAATAGAGACGGTTTCAAAGAAGCAAAAACTTCTTCTAATACTATTATATTACAAAAAATGAAAAGTCAATATCTAATGATAAAAAATTATCTGTTTCTAAAACTTCTACAAAATTCAATATGTTGTGGATATGTTGATTTTTTGCCCCAAAGCGGGCTGTTCTCAAAAGATTTAGTGAAATTCGCTTTACAAAATTGAAATAATAGATAATAATAATTGAGCGCATCAAGCGCGCATCATTTGGGGCGACCCAATTCCTTGCTCGCCGAAAGGTAGAGCCATTAGACCAAAAGGAGGTATAACAGTTATGAATAAGTATGAAGTTCTTTATATTATTCGCAACGACATCGAAGATGACCAAAAAACCGCAGTTGTGGACAAATTCAGTTCACTAGTGGAGTCATTGGGAGGAACCGTCGAGTCAGTTGATAAGTGGGGCACAAAGAGATTTGCCTACACAATCGACAACACACAAAACGAAGGTTACTATGTTCTTATGAACATCACAGCTCAAGAAACCGCGCCTGCAGAAATCGACCGCAATATGCGTATCGATGAAAAGGTTGTCAGATGTATGATCGTTAGGAAGTAATCCGCAACTTGTGAACATTGATCGTACGGCAGCAGGTCGTGCGAAAGGAGATATTATGAATAAAGTATTTATAATCGGCAACCTCACAAAGGACCCCGAACTCGCAAGCACAAACAATGGCATAATGTATTGCAAATTCACATTGGCAGTCTCAAGAAATTATTCAAAAGACGGCAAGCGTGAAACTGACTTTCTCCCGATAGTTGTCTGGAGAGCGCAAGCAGAAAACTGCAATAAATATTTGAAGAAAGGTTCAAAGGCAGCTGTGTCGGGAAGCATCCAGACCAGAAGCTATGATGCAAATGATGGCACACGCCGTTATGTGACAGAAATCGCCGCTGATGAGGTGCAATTCCTCTCAACAAAGAACGATTCGTCAACAAGCGATAGCGCAGAATTTGACAACATCAAAGCAGTCGATGACGATCTTCCATTCTAAAACAAGGAGAAATCGAAAATGGGTGAAGAAACCAAACCACGCTATGCAAAAAGAGCGCCAAAGAAAAAGGTATGTATGTTCTGCGTTGACCACGCAAAAGAGATTGACTACAAAGATATAGCAAAGCTCAAGAGATTTATTACAGAAAAGGGCAAAATATTGCCACGCCGTATGAGTGGAGTATGCGCAAAGCATCAAAGACTTTTGGCAACAGCAATCAAGCGTGCACGCACAATGGCATTGCTTCCATACAAAGCCGACTAGTCTGAAGCGAAGCGGAATGACACTAGTCATAAGCGAATCGGAATGGCATTAGTTGCAAAAGGTTTATTAAAAGCCAAAACTCAGTTTGTGAAATCAGTTATTGAAAGTCTTTTGCCAAAGATAGTGCAAAAGGATAAAGTGCAAAAGAAGAAAGACTGAAAACAAACTTTGTGAATGCAAAAACAAACAATCAAAAAAGCACTCAAATTGAGTGCTTTTTTATTGTCAAAATTAAGGCAAAAGCAGTAAAAATATTCTAAAACTCAACATTGATTGCCTTAATTGAATTCATAAAATCAAATTATCATTATAATTTTTACATAAAATCAACCTGCGAAACGCTCCTGTATCAATACGTAAGTTTTTATATTTATAAACATCTCTTAACTAATAACTAAATCTATTTTCAAATTTATAACAAACAAATTCTATGAACAAATTATGTTGTTTTATTGCCTACAAGTTTTGTGGCTTTTACAATTCATCAATATAAATATTTAAGAATTTTCAACTATTGTAATATAATAAACAATATATAAAAAAGATTTGTAGAAATTTAGCGAATTTTGCTATATAGCACATTAATACTTCGTTTGTGTTATAATCAGTGTAATATTATGGATAGGGAGAGATAGATGAAAAAAAAAATTACTCATATTTTCAGTTACTTTAGTACTATTAATTTGTTTGATTCCATTTAGTAACATTTGTTATGCAGGAAATACATACAATACATGGGAATATGGGGTGGAATAATGAAAGGAAAATTAGATTTATTTAAATTGAAAGAGTTGGGTGTTATTGATTTATTAGAAGATGAAAATTTAACAAAAAATTTAACAAAAATTAAAATAGATAATAAAATATACGGATTAAAATTTAATGATGATTCATATAAAATTATGATTTTAAATGAAATATCTGATATGAAACGTAGTTTATATAAACGTTATTTATTTTGTATAATAACTGGCATAATTGTAATTGGCATGCTGGGATTTTGTATATTTCTGTTAATTGAATAAATAATATCTCAAAACCCCAAACCAAATTTAAGCAGAAACTCTGTGAATGCAAAAACAAACAATCAAAAAAGCACCCAAATTGAGTGCTTTTTTGTATGCACAAACACCTATTTCAAATCCACGCAAAGCCTAAGAAGCCTGAACAAAAGTGCTAAAAACTTAACATATAATGTACAAATCACAAAATTAAAAACAAAGATTAAACCGAACTCAAATCCAAACTTTATCTTCAAGCCAACTCCCAAACTCAACCCCCAACACCAATCCCCAAATCAAACTTAAGTTCAAACTCAAAATTTAATTCCAACGCCAATCCCAAAACCCAAGCTTAAACCAAACTCAAATTCAATCTTTATCTCCAAACCCAACATTAATTCCAACCACAAAACGCTCGAAAGCTATACATAATACTCACGAATTATATCTCGTCATCTCATATAAAAGAAGAAAAGCGACAAATACAGCATCGCAAAACATAAAAGACAAATTTAACAAAAAATTGACAAACAGGCATTAAAGTACAATGATAATAAAATAAAATCCAAAACGCAGTATGAACGCTATACAGACAGAACTGCTCCGCCTCAAATCGTAAAAATTAGCTTAAACATGTCGAGTTTTGAGCAAATTTTGCTTTCGAAAACCTGAAGTTGACTGCCATAAAACAAGTACTAATTACTTGGTTTTCGCATACAATGATAAAGAGAAAATATTACAAAATTTGGGTTGACATAATGGTACTTCTGTTGTAAACTTAATTTATATATTAATTAAATGGTGGCATTCTGCAATCTGAAAGCGTTTTTACGGCCACACACTCACTCTACATACGGGCACAAAACAAACAGTTTTTTTGAACTTCGGTTCAATGGGAGGAATTATGAGAAAATCAAATCACGGCATAAGCCTTATTTTGGTTCTAGTCCTCGTCTTAGTGCTTTCCGTTGCTGTCCTTGCTGGTTGCAACGGTTTGTCAATTCCGGGCGAAGATTTGAATGGAGATTTGGGCGGAGGCGAAGTGAGCGATGTTGTGCCTGGTGGCGATGATGTGCCGGCAGATCCTACAGCACCGGCATCAATAGCGCCAACAGTTGCGCCACTAGCATACAGCATGCAAAACTCCGATGAGTCGCAAATGTTGGAATGTGATGAATTTGTACTTTTTGACATCACTTCATCAGCGACAATCACAAGCGAAAATGTGGGGACATTTGTCGAGGTGATTGACCGCAACGGAGACTTGGTCGCAATTCAAGTCAACGAGTATGACGGCATATATGTTATAAAAAGACCTGATGGCGAAAGCTACATTGCAGGTGCTACATACACAATCAACTTGCTTGATGAAGTAGCATTTTTCACAGGCAAGAGCGAGACCCTCAGATCAATAAAATTCACAATCAACAAAGACTACGCGGCAGATGCAGTTTTACAAGACGGCATAGTTTTGGTAAATCCGCAAAATGTTTCAGTCTTATCAGCAGGATTGAAAGACGCTGACAATGATATTTACGGACTTCGCCTTGAATTGATTGTTCCTTACGATGTTTCAAGTGAAGCGGCGGCAATTGAAAGATTTGCAGTCGGCAATTTATTTGTAATCGCAAAATCATTTGATGAAGTCACCGCGGACTCGACTTTCGGTAAAGTTTGCAGTGAGCCATTGACAGTACAAGGTGGTGGCACAATCGTTGTTGTATTTGATTATGTTGCTCCTTCAATGGAAGAAATTTATTCAGCGCTTGACATCTTTGTTGTTGAAGAAGTTGACTGTTCTGAAATCGCAATTGATGAAGAAATAGCCGAAGCAGCCTCAGCAAGTGTTCGTCAATCACAAATGTTTTATGATTTCGCAGAAGCAGTTTGGATGGTTTCTGACGAGGCGAAAACAGCAGGGATTATGGACACCGTCACAGGTTTCCTCGACAACTTCAAAATCGCGACAGAAATCAAACACGAAGGCAGAGGCTTTGCTCTTGCTTTCTCAATCGAATATCTTTCTGATGCAGATGCCAATGGCAAATGTATGTATGCAAAAGTCGCCTACGGCGGAAACATTACATACGATATCAAAGCTTATGCAGAACTCGATGGAACAAATTTCTATTATGATTATGCTCTTATCGTAAACACAGACCACACTCTCACAATCTCAATTCAATGGATTGACAGCGAGTCTGACACTCTTGTGACAAACGATGAAGAACTTGCACAAAAAATTGCAGACATTCTTGCAGACCGCACAGTTTTGAGCGGAACTATATTTGGCGATGCAAAAGCAATCAGCAAAGAATTCACAGTACCGCTTATTCAAACATTAACTTATATCATTCCAAACACACCAATCACAATCAACCTTGACCTCAACTGGTTCATTTCGTTCGAAATTCAAGCGGAACTATACAACGAAACAGTTATCACAAGTGTTGACACAATCGGTGTTCGCAGTGTTGCAGATGAAAATGGTGACCTAGTTCCAGAACAATACCAAACAAGAGTGAACACACTTTCAAACGACACAATGTTGTTTGGCACACTCACAATGGCAACAGGCGTAAATGCTGATGCATACTTCTCAATCGTTGGTATGTCAAAATGGCTCCGCGTCGGTATCGATGCAAGAGTCGGTGTTTATCTTGAACTTGACGGTGTTTTTGCAAAGACCGAGGCAACTGACGACAACATCAAAACAGCAGCAGGCGAATTTGGATGGTTTGTTTCAGCCGCTTTGGAATACAAAGTGTTCATATTGAGCGGAAAACCAGTAGGTGTTGAAGCCCACGGCGTTATCGCAACCTTCGGACAAGACATCATCACACTTGGTTGGAACAGCGAAAATTCAGACACAATCGTGCTTGATGAAATCGTCAACTCACTTGATACAGACACAATTCTCACATTAAGCGAAATTGACCTTCCCGCATACGAATCAAACAAATCCTATTTGACATTTGTCAATCCAATCGAAGTAGACAACACTTGGACAGCGATGAACACAGTTTACTCAGTTGATGATTTCGATTATTCAATCGCAACAGTTGGCGGAGTCAAAGTTGCAACAATGGCAAACGGATGCGTTATAGTTTTGAGCGCAGAAAGTTTTGAGACAACAATGACTATGACTTTGAAAGCAGACGCTGGTGTCTCAAAGACATTCACCCTCAGCTACACCGCGCCAGTCGTTGAAGAAGTTGTCGAAACACCAACAGAATTGTTCACAATCAACTTCAATGCCAACGGCGGAACAAGCGTTGCTTCAATAACCGAAGTTGAATATCTCAGTGCAACAACACTTCCGACAGCCACAACAAGAACTGGTTATATTTTTGCAGGATGGTATTACAACGGTGTTCGTATTGAAGACAGCATCTTCACATTGACAGTCGCAAGCGATGTCACAGTTATTGCAAAATGGAACCAATTTTATGAAAACGCAATCTATGTTTCAACAGCTGCACAACTCAAAGCAGTTGCAAATGACTTAGATGCAACATATTATCTTGAAAACGACATCAATCTTGGTGGCGCGGAATGGACTCCAATCGGCACAGCTTCTGAGCCATTCGCAGGCTACTTCATGGGCAACAACCACAAAGTTTACGGCTTCAAGATTACAAAGGCAGTTGCAAACGCAGGTTTGTTCGGATATGTTGTGAAAGGCACACAATCCAACTCAATCGTAAACCTCAATGTTTCAAATGCAACAATCGGCTTTACTGCAGAAAAAATGGATGTTAATGCAGGCATAATTGCAGGCGTAAACGAAAACATTATTTCCGGATGTTCTGTCACAAGTTCATCAGTTTCCGTCACAATGAAAGGCAGTATCACTGTCAACACCTACAATGCATACGCAGGCGGATTTGTCGGAGTCAACAAGGGAACGGTCAGCGGAACAAATTCAACCACTGCAACGGTAAGCGCAGTCACAAACAATGCGTATATCAATCTATATGTTGGCGGATTTGCAGCACTCAATGAAGGCACAATCACAGGCTCAAGCTCAGCATACGGCACACCGACAGCGAGAAACACCAACAGCGTAAATTTCTCTGAAACTTATTCTGCAGGCTTGGTTGCAATCAACAATGCAACAATAAGCGGCGCATATGTTTATGGAAGCTACACATTGGTCAGCGAGAAGCAAGGTGGATTGGTTGCAGAAAACAACGGCAACATCAACAATTCAAAAGTTGCAGGTTCATTCACATTCACAGTTGACAATGTTGGCGGTATCGCAGGCGTAAACAATTCATCCATCACATCATGCTTTGCAAATTATATTACAATCAAAGCAAATGATGAAAACAACGTCGGCGGAATTGTTGGCAAGAACAACGAAGATGCTTCAGTCACAGGTTGCTCATCAACAGGAACCATCACAGGTGCTGATGATGTCGGCGGAGTAGTTGGCGAAAACGACAGCGATGGAATTATAAACACAAGCAGTTCAACCGCAAACTTGACAGCAACAAACAAAGGCATATTTGGTGTAGGCGCTGGCTCAACAGGCAGCATCTACGGAAACGACTAAAAATCGTATTTGAAAAGCACTAAACAAAATCAAAAAGCGGACACATTGTGTCCGCTTTTTATTTTGAAAAACCAACAATTTTATATTGTCTAAAGTGCTATATGTCAAAAGAACTTGGAAATCTCGCAAAGCCTGTAAAATTCGAAAAGTCGAAAATCCCGAAAAGCCCAAAAAAACAAAAAGTTTGCAAAGACAGATAAGTAGAAGAGCTTCAAATGCTCAAAACTCAAAACTTCATAATCCTCAACACCCAAACTCCTTCAACACTCCAACGCCTCAACACTCCAAAAACCAAGCCCAAAATCTCCAACCCCGTAAGTCACTTTAGCACCTCCAACTCCTCCAATCCTCCAACTCCTCCAACTCCTCCAACTCCTCCAACTACTCCAACTCCTCCAATCCTCCAACTCCTCCAACTACTCCAACTACTCCAACTCCTCCAAACTCTTCCAAATCCCTCCAAACCCCTCCAAACTCCTCCAAATCCTCCAACTCCTCCAACTCCTCCAACTCCTTTAACTCCTCTAAGCTCTCCAACCCCTCAACAACCCACAA
>JAQUST010000026.1 GCA_028710495.1 Clostridia bacterium
CAAATAGTTATTGACAAATCCAAGTTTGACTCCGCACAAATATCTGCAGTGAGTCCACTAGGCACATCAGTTGAAATTGATGGAACACTAGTGTCATCGGTTGTTGCGCAGGATTCGTTTGAAATCAATGCGGAAAAAATGGTGGTGTTGGGAGAATGTCCAAATGACTATCCTTTGCAAAAAAAGTATCATTCGCTTGAGTATCTTCGCACAATACCGCATCTAAGAGTGCGGACAAACACCTTCAACGCTATGCTTCGGTTACGCTCAAAGCTTGCATTTGCTATTCATCAATTTTTTCAAGACCGCAACTTTATTTATGTCAACACTCCGCTAATCACTGGCAGTGATTGCGAAGGAGCCGGCGAGATTTTCAGAGTGACAACACTAGGTTACAAAGAAGCAAGAGAAGCAAAGAATGAGGAAGAATTTGTAGCAAAGGATTTCTTTGGCAGAAAGGCAGGGCTCACTGTTTCGGGGCAACTAGAGGGCGAGGTCGCAGCTCTTGCAATGGGCAAGATTTACACCTTCGGGCCAACTTTCAGAGCCGAGAACAGCAACACAGCGCGTCACGCGGCAGAGTTTTGGCAAATTGAGCCTGAAGTTGCGTTTGCAAAGCTTCCCGACATAATACAAATTGCCGAAGCAATGATAAAATATGTAATAAAGTATGCGTTGGACTATTGTTCAGATGAAATCTCGTTTTTCGAGCGTGCGTTTGAAAAAGGACTTCGTCAAAAACTTGAAAATGTTGCTGGTAGTGATTTTGTCGTGCTAGACTACACCGAAGCAATCAAAATTTTGGAGAAAGCAAAGGTTGAGTTCAAATACCCAGTTGAGTGGGGTTGCGACCTGCAAACGGAGCACGAGCGTTATATCACCGAGCAGGTCTACAACAAACCTGTATTTGTGACAAACTATCCAAAGAAAATAAAGTCGTTTTATATGAAGCAAAATGATGACGGATTGACAGTTGCAGCAACCGACCTGCTTGTTCCGGGAGTCGGAGAAATCATCGGATGCAGCGAGCGTGAAGCCGACATTGAAAAGCTTGTCGCGGCGATGAACGAGCGAAATATGAATATGGAAGACTACAAAGGCTATTTAGAGCTTCGCAAATATGGTTCTGTGCCACACAGCGGTTTCGGTCTTGGGTTTGAGCGAATTTTGATGTATGTATCTGGTATTTCAAACATTCGTGATGTTGTTCTTTATTCACGCACTACAGGCGATTTGATGGAATAAAAGTCGGGAACTTGCAAAATCAAGTTTTCGCAAAAGCGCTCCGCAAGATGTGGAAAGCGCTTCAAAATTAAAAATACCGGGGTATTTATGTACAAATTAAAACTACCAATCAACTACAAACAACGTATGGACATTCGTGAGACAGAACGCGCGCTAAAGTTTGTCAAGGACACATTCCAACGCAACTTTATTCGTGAATTCGGTCTTGAGCGTGTCTCGGCACCGCTATTTGTCAAATGCAGAACAGGCGTAAACGACGACTTAAACGGTGTCGAACGCGCCGTGCATTTTGACATAAAGGAGCAGGAAATCGAGGCTGAAATCATTCATTCACTTGCGAAATGGAAAAGACTTGCGCTAAAGGACTATGGTTTTGGAGAGGGCGAGGGTCTTTATACTGATATGAACGCAATAAGGCGTGATGACAGTTGCGACAATGTTCACTCAATCTATGTTGATCAGTGGGATTGGGAGCTTGTCATTTCAAAAGAGCAACGCAACATCGAATTTTTGAAATCAGTAGTAGTTCGCATAGTCTCAACAATAGTTGACGCACTTGAAGAAACAAAATTTGCGTTCCCGAAACTGACGTTAAAGCTCTCAAAGAAAGTCTATTTCATCACCACGCAGGAACTCTATGACCTTTACCCAAATTTGACCTCAAAAGAAAGAGAAAATGAAATCACCAAAAAGTATGGCACAGTATTCATTATGCAAATTGGCGGATTGCTTTCAAACGGAGAAAAACACGATGGCAGAGCTCCAGATTATGATGATTGGAATTTGAATGGCGACATATTGTTTTGGAATGATATCTTGCAAGAAAGCATTGAAATATCATCAATGGGCATTCGTGTTGATGCAGATTCGCTCAAGCACCAGCTTGAAGTAAGTGAATGCGAAGAAAGGCGTGCGTATCCATATCATCGCAGAATTCTTTCTGGCGAACTACCTCTCACAATCGGTGGCGGTATCGGGCAATCACGACTTTGTATGTTTTTGCTTCAGAAGGCGCACATTGGCGAAATTCAGGTGTCCATTTGGCCTGAGGAAATGGTCAAAAAGTGTGCGAACAAAGGCATAAATCTGCTTTAATCAAACGAAACGGCAAATAAATGAAGTTTGCTAGTTTATTAAGCGAACAGCAGAGTAAATTTGCAAGTCGAAATCTTGATAAGTAAATGACATAGCAAATAAGAACACGCAATAAATAGTGTTGAAATTTTAACCCGGAAAAAGCGAAGCGGTAAGTAAAATTGAAATTGAAAAAGGGAGAAGCGGATTTGCAACGCAAGCAGTAAATAGTCTAAGTTAAAAATCGCTTAGTTAAAATAGTAAAAATAATGCAAACGCAGAAAGGTTTGCAATGAAGGTATAAGCATAATGGCATATTATAGAACGCATAATTGCAATGAATTAAGAGAACAAAACGCAGGCGAAACAGTCAAAATTTCGGGATGGCTTCATAGTGTCCGTGATTTAGGTGCAGTCGTATTTTTTGTCGTGCGCGATTTTTACGGAATGACTCAGGCAGTTGCTCACACAGAGGAGCAAAAAGAGCAGGTCAGAGCTATACCGCGCGAAAGCACGATTGCAGTGACAGGAAAGGTGATTTTGCGATCAAGCCCCAACGCTGAAATGGCAACTGGACTTATCGAAATTGAACCGACAGAAATAGAAATACTAGGCAAGTGCTTTGAACAGCTTCCGTTTGAGGTTTCCACATCAACGATGTCAAGAGAAGACACAAGGTTGAAATATCGATTTCTTGATTTGCGCAACCCCGTGGTGCGTGACAAAATTGTCTTCCGCTCAAAAGTGATAAGCTCACTTCGCCGTAGAATGAGCGAAAGAGGCTTTCTTGAAATCACTACGCCAATACTCACAAGCTCATCACCTGAAGGAGCACGCGACTTTATAGTGCCATCAAGATTGTACCCGGGCAAGTTTTATGCGCTTCCGCAAGCACCTCAACAATACAAGCAATTGCTTATGACAAGTGGCTTTGACCGCTATTTTCAAATTGCGCCTTGCTTCCGTGATGAGGATGCAAGAGCCGACCGTTCGCCGGGTGAGTTTTATCAACTTGATTTAGAAATGGCATTCGCCACACAAGAGGATGTTTTTGCGGAAATGGAAGCAGTGCTTCCTGAAGTATTTCGGGAGTTTTCTGATTGGAAAGTATCGGATGCGCCTTTCACCCGCATCAAATATCGTGATGCAATGAGCAAATATGGAAGTGACAAACCGGATTTGCGCAATCCTCTCATCATTGAAGATGCAACAGCTCTTCTCGAAAATACCGCACCGTTTATAGTTGGAAAGACAGTCAAAGCAATAGTTGTGAAAAATTGCAATAAGGCAAGAAAATATTTTGACACACTCACAGAGTACGCCAAAACAAACGGAGCAAGTTCGCTATATTGGTTCAGGATGGATGAAACAGGCGCTTTGGTCGGCGGATTTTCAAAATTTGTCGAACCAATCAAAGAAAAGGTCATTGCTCAATTCGGGCTTGAACCAAACACAGCGGTTGTATTGATAGCAGAGCCAAATAAAGAGGTTGAAAAGCTTGCAGGTCTTGTCCGCACCGAACTGGGAACGACGCTTGATTTACTTGAAAAAAATGTATACAAATTCTGTTGGATAGTTGATTTCCCAATGTTTGAAGAAAACGAGGAAACAGGAGAAATCGAGTTTTCGCACAATCCATTCAGTATGCCTCAAGGTGAAATGAATGCGCTCAAAACACAAGAGCCGCTAGATATTTTGGCATATCAATATGATATAGTAGTCAACGGATATGAACTTTCCTCAGGCGCAGTGAGAAACCACGACCCTGAACTGATGGTCAAGGCATTTGAAATTGCAGGTTACGGAATTGAAACCATAGAGAAGAAATTCTCAGCGTTGTTTTCAGCCTTCAAATTTGGTGCGCCACCGCACGCAGGCATAGCCCCGGGAGTTGACAGAATGGTTATGTTGTTATTGAATGAGCCGAACATTCGTGAAGTGATAGCATTCCCGATGAACAGAAACGCCCTTGACTTGCTTATGACAGCTCCGAGCGAAGTGACCAAAAAGCAACTTGATGAAGTACACATTTCCATCAATATGCCAAAAGAAGAAACAAAATAGGCGTTTTAGACAAAACAATTCATATAGGAAAATAAGCAGAATAATCGATACAAAAAAAACAATTTATATAGGAATTATAAACAACATAATTGGCACAAAAAACACAATCGGCAGTTTATCGTACATTACAAGGCGCTAAACTGCCGATTGTGCAAATTTAAGCGAAATTTATCAGTAGCCAAAAAGAAGTTAATACTTTTATAAAGTCTTTCATTTTACTTTTCAAAGAAATTCGAAATTCATCTCAATGCAAACATATTGATTTGTAATGTTCTTCAAATTTATTATTCATAAGTCAACGAATTATATTTGCAAATGTTCTTCATAAGGTGTCGGCAAAAAAGCAAGAAGCGTTGGGATTCCAGACAAAACCTATTGACAAAGTTCTTAATAATGCTGAACTTATCATTTATCAAAGAACTTACCGCATTAAATTTCCAATAATATGAATTTGAAACTATAAAACAGGCGCTCAAGAGAGTGCCTGTTTTTTCGAACGAATTGAATTGTGATTAAATACGCATAGTGCATTTAAGATAGTTTATTGGATAAGGCGCGACAATTTTAAGTCCAAATCGTTGGGACATCATCGACAAAATGCCAATGCGCGCCGTCTGCTATTTTGGTTTCAGAATAGTAACAAGGAGTTTTGTTCTTCAAATCGTTATATGGGTTATCAGCGAAGAGTTGATTCCACCGCGTTTCATTTAATCCATAATAGTATACATTTTGCAATTTCCCACAAAATGAAAACGCAGAATATCCTATGCTCAAATATCTCGGTATAGTTGTTGAAACTAGGTTATTGCAATTATAAAATGCCATTTCGCCTATACTAGTTAAACTTGAAGGTAGAATTATTGAACTCAAGGTGTTACAATTTTCAAAAGCATATGCTGAAATCGTTTTTACTTCATTCGGCAGAACCAACTCGCCGCTTATAGTTTGTGAAGCTACGATAAGTTCAGTTTTATTTTTGTTGTATAATACACCGTGTATCATTGTGTAGTATTTGCTGTTCGCGTCCACTATAATTTCCGAAAGACTGGCACATCCACGAAACGCCACGGCTTCAATAGTCGTTACACTGTCGGGAATTGTAATCGAAGTGATTTTTTCACAATTATTAAACGCATATTCTGGAATTGAGGATATTCCGGTTGGCAAAACTACTTCACCGACTTTGCCTTGTGGTACATCTATTATTTGTGTTTTATCTTTGCTATACAATATTCCGTCTTGGCTTGTGTAGTTTTGATTTTCCGCATCCACTAAAATTTCCGCAAGAAGATCACAACCACTGAATGTGGTGCTGTTCATACTAATAATATTCTTAGGTATTTTAATTGAAATCAGAGAATCACAACCTGAAAATATATAATTATTTAGTTTTGTTAATCCTTTTGGAATAATAACCTCTGCAAGTTTCGTGCAATTTGAGAATGCGGATTCACCTATAATAGCCACACTATCGGGTATTGTTACGCTAGTTAAAGCAGAACAATGCCAAAAAGCGCAGTATCCAATTTCCGTTAAGCTTTCGGGTATTGTGATGCTTATTAGACTGCTGCATCGAGAAAACGCAAGATTCGGGATTTTTGTTACGCTATTTGGAATGAAAATTGATCTAAGATTTATGCAATCTACAAATGCGCTTGGGCAAATACTCATTACACTATCGGGAATAGTATAGCTTGTGGCAGTTGAACGGTTAGGATATTGTATCAATTCTGTTAAGGCGTTATTGAAAAGCACGCCGTCTAACATTTTATAAGAGAGATTGCCTTCGCCTAAGGTTATTGAGTTCAATTTACAATTTCCAAACGCGAATTCGCCAATATTTGTCACGCTAGAAGGTATATTTATCGAGGTAAAATCATTTTTATAAAATGCCGAATTACCAATGGTCGTCAAACCTTGAGGTAAATTTATAGAAGAAAGTCTTTGACAATAGTAAAAAGCATTATCGCCGATAGTTGTCAAATTGCTGTCATCACTAATGACAACAGAAGACAAGTTATAACAATTATAAAACGCAGACTTACCTATATTTGTAACACTATCAGGAATTGTAATTCTTACAAGGTTATAGCCGGTATTTTCGAATGTAGAACCAGCAATAGTTTTGGTGCCATCTTTTATTTCAATAGAATTATTTTCGGGCATATCTCCCATGTAACGATACGCAACTTTGCCGGCGTAAACAAGACCATCCGGTTGATTATTATACCAAGCAGTACCTTCAAAAGCGAATGAACCGATACTTATCACACTGTCCGGGATTTCAATGTTTGCAAGAGAACTACAATTTTCAAATGCTTCATCAGCTATGGTGGTTACTCCGTTAGGAATTACAATGCTTGTGAGTGAAGAGTAACTAAATGCATTATTTTCTATGCTTGTTACACTGTCAGGTATAGTAATAGAAGTAAATCCACAACCGTGAAACGCATATTCTGCAATAGTTGTAATACTGTTAGGAATTTCGATTTCTAAAAGAGAGTGGCAGTACTTGAAGGCATATTTACCGATACTTGTGATAGTTGAGGGAATAGTAATTGAAGTCAGATTATCGCATGAACGAAAAGCATATGAACCTATAGCGGTTATTGGGGTATTCTCGTAGGATTCAGGGATAGAAATTTTGCCATACTTATCGTTGTAGTGAGTGACGGTATAGTATGTCTTATCATCTGATAATTCCAACAATATTCCGTCTTGAGTTTCCACCTGATTTAGTAGTGGAGTAGCGGGGATTGCTTCCCACTTTGCATAAACTTTTATGTTAGCCAAAAGAGATGTGTTCCAAAATGAATAAGCTGTGAAAGGCTCTGACCATTCATTATTATCGTAAAACCAGCCGCAGAATTTGAGGTTGTCTTTTTGTGGGTCGGTTGGCATATCAATGATTTCGTTGCCCGATGACCGTACAGTTGCATAATCAACGTCACCATTCATAAATTTGATTTCGGGACATGTTCCGTTGCACGCTGAAAAAACTAGCGAAACTATTACAAGCACAAACAAAATACATAAAATTTTCAAATTCAGTTTTTTTCTCATTATTCCTCTACTTTATTTATAAATCATTTTATATTATTAAGTTGACAGCGTATTTTTAATTGCCTCAACAGGTTGCTTTTTAGAAATATTATACACAGGCAAAAACGATGATATAGCGGACGCAATAAAACATACGGCTCCAATCAATAGCACTTGAAGTATTCCTACCTTAAACAGTATTATATCTAATGTCATATCGTTTTTTACAACAAAATTAACACTGAAAATTGCAACAAACGTTGCAACGACTGACAAAACAAAATTAATCGCCGCAATAATAATTGATTCATTAAAAAAGATACCGAATACGTCAATTCCTCTTGCTCCCATGGCGCGAAGTATTCCGATATCTCTTTTTTTGTAAGTAATACTTGTGGAAATATAATTCATGATAAAAAGCATTGCAAACACCGCAAGCCCGATTGCGACATATAAAAATATCTCAATTTTCGGAGCAACAAAATAGTCTGCGAATTCAATATCGCCTGATGCACTATTAATTATTGTATATTCTTCTTCTTCTCCTTCTGTGTATGTATAAATAGACTCAGTCAAATTATTCAATTCTTTCAACTCAGTTGGCACTTTTCCGATAATCCTGCTGTATGCTCCGCAAGTTTCAAGCTCTAATTCATTCATGAGTTCTTCTGTTATAACCATATTGTAATTGCTTTCATAGCAAACAAATGTGTCTGAATAATCATCCATATTATTTTCCTTCAAATAACAACCTACAACTTTAACATTTTTTATTGTGCTGATATTCGATTTTTTTAAGTTCAAAGAAACGTCGTAGTCAGTTGCTGTTTTACCTGAAATTGCCCTTGCTATCTCTTCATCGTTTATTTGTTTAATTATAGCAACTTTATCACCATATTCCGTGTTGTTTATATTAGAATATTGCATCCATTGAAAATAGGCATTTGAATAATCGCTATCGGTTGGTATTGCATTTTTGCATTGATAATTATAATAAGTAAAATAATTATTAAGTTCATCTTGTGACAAATCTTTTATCGTTTGCGGAACGTTATCAATATTGTTGCAATATTCTTTAACAGCATTTCCAACATTTGTGGCAAAATCAGAACATAACAACTTATACGGTAACAATATTTCATCAGTTTCAAGTTGAGTTTTGTTTATATCAAAAAAAACGTTTGTGCATTTATTGCTTAATAAAGCGCTTATTTTCATTTTGTCAATAAGAATTTCACTATTCTTATTGATGTAAGTTAATTCGTCTTTTTCTTTTATGCTATCGACATAGTCAAGCTCAATATTGTCTTTATTTATAGTGTAAATTTCCTCAACACCATAATGTTCAATAAATCCTTTATTTACAAATGCTAAAGAATGGAAGCTATTCCTTACCTCGCAATTAAAAAGCCTGAATGTCTTATTATTCCATTGGTCAATCATTTTTGCTGATTCTTCGGCGTCTTTATATATTGCGAGTTCAGTATCATCGAGTTTAGTATCAATAACGCCTGTGACTTTCACGCTTAAAATTTTCGCATTTATTTTTATATTGATATTTTCGCCTATCAAATCATCAACGCTGTCGATTCTAAACGGAGTACTTTCGAATTCGCTTTCGAAGTCGTATTCATAGTTGTAATCGTATCCAAAGCTGTAGTCGTATTGGATTGAGTATCCGCATCCGCCTGTTTTGAAATATTCGTAAAGATATTTTGTTATGGCAATTTCGTTATCTGCTTTGGGAAGTTCTCCTTCCATTGTAAATCCATAATTTAATTGCAATTCTTCCTTTGTCATATCAGCTTCGACAACGCCGGGAAATTGCATACTAAAATATATAGAACCTAAAAGAGAGCTGTCATAGCCTCCAATCCTGAAACTGTTTGCAGTACCTGAATATACTTTTAAAAATTTTGAATTAGGACTTAGCTGTTCAAAATATTCAATATCGTTGTTCTGTATGTTTTTTTGAGAATATGAACCGCTATGTTGGATATCTAGATAATCTATTTGATTTTCTATTATCGTGTTTGCCATAACCGAATAGTTTTTATAATTAGCAAATGTTGCTACCACACCAAACAAACCGAACGCTATTGTTGATAAAAGTATTGTGATTATCAGTCTAAATTTTTTATTTCTTAAACTGCTAGCACCTATTCTTATACTATTTTTGAATGGCAATGAGGATTTTGTTTTCTTAAATTCTTTATCAGGCTTGCTTGTTAAAACGATTTTGCTATCTATTTCTTTGAAAACTGATTGCTGATTGTCTATCTTCCCATTTTGCATATCGTCTGCGTTTTTTTCTATGTAGTGGTTTATTACTGTAAAATCATTAGCGGTTAATTTGTAACCTTTTTTTACAGTAACTTTATTGCCCTCAACACTAATTGCACTATCTAAACCCTCTTTTGCCACGGCAAATCTCTTTACGTCTGATATGATTTTTCCGTCCGCAAACTCAACAATTCTATCGGCATATTGTTCGGCAAATTCTCTATCGTGAGATACTACGATAACCAATTTGTCTTTGGATATTTTTTTCAGCGTATCAAAAATTTGAATTCCTGTTTTGCTGTCCAATGCGCCAGTCGGCTCATCAGCCATTATGACTTCGGGGTTCTTGACAAGCGCGCGTGCGATTGCAACTCGTTGCAGTTGTCCGCCTGACAGCTCATTTGGTTTACGATTTCCATATCCCTCTAAATCTACTTCTTCCAAAATTTCGTTCAACATCTCATCAGTAGGTTTTTTGCCTTGCAACTGAATAGCAAGAGCAATATTTTGCCCCACCGTGAATTCTTCTAAAATGTTATACTCTTGGAAAACGAAACCCACAAACGTGTTTCTGTAAGAATCAAAGTTTGCTTGCGTAAAATCCTTAGTGCTTTTGCCGTAAATCTTAATATCGCCTTGGTCATATTTGTCTAGCCCGCCTATCAAATTTAAAAAAGTGGACTTTCCGCTTCCTGATTTTCCCAATATGAAAACCATACCCTTATCTTCAATATTCAGGCTAATATCATCAAGAGCCAAAACTGGCACGCCGTTCTTTGGTATGTAAACTTTAGATAAATTTTTAATTTCTAGCATTATTCCCTTACCTGTTAACTATATTTTTTTTACTAAACTATATTTTTCATTTTCAACAAAACTTTATTCGACATTTTTTACTTATTTCTGATAGCCTCTATCGGTCGCTTTCTGGAAATGATATAAACAGGCAGAAATGACGCCAAACTTGTGGCTAAAATACATGCGCCCAAAATTAACAATATTTGAAGTATACCAAAATGATAGACTGTAATATTCATCATCATTTTATTTCTATAAAACAAGTTGACACCCAATATAGCAAAAGCTGATGCAACAATTGACAGCACAGAATTTATTGCCGCAATTATCATTGCTTCATTGATGAATATTCCAAAAATGTCAATGCCTCTTGCTCCAAGAGCACGAAGTACGCCAATTTCTTTTTTCTTGTGCGATATGCTTGTAGAAATATAATTCATCATTAAAATCATTGCAAACACCGCCAGCCCGATTGCGACATATAGCAAGGTGTCAACTAAAAATGAAAGGAGCATGCTGATTTCATTTACTTCATCTGATGCATCGTTGCACACTACATAGCTGTCTCCACATTGTGAATATGTGTAAACTGATTTTGTTAAATCGACTATTTCTTTTTCCGAGGGTGGCACATTTCCAACTAAACTGCTATAAATTCCATAGGTTTCAAGTCCTAGTTCATTCATCAAGTCCTCGGTAATAAGCGCTTCATAATTTGCGGTGTAGTGATCAAAAATGTTGGAGTCAGAACCAAAATTGCTTAAGTAGGAATTTGGAGCATAATTTGATTGTAAGAAACAGCCGACAATTTTGATATCTTTCAATGTTTGAAAATTCGATTTTTTCAAATACAGAGACGCATCAAAATCTGTGCTTAAAAATGCCTTCACAATTTCTTCATCGTTTATTTGTATGATTAATGCATTCATATTTCCATATTCAGTTGAGTTAGAACTGAATTCTTTTATCCAACAGTAATACGCCTTAGAATAATCCCTATCGGTAGGTATATTATTTACGCAGTAATATTGATAGTGATTATCTAAATCAAAATTGTAATTGAGCTCATATTGCGTCATGTTTTTGATTTCTTGCGGAACGTTATCAATATCGTTGCAATAATCCCAAATTCTTTGTTCAATATTATTTAAAATTTGCTGACGAACTTCCTTGCCCAAGAAACCATATGGCAATAAAACTTCATTAGCTTCAAGCTGAGTTTTGCTGCTATCAAAAAACACTTTGGAAAAATAATCGGAATTTGAAAACGCAGTTTCAAGAAGAAATTTTCTTGAGCTTTTGATTCTGTTTAACTCATCGGGTGTTTGGTTGTTAGCTACAAAATCTAGTTCTATATTGTCTTCGTTGATAACATATTTATTATCTACAACATTTTTTTCGATATAGCCGTTATTTACAAATGCTAAATAATGAAAACCATATTTGACATCGTTATTTAACAAATAAACACTTTTAGAAATATCTGCATCTTCATATCTAGGTGCCCACGCGACTTTTTTTAATTTTTGATAATCAGCATTTAGATTAGTATCAATAATTCCCGTTACTTTCAAATATGATGAGTTAACCATGATTCTTTCGCCTATCAAATCAACTTCGTTGGTTATCGTTTCGTAACCGTCGCCTTTTGGCAATCCAGCCCGTTTGAAATGCTCAAACGTATATTTCGTTATAGCCACTTCATTGTCCGCTTGGGGGAGTTCTCCTGTCATAGTAAAACCATAAGTTGACAAGAATTCTTCCTTTGACATATCAACTTCAGTAATACCGGTTAAATTTTCTTTTGTATAATACGCGAGATTAGAACTACTCAAACCTCCATAGTAAATTCCAGAACCATTTACACCCGAATATACTTTTAAAAACTTTACATTCGGGTTTAGTTGTAATAGATTTTCCATATCACTGTTTCTGATATATTTTTGAGTATTATATGAAGCCGTGGGCGAAGATGGTCCATTTGATATATCATTTTTAACATTGATATAATCAATTTGATTATCTATAATCGTATTTGACATTGATGTATAAGTATCAAAATCGGCAAAAGTAGCAACAACACCAAACATTGCGAAAGCAGCCGTTGATAATATAATTGTTAATATTAGTCTGAATAATTTAACTTTGAGGGTGCTTACGCCCATTTTGAAGCTATTTTTGAAGGGTAGCGCGGACTTTATGCTTACAAATTTTTTATTGTTTTCATTTGCTATAATACGAGTGCTATTTACCTCTCTATATATAATTCTGTTACCTTTATCATCCACGCGCTCCGATTCTTGCAAATTCTCTTGCGCATCATCGTAAAAAATTTCCGCGTTATTTTCGCTGTTTTTTTCTATATAGTAGTTTATTAATGTGCGATCTTTTGAAGT
>JAQUST010000010.1:0-2380 GCA_028710495.1 Clostridia bacterium
GAATTTCAATTTGCATTGCTCAAAATGTTTACGCTTAGTATGTTTAGTGATATAATACTGCTATGGAAAAAATATTTGAGTTCGACAACGGATTAAGACTAGTTTATGTAGAAAACCACGCAGTGCGTTCAATCGCGCTTGGCGTTTATGTCGGAGCAGGTAGCGTTTTCGAAACTGTCGAAAACAACGGTGTTTCTCACTTCATTGAGCATATGACTTTCAAAGGGACAACCACGCGGACTGCATTTGATATAGTCAACGAGATTGACAGTATAGGGGCAAAAATAAATGCATTCACAACGAAACACAATACTTGCTATTATACTGTTTCTCTCGATAAAAACATAGGAAAATGCGCAGAAATGCTTTCTGATTTGTATTTTAATTCCACTTTTTCAGAAGAAGAATTGGAGAGAGAACGCAGAGTTATTTTGGAAGAACTTTCCGAAAGCGAAGACAGTCCTGATGATGTTTGTCTTGAAAGATTGTCAGAAACTTTTTTCAAAGGACACCCGTTGGCGCGAACAATCCTTGGCACAAAGGAAAGTTTAAAAGCACTTGACAGGGATGCTTTGTTTGCATACAAAAAGAAATGCTATACCGCAGACAATACAGTAATAGCAATAGTTGGAAATATTAAATTCGAAAAAGCGAAATCACTCGTTGAAGAATACTTTGTTGACAAATTCGACAGCGTAAAGTGCAATTTTCACGAAATCGCCGCTGCTGTTCCAAACAGCTCAATGGTAAAGAAATCCAAGAAAATAGAGCAATCGCACATCGCTTTTGTTTTTCCTGCCATAAAGTATCAAGACAAGCGCGATGTTGCGCTTCAATTGCTTTGCACTGTGTTTGGTCTTGAAATGTCATCGAGACTTTTTCAAAGGGTTCGTGAACAGCTAGGACTTTGCTACACTATTTATGCGTATCCTTCTTTCTACAAAAATGAAGGGTCACTCACCATTTACACCTCGACAAACCCTGCAAGCGTAGAAGCTGCTGTCAACGCAATCAAATCGGAAATTAAACTGTTATTGCTCAAGGGCATCACCGAACAGGAGTTGCAAAAAGGCAAGGAGCAAATGAAAACTGATCTTGTGTTGGGACAGGAAAGCACCACCGCCGTTATGCGAGCGTATGGGCGCAATCTTTTGTTCGCAAATGAGTTGTTTGACATTGACGACAAAATTGCAAGAATAGATGCGTTAAAAGCTGAAGATATAATAAGCATCGCACGTGAAATTTTTGATTTTTCAAAAGTCGCAGCAAGCTATGTAGGAACAAAATGTGAAGTAAATATTTTGAAACTTATGAAGGAGTAAAATGAAATCAATTACTTGTGAGAAAACTATAGATAGAGTTATCGAAAAAACCGCTGATATTAGTATTGAAAAATCCAATGATAGCAATATAGAAAATTCCAACGGAATTGTGGAAATCAAATCTAATGACAATATGTTTGAAAGCACGAATGCTGAATTTAAACAAAATCCTAGCACCTTTGTTTTTTCACTTAAAGACAAAATCGTAAAGTCAGAAGCGAATGCGGTGGACAAACTTGCAACTATCTTCAATATGCAAAAGAGCTTTGATGAAGACATAATAAAAAACCGTCATCTAGAAGGCATTGAAGCAACGGAATGGTTGCAAAAACAAACACTTGCGATGGTCAGCGAACTTGCCGAATTGCTTGATGAAGTCAACTTCAAATGGTGGAAAAACCCAAAAGAAATCAACACGGACAATGTGCGTGACGAACTGGTCGATATTTTGCACTTCTTCATTTCTATGTGCATAAAATCGGGTATGGATTCGCAAGAACTTTACTCTCGTTATCTTTTCAAAAACGAAGAAAACTTTAAGCGTCAACGCGGACTTTCGGAAAAAAAAGGCTACGAAGTTATATAATACGCTTGCTTAAAACGAGATGTTTAAGCAGTAAAACTAAAACTAACTGCAAATAACTTAAATTTTACTGTTAAAACATAAAATGCGAAGTGTTGAACTATAAATTCAAATGGATTGGAACAGAAACAAAAATAATTTATTTAATGACAAAATCCACAATATATAGTTATAAAAAAACCACGCCACGCAAAAATGTGTGGCGTTTGTTTACCAAATTCTATTGATTATTAAATATAAGTATACTATAATATAATTTAGATTATTATGTAAATAAACCACTATTGACAATCGCAAAAAGAATAATAAACTAAGGAATGAATTATATTTTTGATGATTGAAAAAAGAATAATAAGCTAAGGATTGAATTGTAATTTTGATAATCGTAAAAAGAATGAAAAGATAAGGACAGAGTTTTAATTGTGTTGATTGCAGAAAGCATAATTTGACAATGAAGAAAAAAACGATTGTAAAT
>JAQUST010000010.1:2480-54957 GCA_028710495.1 Clostridia bacterium
TAAATCGCGAACAATAATAAGCAAAAATAGGAAGATAATGAGCAAAATAAGAAACGAAAACACATTCAATCGCATCTCGGGGGGAATTTTGGTCATTCTACTCGCACTTTTTGCGACCTTATCTGTTTTTGGAGCGTTCGGCGGAGTAGGTCTAATGGTCAAAAGCTTCTTGCTGGGACTGCTTGGACTTTCAAGCTATGCTCTTTCGATTTGCTTGATAATGGTTGGGCTTGCAATAATATTCAGGCTTAGAATTACCCTTCCGTTTACTAAATTTTTGAAATATTTCTCATTGCTTTTGATTGGAATACTTGCTCTTCATATTTTCAGTTCCTCATCGCATATACTTGGCAGAACATATAGCGAATATGTTCGGGTTTGCTTCTCAAGCGGAAACACAGCGGGTGGCGCGATAATGGCAGTTGTATCGTTTCCTTTGATGAAAGCGTTGACAAATGCTGGTGCGCTGATTACGGTTTGTTTGGCATTTTTGGGAATATCATTGATTTATTTCTTCCCGCTTATTCGAAGTGAAGTGACCTACCAAACAAGAAAGAGCAAAGTCGGCACAAAAATAGGAGTCCAGAAACAGCCGACAATCACAGACTTTTCAACACTCGCACAAGAAGGAAGCCAAAGCGGAGCGCGTTTGTTCAGAGTAGAAGTTGACGCGATGCCAATGACAGAGGAAAAGAAACCGACGAAAAAACCAAAGGGTGCCGACGGTTATGACCCGCTATTTCCAAATGCTCAAGGGCATATTGAAGATGACGCGAGATTTCCTGAAGAGCAGCCATACACCGAAAGCGGTCTTGCAAAAAAGATTTTGCTTTCTCAACAATTTGATGAAGAGGCTTATCGACGTTATGTTGGAGGATCGGGCAGTGCATCTATAAGCAAACCGTCTGCTCCATACGCCACACAAAAACGAATACAAATGGACGGAAAACTTGGTATTGACCGCACCGGAAGCGGATTGCGCGCAGAAGCTGAACGCAGATTCGTTGGTGAGGAAGAGGAAATAAATTCTTTAGACGGAATATTCAACGCAAATTCATATCAAAACAGAACTTCTGATGAGAAGGGAACTCCAACAGAAAACAGAGTATCAAGCAATGAATATATTGAGAAAGCAGTTGAAGAAGAAGCAAAAGACGATTCAAAACTTGATTTTTCAAACAGAAAGGATTATGGCGGAATTTCAATTCCGGAACTGCGCGAAAAGAGTGAATGGGGAAAGAAAAATTACGACCCCACGCAGTTTAAGATTGAAGATTTGAAGAAAGAGGAAATTGATCATTATCGAGAAGTTTCATCATCTTCTTATGTAGAAAGTAAAATTGACCAAAATTCAAATCCAACATATATTGATGCAACGGAAAAAAATAGCAAAATAACCCCACTGCAAGATGAAACAAAAGTGAGTGGTGGTGAGAAGTCTTCGTACATTAAACCAATTGTGCCAAGAGAAATATCAACGCCAATCATAAGCGCCAACAAATCGATTGAAGCAAAAACTTCTGATGATTATAAAGGAAGCAGAGCATATGCGCAAAACAGCAATTCTGATATAGTAAAAGCAGAAATTGTAAATAATGGGAATATAGCTTCATCCGCATCAAGGGCAGTTGTTATGCCACCAGTTTCTGCCAGCCCGCGCTTTGGTTCGGAAAACTTGCGTGATGCAGTAGTTCGTGCTGCTAGTGAATCAAGCAATCAAAATGAAATACGAAACAAAAGTCTAGGCAGAAACGAAAATTTGTCAAAGAGTGAACGACTTGAAAAGCTCGAAAGAATGCGTAGCGAAAGGCTTGCAAGAGCGGAAGGCTCGAACGACATGGGAAGAGGCTCGACACAAAGCAGTGAAGTGGCAAATTCCAACCAGTCAAAGACTTCAAAGTCGAAACTACTTTCAAAGAATGAAATACCGCGCGCGGCGCAAATCACAATAGATGAATCAATAGAGAAAACAAAGGTTAGAAGCCCGTATGTCGCGCCTCCGTTAAGCTTGTTGCTTGATGCCGACGCAGATTACGGTCCTGTCGATGACTTTGAACAGAAAAAAGAGATTTTGGTGGCAACGCTTGCATCCTTCAACATAGTTTCAGAAGTGACAGATGTTGTTTGTGGCCCGACATTCTCGCTGTATATTTTGCAAGTGACAATGCCAAGAGGCAAAACCATCAATTGGATTTCTGTGCTTGACCACGATATAGCAATGAAGATGGAAGAAGTCAGTGTTCGTATTCTTGCGCCTATCCCAGGGAAGAACGCCGTAGGTATTGAAGTCCCGAACAAAAAACGCAAGGTTGTGCGCTTGAAAGAAATTTTGAACTCTCCAAAGTTTAATGACGACAAATCACCATTTACATTTGCTTTGGGCAAAAATCTTTATGGCGATGTGTTCACAGCGGACATCAAGAAACTCCCTCATCTGCTTATCGCAGGCGCAACCGGTTCAGGTAAAAGTTGCTGCATAAACACACTTATAGTGAGCTTGCTTTACAAAGCAACTCCTGATGATTTGAGACTTATTATGATTGACCCAAAGCGTGTGGAATTGAAAGTATATGAAAAAATACCTCACCTTTTGATGGATGAAATTATTGTTGATGTTGACAAAGCAATCAAAGCTTTGCAATGGGTCATAAAAGAGATGGACAGACGCACGGAATTTTTCTCGAAAAATTCATATCGTGATATCGACGAATACAATTTTTACGGTGTCAAAGACGGTTTCCCGAAGATGCCTCGTATAGCAATCATTATTGATGAACTTGCAGACCTTATGGAAATGGGCAAGAAAGCCGTTGAGGACAGCATAAACCGCTTAGCTCGTTTGGCTAGAGCCACAGGCATACATCTTATTGTCGCAACTCAGCGCCCGTCTGTTGATGTCATAAGTGGAACAATAAAGAACAACTTGCCAACAAGAATAGCATTCAAAGTTACTTCAGGTCCTGACAGCAAAACAGTACTTGATGGCGGAGGAGCGGACAAATTGCTCGGGAACGGCGATCTCCTTTTGATGAAACCGAGTTCTCCAATTCTAGAGAGAATGCAGGGTGCGTTTATCACAGGTGAGGAAGTGCGAAATGTTGTCAAGTTTATTCGTGAACACAACGAAGGCTATTTTGATAACAAGGCAAAAGAAGAAATATTTGCAGAAGATCCGCCTCCTGAAGATAAAAAAGATTTTAGAAGCAACCGTGCAAATGAACTTCCTATTGAGTTTTTCAGGGCATTGCAAATAGGACTAAACGGCGAACTTATAAGTGTTACGCTACTACAGCGTAGACTCCGTATAGGCTTCCCGAAAGCAGGAAACATCGTCGACCAACTTTCATTGAGAGGATATCTAGGAGAGGCAGATAGCTCAAACAAAGGTAGAAAAGTGTTGATTTCGCACGAACAGTTTGAAGAGCTTCTTGCAGAACACAATTTGAACGAAGATGACCTTTACTAAAATTGAAACCGTAAGTGAAATTGAACAATAGCTGAATTAAAACACAGAGTTGTAGGCACATGAAATAATTTTAGATACAAGAAATAATTTTAGCTCAAATTGTGTATCTAATATTATTACTTATAGTATAATGATATATTAAAATGCAAATATAGTAAAAAATTGCAAACAAAAATAATTGAATTTTTGAAGCAATGAAATAAAATAAGGGGATAATAGTACTAGAAAAGTTGGCATAAACACATATTCTCAAAAAAAATAAAGGAGAATGCGTATGGCAATCAAAATCAATGCTAATATGTCTAATGAAAACAAACAGCTGCTTGTAGCTTGGATTCCGCGTTTAGTAAAGTGCTTTGCACCTTACAACTGCAAGATTAATGTGCTGGAGGCTTATGTTGGCAAAACATTTATACAATTTATTGTTGAGGATTTGAACAAAACCCGATTCAATGAATTTATGATGGAAAAGTTGACGGAAGCAATAAATACTGAATTTGATTCAAAATGTACTGAAGTTTATGCTGACCCTGATGGGCGAGATTATATTTTGGGAGTCCAAATCCCGCAAAAGAAACGCGAATATGTTTCTTTCTCAAAACTTATTGCTTCAGAAGAATTTACAAAAGGGGCACAGTATACTTTTGTAGTTGGTGAGAATGTAAAAAATCAAGTAATATGCTGTGATATGACGAAAGAAAAAAGCGTGTTGATAGGTGGTATGACCAGCGCAGGCAAAACAGTTTTTCTGCATTCTATGATTTGTAGTTTGTTAATGAAAAACAATGCCGACACCTTAAAGCTAGTGCTTTTTGACAAAAATAAGGTTTTCAAAGATTATTTGGACTTGCCAAACATCCTTTTCCACGGCGCAATTTTTGATGACTATGGCGCAAAAGAAGTTTATGAATGGATAAAGGGTGAACTTGAATGGCGTAAGATGTTGTTCCAGAGGAACGGTTGCAGAAATCTTGAGGAATACAACCGCTACGCAAAAATATCGGGAGATGACAGCTTCCCCGCAGTATTCACTGTCATTGATGAGTTGTCAGATTGGGTGGACAATGAAGAAATTGTGAAGATGTTGTTTGAAACTCTTTCAATGAAGCAACTGGCAGAACACGGGCTGTTCTTTGCTGTGGCAACGCAAAAGCCGTCAATAGATTATTTGGGTGCTTCTTTGAAGGAATTATTCCCTGCAAAAATTGTATTCAAGTTTGACTATCCAATCAACTCTAGAATTTTGCTTGGAAAAACTTCAGCAACAAAATTGCAAAGCGATGGCGATATGTTTTATCGCAATGTAGAAACAAGAAAAATAGCTAGATTGCAAGCCCCATTTATCACCAGAGAGGACATTATGGACACTCTGGCAAAGTATGACATAAGACTCGAAGATTGACCAGTCGTCTTGTGTATTGGCTTTGACGCGCTGGTAAGGTGCTGGCAATGTAATAAAGGAACATATGAAGATAGGCGTAATTTCACTTGGCTGTGACAAAAACAGAGTTGACACCGAAAAAATGCTCGCGCGACTTGTTCGTGCAGGGCACACAACTGTTTCAAGCGAGAATGATGCGGATGTTATTATCATAAACACGTGCGCATTCACTACTGATGCAAAACAAGAATCTGTTGACGAAACGCTTTCAGCGGTTGAACTGAAAAAGAACGGCAAGCTGAAAGTCATCGTGACAGGTTGTCTTACCGAACGCTACCGCGAACTTATTTTGGAGCAAATCCCCGAAATAGACGCAATTTTAGGCATTTCGGATTATGACAAAATAGTCGAAATCATTGATAATTTGGATAACGGTGAAAAAAAATCTGCATTTTGTGGATGTGACAAATTTTTGAGTGACAGAGTTTTGACAACACCATATCATTATGCGTATCTAAAAATCGCAGATGGATGCTCAAATCATTGTACATATTGCGCGATACCTTCAATAAGAGGTGACTATCGCTCTGAAACTATTGAGAATTTACTTGCTGAGGCGACAAAACTTGCGGATTCAGGTGTGAAAGAACTTATTTTGGTAGCTCAAGATGTGACACGCTTTGGTATAGATTTTGACGGAAAAGCACATTTGATTGAATTGTTGGAAAAGCTTTGCCAATTAGATTTTGAGTGGTTAAGACTTCTTTATCTTGAGCCTGAAATGGTGACAGATGAGCTCATAGATTACGTTGCATCAAATCCAAAGATGTGCAAATATATGGATGTGCCGCTTCAGCATATTGACGATGTAGTGCTCAAAAGAATGAATCGTCATAGCACTGAAAAATCTACTTATGAGCTTCTTGAGAAGCTCAAGAGTAAAAATATTGCGGTTCGTTCTTCATTCATTGTAGGATTTCCCGAAGAAAGCGAAGCGCAATATCAAAAGCTTTACAATTTCATTCGTGAATATGAATTGGATTATGCAGGATTTTTTGCTTATTCTCGCGAGGATGGCACACCTGCGGACAAACTCGACGGCCATCTGCAAGACAGCGTAAAGAATGAAAGAGTTGACACACTGCGTTCACTTCAAGCAGAAATTATCCGCAAAAAAAATAAAAAATTAGTTGGAAAAACGGTTAAAGTACTTTATGATGATATAGACTATGAAAAGCAGTGTTTTGTCGGCCGCACACAGCGACAAACACCAGAAATAGACACAGTTGTGCGTTTTGATGCGCACGAAGCAGTCCAAATTGGCGAATTTTATGAAGTCGAAATACAAGGTTTGGACGGTATTGACCTAAGAGGAAAACAAAAATGAACTTAGCAACAAAAATTACATTAACGAGAATTGTGATGATAGTCCCTGCGATGGCTATGTACATTTTGGCGCATATTTTGACTCCTTATCGCCTGCTTTTTTTGATTCTGGCAGGTGCTTTGTTTATTTTGCTTAGCGCAACGGACTTTCTTGATGGCGCAGTTGCTCGAAAAACCAACACCGTTTCCGATTTAGGCAAATTCTTAGACCCGCTTGCAGACAAAGTTGTTGTGGTTATGATGATGCTTTTATTGGCTTGGCAATCAGAAATACTTGATATTGCCTTTTCATATGCAGGACTTGTTTTTGTAGTGCTTTGCGGAGTAGTAATTTCACGCGAGCTTATCATCGGAATTTTCCGCGCAATAGCAAGTCAAAAAGGACTTGTACTTGCAGCAGATGTATTTGGTAAAATCAAAACCAATTTTTTGAATATTGGTATAATAATTTTGATTTTTGCTCCGATTGCATTATTCATAAATTGGATTGGTCAAATCGTATTTTTCATTGGAGCATTTTTTGCTGTGTTTTCGGGAATCAATTATATCTCAAAAAACAAGCAAGTATTGGTGGGCATAACTGTCGATAACTCCGATGGAATGAACGAAATCAGTTTAGATATTGAAGATAGTGAAAAATAAACAATGGTAGTGAAAAATTTTTAAGCGGAATTAAAATACGCAACTACAGTTGAAATCATGCAACTCTGTAAAAAAATAAGCGACTAAGCGAAGCATAAACAACGACAGCGAAGCTTAACGACAGCTAAGTATAAACAACGACAGTGAAGCTTGACGACAGCTAAGTATAAACAACGACAGAGAAGCTTAACGACAGCTAAGCATAAACAACGACAGAGAAGCTTAACGACAGTGAAAAGTAAACTAAAGAAGTTAAAAATCAGTTAAGGCTTTGAAACATACGCAAAGACAGCGAAGAATAAGCAACAAACAGAAGACAGTGCATAATAAAATGGCAGTTAGTAATAAAAAATAATAAGAACATTCAAGGAGACAAGAAATTGCGAAATGAAGTGGTTCGACTTTGCGGATTGACAAAAGATGAAATAGAAGCAAGACTTACAAAGTTCAACCTTCAAGGATTGTCATTTATTATAGCAGAAGAAAATCTTGATTGTCGCATAGAACTTATTTATTCAGGAATGGATGAAAATGCATTCGCGATTGAAAAAAGTCAAATTTACAATGAATTTTCGGACAATGTTTATTCATCAAAAGATTTGCCTTTGAACAGCTTTGCAGTTGAACTTCTTATGCACAGTCACTACAACTTGAGTGTTGCGGAAAGTTTAACCGGTGGTGAGGTGAGTTGTGCGCTCATAGATGTGCCGGGAATAAGTTCTCATTTTTATGAAGGAATTGTTTGTTACAATACAGAAGCCAAAGCACGAAGACTTGGCGTGAGCAAAAAGACGCTCAGTGAAGATGGTGCGGTGAGCAAGAAGACTGCCTATGAAATGGTCAAGGGTTTGCTTGCAACTCCTGAGACATCGTTGGGTTTGTCGACCACAGGCGTTGCAGGACCATCAAGTGAAGAAGGCAAGCATGTCGGTTTGGTTTATATAGCAGTCGGAAGCGGCGACTTTATCACTGTATTTGAACATAATTTCTGTGGTGAAAGGAATGAGATAAGAAAAAAAGCAACAAATATGGCGCTTTTTTATTTGATTAGGTTTTTGATGGGTAATATTTTGCTATTATAATTCAAATATTGAAAAACAATACATTAGTCGCAAAATTATTAGTAATAAAGCTAGACAATTTTATGACATTTGAATGATAGTAAGGCAAAGCAACAATAAATAAATTGGATTGATAAATTCGTTTTTATGTGTTAATATAAGTATAAATTTATGCATCCGCAATGCACAATTTGCGGTCAAAGGAGAGGTATATGGCAGATGCAAAAGATAAAGGAACGAAAGCGGCATCACTTGAGCAGGCGTTGGCGCAAATTGAAAAACAGTTTGGAAAAGGTGCAATTATGCGTCTTGGCGACAACGAAAGACAGCCTGTTGAAGCAATTCCTACTGGATGCTTGACGCTTGACCTTGCTCTTGGTATAGGCGGAATTCCGCGAGGAAGAATTATTGAAATATACGGACCTGAATCTTCAGGTAAAACCACAGTTGCATTAAATATTATTGCAGAAGTGCAAAGGTCGGGCGGATGCGCAGCATTTATTGATGCAGAACACGCTCTTGACCCTGCTTATGCAGAGCGTATCGGAGTTGACACAGACAATCTCTATGTTTCTCAGCCTGACAACGGCGAGCAAGCACTTGAAATAGTTGAAGCACTTGTCAGAAGTGGAGCAATGGACATTATCGTTGTTGATAGTGTCGCAGCACTCACACCGCAAGCGGAAATCGACGGTGAAATGGGCGATAGCCATATGGGACTTCAAGCAAGACTTATGTCGCAGGCTCTCCGTAAATTGACGGCAGTGACAGGAAAGAATAAGGCAACAATTATTTTTATCAATCAGTTGCGTGATAAAGTCGGTATTGCTTATGGAAATCCAGAGACAACAACGGGAGGCAAAGCTCTTAAGTTTTACGCTTCAGTTCGTATTGATGTCCGTCGCACCGACACTTTGAAAGACGGCACTGAATTCATCGGCAATCATGTGAAAGCAAAAATAGTCAAAAACAAGGTCGCACCTCCATTCAAAGTCGCAGAATTTGACATACTTTACGGAACGGGCATTTCAAAAGAAGGCTGCATCCTTGATTTGGCGGTAATAAACAATCTGGTAGTGAAATCTGGTTCATGGTTTAGCTACAATGATGAAAAAATTGGACAGGGCAGAGAAAAGGCAGTTGAATTTGTGAAAAAGAACCCGGAAATATCTGAAAAGCTTACGGCACAAATCAAAGAAATTATGATAAAATTATAAAAAAATTATAGTCAGAAGTTATAATTATTTATGATGTACAAATCAATAATAAGCGGAAAAAACATCGTTTTTCCCGCTTATTATTTGATTCTGAACTGAAATTGGAATATATCTACATTTGAAATTATAATAACAATCAATTAGCAAAAACTAAAACTGAATTCTAAAAGATAATTGTTAGATATATGCACGAACAAAAAAACAAACAAAAAAAGTGTTGAACTATGCAAAAACAAACATACAAAATTCTAAACATATAACATTTTATTGACAACTAAACTTTAAATAATATAATGACAAAATAATGCAAAAAAGTTTAGAAATTTTTTCCATATTTTACGATTGACTATACATTAAATTTAATATATACTAATTTAGACAAAGAAGATTGTGATTTGTTGCAATCATGAAACTGCGCAATCAACTTTGATTATATATATTTGGAGGACACTAGCTTGACAAGCAGTTATACACTTTTGCTTGCTGTGCTAAGTCCCGGTGCTATTGCTGGTATAGCCATTTGCGCGTTCATTGTCGGTGGAGCAATTGGGCTATTTGGATATAGATTATATTCACAGAATAAGATAGGCTTAGCAAGAAGGGAAGCGGCAAGAATTTTAGAAGAAGCAAATTTAGAAGCCAAGACAATTCGTAAAGAAGGCGAGCTTGAAGCTAAGGAGCAGATGCATAATCTGCGTTCTGAGTTCGAGAAAGAAACAAAAGAACGCCGTGCTGAATTGCAACGCACAGAAAATCGACTTGTTCAAAAGGAAACATTTCTTGATAAAAAAGAAGAAACCATTGACAACAAGCAAACTGATTTGGAAAATGCACAAAAATCAATTGAAGTCACAAAACAAAACTTAAAAGCTATTGAAGAAAAGCTTACTCATGCTCAAGACCTTATGCAAGAAGAACTCGAACGCATTTCCGGTCTCACCAAAGAAGAAGCATCAGCAAGAATGCGTGAAGAATTGCTTGAGGGCGTAAAGCGTGATAGCGCAAACGAAGCCAAAGAAATTGAATCACAAGCCAAAGAAAACGCAGAAAAGAAAGCCAAAAATATCGTTTCACTTGCCATTCAAAGATGCGCGGCAGACCACGCGTCAGAAACAACTGTTTCAGTTGTCCCGCTCCCAAGTGATGATATGAAAGGCAGAATTATTGGTCGTGTCGGCAGAAATATCCGCGCTTTAGAAAGCGCAACTGGAGTTGACGTTATTATTGATGACACTCCTGATGTTGTCACACTTTCAAGTTTTGACCCAATTCGTAGAGAGGTCGCAAGAATCACTTTAGAAAAACTTATTGCAGACGGTCGTATTCATCCTGCACGCATTGAAGAAATGGTTGACCGCGTCAAGAAAGAAGTTGACCAGTCAATAAAAGATGCGGGTGAGGAGGCAGTCTTTGAAGCCAATGTTCACGGACTTCATCCTGAACTTGTCAAACTTTTAGGCAGACTCCGTTATCGCACAAGCTATGGTCAAAATGTTCTCAAGCACTCGCTTGAAGTTGCATTTTTGGCATCAATTATGGCAAGCGAACTTGGCGTTGACGTCAAAATCGCAAAACGCGCTGGATTGCTTCATGATATCGGAAAAGCAGTCGACCACGAAATTGAAGGAACTCACATCCAAATCGGTGTTGATATCGCAAAGAAATACAAAGAATCTCCAGCAGTTATTCATGCTATCGCAGCTCACCACGGTGATGTCGAAGCTGAAACCATTGAAGCAGTGCTTGTTCAGGCGGCAGATGCGATTTCAAGTGCAAGACCGGGAGCGAGACGTGAATCTCTTGAAAACTATGTCAGAAGAATTGAGAATATTGAAACGATTGCCAATTCATTCGAAGGTGTTGAACAGTCGTTTGCAATTCAAGCGGGCAGAGAAATTAGAGTTATGGTCAAACCTGAAAAGGTCAATGACTCTGCAACAATTTTCCTAGCCAAAGAAATTGCGTCGAAACTTGAAAGCGAACTCGAATATCCAGGTCAAATCAAGGTTAGCGTAATAAGAGAAATAAGAAGTGTTGAGTATGCAAAGTAATATTATTAAAACGCAAGAAGAAATTGAGATAATCAAAAGAAGTGCAAAAATAGTGGATGAATGTTTTGACCGTGTTTTGAAAGAAACTCATTTAGGAATGACCGAAATTGAGCTTTCCGATTTTATCACAAAAACTATGGTTGAACTCGGCGCGCAGGGCTTGTCATTTGACACGATTGCAGCATTTGGCGAAAACGGATGCGAGCCTCATCATATTCCAACTGAACGCGCACTTATAGAAGGTGATATGGTCACCATTGATATGGGCGCGATACTTGATAATTATTGTTCGGATTTCACAAGGACTTTTGCGCTTGGCAATCCAAGTGCTAAAATGCTTGAAATATATGAAACAGTCAAGGGCTCACATGCTGCAGGACTTAAAGCTGTCAAAGCTGGAATAAGATGCTTTGACATTGATAAGGAATGTAGAGACTATATTGCAGAAAAAGGATATGGCGAAGCTTTTATTCACGGAACTGGTCACGGCGTTGGACTTTTGATTCACGAAGCTCCAACTCTCAATACGAAAAGTGAAGAGGTTTTGGAAAACGGAATGGTTGTCACCATCGAACCCGGAATTTATATCAAAGATTTGGGCGGAGTGAGAATTGAAGATATGATGATAGTTGGGGAGAGCGAACCGCTCTCAAGACATACTCGCGAACTTATCATATTGAAATAAAACATAAGAAATAAATTTAGAATCTATACAGGAGGACTTGTCTTCAGAATATCGAGGACAAAAGGAACAATATGGCTCAAATATCAGCAGGCGAATTTAGAAAAGGCGTAACATTCCAAATGGACAACAACATTATGGTTATTATTGATTTCCAACATGTTAAACCTGGCAAAGGCGCTGCTTTCGTAAGAACAAAAATGAGAAATGTCGTGAACGGTTCAGTGTTGGAAAAAACCTTCAACCCAACTGAAAAGTTTGAACTGGCTCGTATCGACACACGCACAATGGAATATCTTTACTCTGATGGTGAATTGTATTATTTTATGGATGTTGAATCCTATGAACAAATCCCACTCAACAAAGTACAGGTTGAAAATGCATTGAACTTTGTAAAAGAGAATATGCAAGTCACTATGAAATTCTTCAATGGCGCACCTTTCTCAGTTGAACCACCAAACTTTGTCGAATTGCTAATCACATTCTGCGAACCAGGCGTTCGAGGTGACACAGCAACACAAGGTACAAAACCAGCTACACTTGAAACTGGATATGTTGTGCAAGTGCCGTTCTTCATCAATCAAGGCGAAACAATCCGTATTGATACCCGCACTGGAGAATATATGTCTAGAGTTAATTAGTTGAGTATGCACGATTGCTAAATCATTTGTGATAAAGCATAATCACAATATTTTGTGATAAGGAATTAAAGAATATTTTGTAAGAATTTGACGCTTCGCGATATAGTGAAGCGTTTTTTCATACCTTTTAGTATGTTTGAAGCACTATTGAAAAAAGGGTTGCTATCTGCAATAAAAAGGGAATATCAACTTTCATCATTAACTGAAATCCGACTTAGAGTTGGACGACCTGTTGTGGTTGAGACAACAAATAAACGCGGAGTTGTTTATCTGGACAGCGGACTCCCTTGCAAAGCTACAAAAGCAGATATCGAATTTGCTCTTGCTGTTGCAAGCGGGCATTCTGTTTACGCTGTAAATGATGACTTGGTGCGTGGTTTCTTGCATTATGAAGGTGGTGTGAGGATTGGAGCATGCGGAGACGGCGTTGTTGAAAAAGGTGATGTGCTTGCGCTCAAATCAATAAATTATTTAATTCTAAGACTTCCTCACGAAGTCAAGGGTTGTGCAGACAAGGTTTTCTCGATGCTTAAGAAACGGGATTCAAAAAGTGCGCTTATCGTATCTCCGCCTGCGTGCGGCAAAACAACAATGCTTCGAGAGCTTGCAAGATTGTTTTCTGCAGAGTGCAACACACTCATAATTGATGAAAGATTTGAGATTGCGGCATCAATGGACGGTTGCGCTACTCTTGATATAGGAGATTGTGATGTGGTCTCGGGAGTAAGCAAGACGGTTGCATACGAAAATACAATCCGTGCGATGAGTCCGGAGCTTATTGTAACTGATGAACTGTTTCGTGAGGCGGAAGTGCGCGCTGTTTTAGATATTGTGCGCAGTGGCGTAGGGGTGCTTGCATCGGTTCACGCAAGGGACATCGAAGCATTGAAAAAAAGTGTTGTATTTGCGCCTCTGCTTGAAGTTTTTGATTGCTATGTAGTGCTTGGCAAAAACCCTGTCGGAACAATCAAGCAAATACTGTTTTCAGATGATGAACTTACAACATTGAAAATGAATGGCAGGACAACACATAGTGAAATGATGAAAAGCAATTTTGAGGTGAAAGATGATTAGTCTTTTGGCAGGCGGACTGCTTGCGGTTGGTTCATCACTTATAGGTATTGCTGTCCGCCGACACTATCGACAGCGCCACGAAATTTACTTTGAAATTTGCGGATTTATTGTGCTTTTGAAAAATGAGATATCATTTTTGAAGACACCTTTGAAAGCTGTTATAAACGAATTCGCAGAGGGCAGGAAAGGAATAACAGTGAATGCTTTGAAAAAATATAGCGATGACCTCGACCACGGAAAAATTGATAACAATTATGCGGAAACCCTTGAACTGTCTCCGCTCAATATAAAGGAGAAAAATGAGCTTGCCAAATTCTTGCGTTCACTTGGCAAGCTCCCGATGAAAGAGCAACTTGGAGAGCTGGCAAATTTTGAAGCAAAGTTTTCTGAGTTGGAAAAAAAGACGGCGGAAGAAAGCAAACGTCTTGGCGGAATGTACTTTAAGTTGTGCGTACTGCTTGGAATTGCATTGATGGTCGTTGTGATGTAGTCAAAAGATGTGTTATTGGCTAAATTGATATCTAATGGAAAATTAAAAACTTAGAACTGAGTATAAAATTGCTGAACAAAAAAATGACAGCAATACTTAAAGCCTGGCGTTTGTAAAGGAGGTGTTGATGAACATAAGCATAATTTTCAAAATTGCGGGGATTGGAATCTTGACCGCTATAGTTGCGCTTATTTTGAAAAAAAGCGACAAAGAAGAAATCGCCACCTTTGCGACTCTTGCAGGGCTTATCATTGTTATTCTCCTGATTATTGACATGCTTGGCGGTTTGTTCGACACAATAAAGTCGATTTTTTCATTGTACTGATGATATTCAAATTGATATCAATCGGAATAATAGGTGCACTTTTGGTGACACTTTTGCGCACTGCCAAACCAGAATTTGCAGCACTTGCAGCTATTGGTACGGGAGTGGTCATTGTCATTATTTTGGTCAACTCTTTGAGTAGTGCAGTGCTTGCTTTTGACCAGATTGTCGAAAAGAGTGGTTTGTCAATGGAGATGTTTTCGGCGGTTCTGAAGATCATTGGCATTGGTTATCTCACTGAGTACTCAGCTAGTATATGTGAGGACGCAGGTTGCGCATCTATCGCGCAAAAGCTGCAAATTGGCGGGAAATTAACCATATTTTTGATGAGCATAAGCATCGTCACAACACTGCTTGAAGCTGTTTCGAGTTTACTTGCGTTGGTGAATTGATGAAAAAAATAGCGTCAAAAAAGCAAAATAAATTCCTACAGCCTTTATTTAATATGCGTTGTAGAAAAAAGCATCAAAAAATATTTTTTGGTTTTTTTGAAATTGCTTTAGTTTTTTTGGTATTGACAATGACATTTTTTGCCGTTGATTTTTCTGCAAAATCCAACACTGTAGCGAGTGCAGAAAGCACAGAAGAACAGCTCGGAGAATCAGTTGAAAATGGTATTTCAAATCTTGATACAGATTCTTTTGACCGCTTTTTGAAAAGCCTATTAGAAGAACAACAAAGAGCATTAAGTTTTTCTAGTGTAAAAGAAATTTTAATAAAAATTGCGAGCGGTGAAAATAGCGATTTTTTTGGTACTTTTTTAAGTTTGATTTGGGAGTGTTTTGCAACGTATTTTTTAGGCTTTATCCCAATGTTTTTAAGCATTATAATAATTGTGATTTTGCAGTCAATTTTGTCGGGAATGACTTCGGGATTTAAGAAGCAGTCAACAGGTGAAATTATTCATTTTGTGTGTTACTCGGCTATCATAGTTATGTTGCTTGTTGGCATCACGAATATAATCATTTCGACCACTAAAACTGTCCAGAATATGACACAGTTTGCGGAAATAATTTTTCCGATTTTGCTTACACTTTTATCCGCTGTCGGAGGCGTTTCTTCTGCCGCAATTTATGCTCCTCTCATGGCAGGTTTCTCCAACATAATTATTCAAATAATAAATGTCGTAATTATGCCTGCTTTTATTGCGACAATAGTTTTTTCTGTAGTAGGCAATATTTCAAAAAATGTAAAGCTTGACAAATTGACAAAACTTTTCAAAAGCGGGGCGGGATGGCTATTAGGAATTGTGTTCGGACTGTTTATGGCTTTTGTCACAACTCAGGGAATTGTGGCGTCGACTTATGACGGAATAGGATTTTCAGCGGCGAAGTTTGCGCTGTCAAGTTATGTGCCAATATTGGGTGGCTATTTGTCCGACGGTTTTGACCTTGTGGCGGCAAGCCTTGTGCTTGTCAAAAACTCAGTTGGATTGGTTGCAGTCGTGACACTGCTGTCAATAGTTCTTTTCCCTATTCTCAAGACTGTTGTGTTTGTGCTGTGCTTGAAGCTTACAAGCGCCATTGTCGAACCGCTAGGAAATGAGCGTGTTACATCTTTAATGCATTCGCTGTCGAAAAATATGTCGCTACTCATTGCGGCTCTTGCGGGCGTTGGATTTATGTTCTTTGTGATATTGTTGTTGATTCTTAGCAGCTGTAATATGGGATTGTAAAATTCAAAATCGGTTTTGTTGAATTATTGATGTATAGAGAAAAATGCGAACATAAAATAAGATTTGAAAAAACAAGGCAAAGAAGTAAAAAATAGGAAATGAAGAAATGTAGAAATGCAGAGAAGCGGAAAAGCAGAGAAGCGGAAAAGCGGAAAAGCAGAGAAGCAGAGAAGCGGAAAAGCGGAAAAGCAGAGAAGCAGAAAAACAAAGAAGCAGAGAAGTGGAAAAGCAGAAAGGCAGTAAGAAACAAAACGGCGCGAACAGTTGTCCGCGCCGAGCCTGTCGAGTTACCCGCAAGGCATAAGTTAATAATAGTGTATGTAATAATTCAATAATTGTCAACTAATTATGAAAATATCCGCTGTGTGATTCGACGTTCACAAAAATAATTTCATAATAGTCGGGTGCGGCAGCGCCGTACGACTTAAAACACACGGCAGCGCGCGACCAAGGATTTACAACGAATAAACAGATAAGCAGAGAAGCAGAAAAACAAAGAAGCAGAAAACAAACTAAAAAGAGGAGGTGAGAAAATGTCTAGTTGGGTGCTCAGTATTGTCGGAGTTGTTTGTCTCGGAGTTCTGCTTGATTTAATTGTTCCCGAAGGACAGACAAACAAATATATCAAGGGTGTGTTCGCACTGCTTGTTATTTTTGTTATTATTTCTCCGCTTCCAAAACTTGTCGGAAAAAATATTGATTTTTCTTTTACGCAATCATCTTACGAAACGGACAAAGACTATTTGTTGGCTGTAGAGGAAATGAAAATTGAGAACAAAGAGAATACCTTGGAAAATTTGCTTTTGACAAGTGGCTATGAAGCGGAAGTAACAATCTTAACTTCATCGACAAATCAAGATTCGCAAAACAATTCAGAAATTATATCTATGTCGAAAATTGACAATGTTCAAATTGTTTTGTCACAGGAAGTTCTCAATGAAGCTGATATGAATATATTTATTGCAAGTATAAAAACTCTCGCCTCAAGGCTGTTTGAGATTGAAGAGGACGCGGTTGATGTAGTGTGGGGGTAACTATGGAAATTGAGGATAAACGCAAAATTGGTGCTTTCTCAAAACTAAAAAACAATGCAGTTTTGAAGAAACTTAAAAAAGTGAAGAATATTGAATTCATTGCTTGCGTATTTATATTAGCGATAGCACTACTACTTTATTCGGTGGTTAGCAATGCGAACTCAAACATAAGCGATACAACCGCAAGTACGACAAGCAGCGAAAGCGCAACAGATATTGAGTCAAGACTAGCGAGCATACTCTCACAGATTGACGGAGCGGGGAATGTAAGCGTCATGGTGACGTATTGTGATGAAGTCCTGGGCGGAGACTCAAAGAAGATTAGCGGTGTTATCGTGGTCGCTAGTGGCGCAGATGATATAGGCGTGAGACTGGAATTGATGCAGGCTGTTGAAACCGCGCTAAGTATTGATGCAAAACTTGTTGATGTTTTTACTAAAAAATAAATGTAAGAATAAAATACGCAATAATTTTTATAAAACTATAAAAGCAATCTGCCAGAGATGAAAACAAGAATTGTTTTGTTGATGAGAAGAATACCAAATGCTACGAAGATTAGATTTGTATGAGTTCTCAAAAGAAAAAGCCAAATTACATTTGGACAAGTAAAATCAAAAGGAACAAACACAGTTCAAGGAGGGTGTTATGAAAATGAAGATAAACAAAAAAAAGGTTTTGGTTTTGGTGGCTATGGTGTTACTTCTCGTTGCAACGGGTGTACTCAACTGGGCGCTCAACAATAATCTTTTAACAGACAGAGAAGTGTCAGGTGAAGCCACGATTGAAACATTCTTCTCGGCTTACCGCACAGATCGGTCGGCGACGCGCGAAGAGGAATTTTTGTATCTAGATGCAATTCTAGCTTCTGAAAACTCATCTGAAACCGCAAAAACAGCTGCTGAAACACAAAAAATTGAGATTACTCAGCGGATGGAAAACGAATTGGTTTTGGAAGGACTTGTCAAAGCAAAGGGATTCCCGGATGCAGTGGTTACTATGACGAGTTCAAATGTCAATGTGGTTGTCAATACCGCAGAACTCACTCCAGAACAGGCTGCACAAATATATGACATTATAACTTCGGAGACATCATATACAGCATCTAATGTAAGAATAATACCCTACAACTAAAAAGATTGCGGCGCGAAGTGCGCCGTTTTCTTTTAGATGAAAAGGAATGGTCAATAACGAACACAAAATTTGTGTTCGTTATTGTTTTGAAGGAATAAGAATTGAATCAATTTGTTTGTATATTATAAAACTATATGCTATAATATTGCAAACGGAGGTCGCTATGTCGAAGAATCCAGCTGAGAAAATGTCGGTATATTCCGACGTCATTATGTCACTCGCAGTTGATGCAGCATCAACAATTGAAGGAGTTGAAGTTTTAGGGTCGAATAGTAAGGCCAAAAAAAGCATTCGCGGTGGTGGAGTTAGCGTTTACTTTCTTCCATCCGAAAAAGTTACGATTGATTTGTTTGTCAATGTGAATCACGGCAACAATGCTCCCGACATTATTTCTCGAGTACAAGAGAAAGTGAAGGCCGAAGTTGAAGAATCTACAAAATACAAAGTACATTCAGTGAATGTACAAATAGTCAGCATTATTTTTCCGCATGTTCACTAGCAAGCGGTTTTTTTATTGGAGTATATATGAGCAGAAGAACGGCGCGCGAAACAGTTTTTAAGTTGGTTTTTGAATACACTTTTTATGGGGTCAAAAATGATGATACGCTTGACCTTTTTCTTTTGGACAGTTCTTTAGATGAAGATGATCAGAATTACATAAAATCATCATACACGGGCATCACGGAACACTATGATGAGCTTTGTGCAATCATTGAAAAACATAGCAACGGTTTTGCACTTTCACGAATATACAGACCCGACCTTGCAGTTTTGTTGTTGGGCTCATATGAGTTGATATATTGCAATAAAATTCCGGAGCTTGTTGCAATCAATGAAGCTGTTATGCTTGCTAAAAGTTATGGTACAGAAAAATCATTCAAGTTTGTCAATGGCATCCTTGCCAGCATATTAAATGAAAAAAATGGAGATAACAAATGAGTGCTAAAATTATCGATGGAAAAGCGTTGTCTATTCAGGTCAAACAAAATCTGAAAGCGGAAGTTGAAAAATTGAAAGAACAAGGCGTAAAGCCTTGTCTTGCTGTTATTTTGGCAGGAGCTGATCCCGCTAGCCAAGTTTATGTGAAAAACAAGATACGCTCAGCCGAAGAAACGGGGATTATTTCATTATCTTTCTATTTTGACAATGACGTGACTGAAGAAGAAATCATTACTACAATCAAAAAACTTAATGATGATAAAACAGTACATGGTATATTGGTTCAGCTTCCTTTGCCAAAAGGTCTCGACGAAACAAGAGTTTTGAAAGAAATTTCGGATGAAAAGGATGTTGATGGTTTTTCTGCCTACAGCGTTGGTCAACTTT
Source organism: Clostridia bacterium (assembly GCA_028710495.1). GTDB lineage: Bacteria > Bacillota > Clostridia > Christensenellales > CAG-917 > STD2-102. The sequence continues at coordinate 22,063 of JAQUST010000010.1, forward strand.
TGCTCGGTCGTGAAGGTTTTGTTTCGTGCACTCCATTGGGCGTGCTTGAGCTAATCAAATCAACAGGAGAGACCATCAGCGGCAAAGACGCAGTAATTATTGGAAGAAGCAATATCGTCGGCAAGCCGCTCTTAGCGCTCTTACTGAGAGAAAATGCGACTGTAACAATTTGCCACTCAAAAACTCAAAACCTTGCCGAGAAAGCAAGTCGGGCAGATATACTGATTGCAGCCATAGGAAAGGCTAATTTTGTGGGTGCTGATATGGTGAAAGAGGGCGCAATTGTGATAGATGTAGGAATCAACCGTGTCGATGGCAAATTGGTTGGTGACGTAGATTTTGAAGCAGTAAAAGAGAAGGCAAAACTTATCACGCCAGTACCTGGTGGAGTTGGTCCGATGACTATCGCAATGCTACTCAATAATACAGTAATTTCGGCAAAAAATAGCTTAAAATAATCTTATTTGATAAAATGAAAGCTTTTAACAAAACGCTCAAATTTGTGTCAAATCGATAGTTTATTGCACGAAATGATGTGTTAAACTATCAAATTGGTTGAAAAATGAATGAGCACTCGTACATTTCAGTAACTGAACTAAATTTAACTATCAAAGACTGCTTTGATTCAGGGATACTCAAAAATCTTGAGATTTTTGGTGAGATTTCGGGCTGGAAAGTTTCCGGAGCTCACGCTTACTTTACACTCAAGGACAAGTCCTCACAACTGTCCTGCGTGTGCTTTAATTGCTCCAGAACATACAAACCTAAGGACGGAGAAAGCGTTATTTTGCGCGGCGGTGTTGACTATTATGTAAAAGGTGGCAGGTTATCGTTTCAAGTGGTTGAAATCCGCCCTTTAGGTATGGGTTTACTTGCCTTAGAATTTGAAAAACTTAAAGCGAAATTGCAATCTGAAGGTCTATTTTCGGAAGAGCATAAAAAACAAATTCCTAAATATTGCAAAAATATATTGGTTGTCACAAGCAAAACTGGAGCAGTAATTCGTGATATTGTGACCACGGTACGAAGAAAAAATCCTATGATTGACATCGTTGTGAAAGATGTCAGGGTGCAAGGTGAGAGTGCAGCGAAAGAAATATCGCGGGCACTTTTTGCGATTGACAAGCTCGATTATGATGTCATTGTGATTGCAAGAGGTGGCGGCTCGCTTGAAGATTTAGCACCATTTTTTGATGAAGAATTGGCTCGCACTGTCTATGCTTTGAGCACACCTGTAGTGTCTGCAGTTGGTCACGAAACTGATTTTTCGCTCTGTGATTTTGTCGCAGATGCACGTGCGGCGACACCTACGGCGGCTGCAGAACTTGTCGCATTTGACTATTTTGCGTTGCTTGATGAAGTCAGTTTTAAGGCCTCAAAAATCGCAAATTTATCCCAAAATAAACTTAAAAATAGAATAATGAATGTGCAAATTTTGGGCGGTAAATTGCAAAATTTAGCAACAAAATTTTATGCGAACAAGCAAATGAGATTGGTCTCAGTCAATGAAAAATTGATTGTTACGGTGAAAAGATTGACCGAAAAAAAAGAAAATTTGGCAACAAATTTGCTCTTACATTTGGACAATTTGAGTCCTTTGAAAACACTTAGTAGAGGCTATTTTAGAGTGGCTAAAGATGGAAAATCACTCAAAAGCGTTGATGATTTGAGCATTGGAGATAATATCGAAACAACTGGATTTGATGGAAAATTTACTTCAAAAATTGAAAAAATTGAGAAGACGGAGGGTAAAGAATGAACTTTGAAAAGAGCTTAAATGAACTTGAAACTATTGTAAAAAAACTCGAATCTGATGCTTCTTTGGATGAAGCGATTGAGTTATTTCAAAAAGGTATTGAACTTTCTAAAGCTTGCATTGCGGATTTGAAGTTGCAAAGAGGTAAGATTTTGTTGCTCACTGATGAAATGAACAATCTAACGCAAGAACTAAAAATTGATTAAAGTGTGCAAATTTGCATAAAGGTTGAAAATGAACAGCGAAGAATTTAAGTCAAAATTTGAAAATAAGCTTCAACTTGCATTGTCAAATGAAATTATTGGCGATATTTCGCCACTTTCAGATGCAATCCGTTATGCTGCTATGTCGGGCGGAAAACGCTTGCGTCCGCAGTGTGTCAGATTGGGAGCTGAGTTTGCAAAAGGTGCAGAACTCAACAAAACGGAACTTGAAAATGTTCTTGATTTGGCTATTTCCGTTGAGCTTGTGCATACTTATTCGTTAGTTCACGATGACTTGCCAGCAATGGATAATGATGATTTTCGCCGTGGCAGACCAACAGTTCATCGTGAATTTGGAGAAGATATCGCAATTTTAGCCGGGGATGCGCTTCTTAATCTTGCATATGAGCGACTTTTTGAACTCGTAGAGCGTGTTTCAAGCTCCAAAGTGTTGTCGGCTGCAAGCGAAATCGCTAAAAATGCAGGTATTTTCGGTATGGTAAAAGGTCAATGTCTTGATTTAAATGGAGAAATTGAGTCTGCTGAAGATATTTTGACCGTAAATCGTTATAAAACTGGATGTTTGTTCAAGGCTTCAATCCTTTCAGGAGCAATTTTGTTGAATTCAACTGCAAAAGAGCTCGAGGCACTTGAAATTTATGCAGATAATTTGGGTGCTACTTTCCAAATTGTTGATGATTTGCTTGATTCTGATAAACAAGAGAATTCAATCGTGAAAATGATTGGTGAAAGTGATTCCAAAAAGTTGGCAGAAAAATTTACGCAAAATGCAATTTCTTCAATTTCAAAATTTGAAATGAAAAATAATGCTTTGAAAAAATTTGCACAAAATTTGGTTGAGAGAACATCATGAAGGTGAAATTCCTTTTTATCTCTAACAAACTTTAGAGTCCTTGATAAACCTTAATAATATATACATTTTTTTATAAATAATAAATTAAGAAAATATATAAGAGATGTGTATATTAAAATATTTTTAGTTAAATATCGTGCGTGCGTACATTACGCGTACGCGAGAAAAATAATAAGTAAAGCATAAGGAGCACAAAAATGATACTATTTCCCGTTTTAAATATTCTTGATGGAAATGCTGTTAGTCTTGATTTCGGAGTAAAAGATACTGCTAGAAATTGTGGGTCTCCATTATTATTGGCAGAGAAATGGCAAAATGAGGGCGCTGAGGCGTTCCATATTATTGACCTTAATGCTGCGTTTGATGGATTTTCAATGAATTTATTGGTTTTGAAGAACATTTCAGATATTTTGCGCATACCATTTCAAATAGGGGGAGGCATACGAAGTCTTGATAAAATCGATTATTACATAAACGAACTTGGAGCAGACAGAGTTGTACTCGGCACAGCCGCAATACTAGCTCCTGACTTTTTGGAAGCCGCCATTCGTCTTTTTGGCGCTGACAGAATAGTTGTTGCCTGCGACAGCAAAAATGGTAAGGTAGCTATAAAGGGTTGGCTGGAGGAGAAAGATACTACTCCATTACAAATTGCAACTTTGGCTAGAAACCTCGGATGCAATAAAATTCTTTACACGGACATTGATAGAGTCGGAACACTCAACGGCATCAACATTGCTGAGACAAAACGACTTCAGGACAAAAGTGGACTCAATGTTATTGCTAGTGGTGGAATAAAATGTATTGAAGATGTGAAGGCACTTTGCGAAGCAGGAATTTACGGCGCAGTGGTCGGCAAAGCTCTTCTCGACGGCGATATATCGCTAGCTGAAGCACTCGCAATTACAAAAGCATAAAATATACAAAAAATCAGTTGCATTTTCGCTTCTAGTTTGATATATTATAAAAGCTGTAGTTAATGTGGCTAGAATATGGGACGCAGCACGCTAGGATGAAAGTCCTAGCAAAACCGCGAAAGCGGATGGCACCATAGCCAAGTGGTAAGGCGCGGGCCTGCAAAGCCTTTACCCCCAGTTCAAATCTGGGTGGTGCCTCCAAAGCGTGTGGGAACACCACACACAGCAAGAAGGCGGGAAACCGCCTTTTTGCAAACACAATACAAAGGGCATCTATATCGTCCTTATATAGTTTGCCGGGATGGCGGAATAGGCAGACGCAAGGGACTTAAAATCCCTCGAAGGAAACTTCGTATCGGTTCGACCCCGATTCTCGGCACCAAATTGCGGAACGCATTATGCGTTCCGCTTTTGTTTATAGAAGCCAAACTTATGTGATTATTAGTTAATAAGTAAACTTGTTTATTAAACAGTAAACAAGTTTACATAAAAACAGCATAAAAAGTGTCTTTTTAATGATTTTAGTGTGTAAAAACGAATTAAATTGCGCGAACAAGCACTTTAAGTATCAAAATAATCACTTTATACCCATTGTTATGTAAAACATTCCTATACATTCAATTCTATCAAAATGTGCATCAATAGTATCAGAAATATTTTTTGACGAGAAACAGCCGAAATAATTGAATGTATTATTTTTTTCATCACAGACTGTATACCACAGCTAAATGCTTCGACATATTCGAAATGCTTTGCCGCATCTATATAACTTTAAATTCGGAATGCTTTGCCACAGTTAAATGTTGCGACATATTTATAATACTTTGACATATAGAATGATTGTAATAACAGAACGCTTTGCCGTATTCTGCAAGGTTTTCAGATATATTGAATTAAGGAGCTTTTGTTACAAAAATTTCTTGCAAACAAATCCCCTTAATGATATAATATCAGTGTGCGTCTAGACATAATACGCGTGTTATAGCTTGTAACAAGTTTTGAAGACAAAAGAGCGGTTGGGCAAAACTAGAAAGAGATACAAATACAAAAAATAGAAGCCACATGCTGACATGAAACTAGATACTCATAAAGCGCTAAAACTACAAACTTAAATGCACAAAACTAGAAACAGCGTATATACACAAAACAAGAAAGTTTACAATTTCTAAAACTAGAAACTACGCAAAGCACTAAAACTAGAAACCTAGTATATGCACAAAACTAATAACAGCATGCAAACGCAGAAACTAGGAAAGCGTGCAAGCGAAGAAACTAAAAAAGTATATATACACAAAACTAGAAACTGCATAAAAGATAAAACTAGAAGCTGGATTAATTATAGTTCGCCAATACTACAAGGAGGTTTAGCAAATGACATTGACTTTGGCAGAGAAAAGACAAGGCAGACGCCCAATCGATTTTTACTTCAGAGCCGTAGCGGATGCAAAGTCTGGCAAAGTTGCATTTGTTGATGCCTTCCAAGTCTTGAATGATATTTATCTCGGACGCATGAATGTTGTCAATTATTTTTTTATAGCGGAAAGCTCGATACGAATAAATGAACTAAATCTTATTTCGCTTGTTGAACTGAAAGAATTCAAAAAGTTTATGCGCGATACAAATTTTATTCCAAATGTGTGCTACAACATTCCATTGACAACGCGATTTTTGCAAAATGAAAAAGATTTTTCTATTTTGCAAGATACACTTCATGAGAGCGGTTTCAAAAAAGGGGATTTGGTTTTGACTTTCAATTCGTCCTCACTTGTCAAAGATGGTGATATTGCCGAGGCAAAGAAGAGAGTTGAACGTCTTCGCAGAATGGGATACAAAATAGGCATAAGCGGATTTGGAGCTGAGTTTAATTCGCTAGATATTTTTGCAGAATACAATTTCAATCAGATTAGAGTTGAGGCGAGTTACTTCGATTCTACTGCTCCAAAGAAGAAGCTGCTGCAAATGCTGATCCGATTTTGCAAATCTAACAAAATTGATTTTATCGTTGAGGGCGTTGACACGCCTCCTCAACTTAAGCGCTTTAAGGAAAGTGGCGCAAAATATGTGACAGGCAAAACTATCTGCAAACTCAATAAATGGGTGTCCAGAGAAATGCTAAAATTGCCTGAATTGACAGAAGAAGAAATTGCCGAATGGCGCAAGAAAATTGAGGCAGAAAAGAAGGTCGATGAACGCAAGGCGGCTCTTGCTGAAACCCGCTCAAGAATTGATGCCGCAAAGGCAATGACGGAAATGGGAACGGCTGGCAAACTCACTGCCAATGCACCATCAAAACCAGCGGGCTACAAGTCTCCATATCAAGCTCGTTTGGAGCAGCAAAGACTTATGGCAAAAAAGGCGGCACAAACTCAAGTCGACAAGAAAGCTTTGGCAGAGAAGAAAAAGCTGGCTGAAAGAAAAGCGGCACAAGAAAAAGCCAAATTGGAAGCGCTTGGCGGATGGGGTTTAACAGGACTTTCAGGAAACACTCCGATGCGCAATTCCGATGCAGATGATAACGGAATAAATCTAAACGGAAACGATAATACAGATATTGAAAATCAAGAAATCGAATTGGTTGCAGAAAATCTTGAATTGACCAACACAAATGAAGTCGAAACAACTTCAAAAAATGGCGAAAAATCATCATCTGATATTATTTCAATGACAGGTGAAGACGGCACGGTGTTTGAGTTTGAAGAGTTTTCTCCTGAAGATGAATTAACTGATGAAGACAAGATAAAAGCAGAAAACGAAAGTGTTAAAGCGCAGCCAGATGAACAACTTGAAAATGAAGTGGAAGACGATGAAACTGACAATACCGAGATGTACGACCTAACGGGAGAAATGCCACAAGGAAGCTACAACGAAGAAGGTCAATGGGTTGATGCTGATGGAAATGTATACAACGGATATTTTGACGAAGAAGGTCGCTGGATAGATTACGGATTTTATGGAGCTGACGGGCAGTGGCTTGACAATGGCTACTATGATGAGAAACAGCAGAAGTGGATACCGTTTGGATATTTCGATGAAAAAGGCGATTGGGTATCTTTAATTTAGAGAAAGCATAAAATTTAATATTGTTTGAACTGCCGAATTTTTTGTAAGCAGTCTATGATTGAGAAATAAGCCGAAAGGCAAATGGAAAGGAAATGGCAAAAGATAAGTTACCACAACAAGAAAAGGCTCCAAAGGTGAAGCCCCCCAAATTGACTAAGGAAGAGCAAAAAGCTCAGAAAGAGTTGATAAAGTCCAAAGCTCAAGAGCATAAGGCGTGGGAAGCATCCATTGTAGCAAATAAAAAGGTTAAGCGCGAAATCAACCGCAGAAGAATGCGTAGGATTGTGCTTGCGATTATGATTATGTCTTTGATGATAACATCTTCGGCATACATCATCCTTTTGCTTGTTCAGGAAAACAGCATTAGAATTTCGGCAACATATGCAAATGACAAATCAATCGGGATTTCGATTGACCGTGAAAACTGGATGCCATATCTTGATGTCAAAGGTCCTGATGCAATGTGGAATATTTCTTATGACAGTCATGTCGCAGATTCGCACGGAGTTCAAACCGTGCCTTCCTGGGACACAGCTCTTTCGACTATCGGAAACTTCAGCGTGGAAGATGCTTATATCGGCGTTACTTTTTTTGTCAAAAATACTTGCGAACTTGATTATACTTTTACTTCGGCAATTGAGTTGGAACATCAAATCAACGGTCTTGACGAAGCTATTAGAATTATGTGGACAATGCAGGATGAAACAACAGGTGCATTGCTCGAGAAAAAGGTATATGCAAAAAAAAGTGATTATGCAGGATTGAGATTTAATGACGGAATTGAATTTATAGCCTATCCGGACGGATATTTTGCGGGAACTTTCATTATGTATGATGATGAAGAATACCCTGTTGGACTTGTCCCTACAACACCGTTTTTAGATGATTCCTATGCGATGAGAACAGAAGGCTATTCTCTGGCATCCGGCGCATTGATACGATGCAGTTTGGTGATATGGATTGAGGGAAGCGACCCTGAATGCACCTCTAGCGTGCTGAACAGCTATTTGAAGCTTGGCGTTAAATTCTCGGTTGATGATGAAGTTGCAACAGAAGAACAAGATGAAATTGAAAATCAAGATTAGACCACAAATCAAAAATAGTTGAAAAGTTTAGACATTCAAAAGAAAGGCTTCCCTCCAATGGAAGCCTTTTGCAATGTTTGCACTAATTCCCAAAGTAGCGATAAGAGGTAGAGATAAAATGAAATTAAATTAAATATTCAATAAATTCAAAATTATAAGCAGTATTTCTGTAATTCAACTCTATAAATTTGGCAAAAAACGGCTCAAATGCTCATATCAATATCAAAACTAATATATAATATTTCGTGCGCGATAATTATACACTTGCGCGCATAGAATTCGCATAAACTTTAGACGTAAATTACACAAAATTCTTAAAATATTTGCAATTTTTTCGCGCGCGACTTGAATTAGCATAAACTTTGAGCTATAATTATAGGAGAGTGTTATACCCGCTCAAAGTTAAAGCGTAAATTATATGCACACAGCTCTATGCTTGCTTAAAATAAATATGTATATAATCTCTCGCAAAAGTTTTTGATGTAGATTTTTCAAAAAATACGAACTTAAGTGATTTTGAACTTTTTAGTTTGAATTAGATATGGCACCAAAATATTGGAAAGGCATTTTTTTCGAATAATGTTTCTCACTTTTCAAAAAATAATTTTTAGATTAAAATTTTCACTTATATATATACTTATATTTTTATAGTACATATAATATATTATATAAATATTTTATTAAAAGTTATTGACAACACATATGCGCGATGATATTATATATATGAATAATAATGTAATCTAGTCGGACGCTCGGTTGAAGGTTGATTTATCACCAACTTGAAAGCCATTGAGACAAATTCAAGACGCTATGCAATCTTATCAATTGTGCGGTGAGTGAAGGGAAAACGACAACGATAATCAGAATTAAGCGGTGAAGCCCAATATGAGTAGTATCAACTCGGGTTAGCCAAGAACAACACAGCATAGAGGGTAAAGCCCTCACCCCAATCCTAATTGGTCATAAAAAGGAGAATTTATGAAAAAGAAAGGTTTACTTATTTTGCCACTCGCAATGATGCTTATCATTGCAGTCGCACTATCAACGGCAACCTACGCATGGTTCGCAGTCAGCGCTGATGCAAAGATTTCAACACTGACAGTTCAAACGTCTGCATCAGACGGTTTGCAAATTGCATCAATTTACGATGCAACAGCAAAGAGTGGTTCAATGACATACAATAGCACCACAAAAGCTTGGGATGGCGCAACAATAGGTTATGGCGCTGAGCTTTCATTCACAACGGCAATGGCATCTGCTTATGGTGTAACCGGTGATGGTCTTGCTGCAAATATGTACACAGCGGCGTCAAGAACTGTCACTTCATATCTAACAGTTCCAACTAATGCTGCTTGGTATGATGCGAACAGATTATCAATGTCTGGTAACGAAGTCTATTATTCAAATGCATCAGGTACAACCTTTGCATCTGCGGGCAATTATTTTACACTTGGTGTTTGGTCAGGTGACGAAGGAATTAAAGAAGCAACTATTACAGAAGGAAACACTGGAACAACGCCTTTTTATGTCCGTGTGCAGGCATATCCCACAACTCAAGTTACTTCGGCAAATGCGGCATCTTATACAGTTGCTGACACTTTCTACTCTGATAGCACCGGCTTGACCACTGCAAATGATTTAACATATTTTACAGATGGTGTTTGGCGAGGAGAAGTCACACTTGCAGATGATATTGCTTTATACACGACAGCAACCACAAATAATATTTATGTCAGAAGCAGCGTTGAAACATATGAAGTAGAAACACATTGGACATATGAAGCAAACAACGGTGCATTGAACGGAAGTGCAAGCCCATATTACTTGGTGCCAGCTACTGCAAACAGTGAATATTTTTCTTTGAATTTTGCACTTAAGACCCAACGTGGCATGGTCGCAAGCGCTGAGAAAGAAGGCACAGCCGATATCTTCCTCAAAAAACTTACAATAACCGCGTCAGGCGGTATGGCAGCTGCATCAAGAATTGCGATTTATTCTTATGACATAGATTATACGACACCACAACTTAAGTATTTCTACATACCATTCTCAAAAAGCGCTTACGATGCAACATGGACCAATGTGTTGGCTACAGCTGAAACTAACTATAGAATTATTGGAGATGCAGTAATAGAAGATGCTGGATATTCTTATGCCGCAACATCAACATCAACTTTGAATGCTTTAAATATTATTGCTGATGGAACCCCTGTATATTCTACAGACCAATGGCAAACCGCAACAATGTATATGATTGACAAAAACGCTGATTGGCCAACAAAAACAGATTATGATGATGCGCAAGGAGTACCATCTACCACACTTAATTCACTCGGAGAATTCTCAACAGCAAACTCAACATTGTTCTATCAGTTGGTAATTTGGTTTGAAGGAACTGATAGTGAGTGCATAGGTTCATTCGCAGGAACCGGTATCACAATTGATCTCGCATTCGATTTCTATCAACAGTGGAAATAATCGAATTCAAATGTGATTTTATCTCAAGATGAACATCTAAAATTAGTTGGCGAAACTAATCTTTCAAAAAATATCAAAAGCGAACCATCTGGTTCGCTTTTGTTTTGCTCAAAAGCTTAAAGATGTATTTTAGGCTTTATAAATTTTAAAATAGAAAATTATAGTCATCACAATGTTGCGAGCTAAAGAACAAAATTTATTGTACGATAAATTTGATAATAAAAAGCTGGAAAAATATATTTGCAAATAATTAATTAAATTTTAAATAATAAAACTATTTGCAAAATGTGGATAAGTCAAATCAAAATAAATAGTAAATTTGAAATTGTGGATAACTAATATAAAAATATATCGCTGTTGACAAAACTTTTAATTTTGCATATTATATCACAAGCGTAATTAAAACAATAATTTATATAATATACTACGCACACGCGTGTGAGTCTCGTGACAAATCACTTAAAATGTAAGATTAGTAAGCACATGCTAAAATCTAGTAGTCAACACGAGAACTAGCTAAACAAAGAATAAAAAAAATATTTAGCTAATACAAGCCGAATTTGTGCAATATAAGTCAGTAAAATACTTAAACAAGCTCACACAAACATGCTGTCTACTAAATAATACTTTACAAATCCGCGCAATTATATAGTTTAGAAAAATACAAACAATACCTAGTACCAAACATAACTCACAGCCATGCAAAATACGCTGGCAAGCTCACACAAAAAATATAAATAGATATTTCAAAACACTTAGAAAACTCCACAAACAAACAAAAGATAGCTCGCGCACGTACACATATGCACGTGCAAGTAGTAAAATATATATATAAGACATATATATAATAATATATAGAATATAAGTTTTATACAAAATAAATTTTTAAAAAGTATTGACACTTATAGACGCGCGTGTTAATATATGTATGTCTAATAGTGTCAATCGTTGCGCACGCATGTGCACGCGAAAATGGTTGGAAGCTGTAGACCTTATGAACGCTGATGATTTGGCAAATTGACTTGGAAACAGTGTTGCTTGAAAAAATCATATGAGGGAAACCAAACTGATTTTTGGAAGCAAATCTTGTGAAAAGTTTGTGAAACCATTTGCGAAAATAAGGACAAAAGCTGAAAGTCATAAGCAAGCAAATGATAGGCCAATGATGACACTGCAATGAGTGGAAACACAAATTGTAAAAAAGTTTTCAGAGACATTTTTGACTGGGGAAATGCTTGATTCTTAGGAAAATTTGTCACAGGCACAGTATCGCTAGGGGGCCAAAGCCCTCGCCCAAAACCAAATATCAATCATAGAAGGAGAGAGATTTATGAAAAAGAAAGGTTTAATTATATCAACAATCGTCATGATGTTGGTCGTGGTAGTCGCCCTGTCAACAGCAACCTATGCATGGTTCGCAGTTTCAGCAGACGCCAAGATTTCAGCATTGACAGTTCAAACAGCCGCATCAGACGGTCTTCAAATTGCATCATATTACGACGGCGGTGTATCTTCAGGAGAAATGACATTGTCAACAGGTGCAAACAAAACTTGGACAAACTCATCATTTGCAGATTTCGGTGCGGAGCTAAGTTTTACAACCGCATTGGCTTCAGCTTATGGCGTCACAGGTAATGGCTTGAAACAAAATATGTACACTGCGGCTTCACGTTCTGCAACTGCCTACGCGACAACAGAAGTTACTATTGCTTGGTGGGATGTTATTACAGATGGACCTAGCACTCAAGGCGCTGACTACATAGCAAATTATGGCCAGTTCTACAGCAACCAAACAGGTTTGACACTAGCAACAACAACAGGAGCTTTGATATTCACAGATGGTGCTTGGACTGGTGATGCGATTGATGCAAGAGCTTTAATAGCAGGTCAAGGTTTTTATATTCGTACAATTGGCTTTGACACAATCCGCATTGATACATCAAATGCCGTTGCTTATGATGCTGATGCCACGATGGTTTATTACGCAGATGGTGCTGCAACAATTCCTGCGGATTCAACAACGAATGCTCTATTTGTTGGGTTTACTGCTGGTGTTTATAGTGGTGATGCTTTGCAAACATTTGTTACTGACGGCGGTAATCCAGCTCTCTACGCAAAAAAAGTGTATGTCAGTGAATTAGCAGCAAATGAAATTGGTGCAAATGGAACAACTTATTTTTCGAATAATGATTTGACTGGAACTGAAGTTGTTGGTGATGGTGTAGCTGTAGTTGATGCTGCCAACATCTATTACTATGCAACAACATTAGTTGCACATGAAGTTCAAATTGCTTGGACTTATGAAGCAAACAACAGTGCATTGAGCGGCGTTACTCCTCGTTACCTTATTCCTGCATCTGCAAACAGCGAATATTTTTCTTTGAATTTTATTTTGAAAACTCAACGTGGTATGGTCGCAAATTCTGAACGTCAAAATATTGCTGACATATTCCTTAAAAAGTTGTCAGTCACTGCATCAGGCGGAATGGCAGCAGCTGCAAGAATCGCAATTTACGAATATGATTCAAATTCATATGCCTATAATGCGAATACCGATCTTAAATATTTATATGCCCCATTTGCAAGGTCAAATGATACAACTGGTTGGAGCAATCCTGCTGAAGCAGAAACGTTATCGTACAATGTAGCTCCAGTAAAATCTGCAACAATGACTGCACAAAATTGGGATGGAAATGGATTTGCATATAATACTGCAACTAGCGCAGGATTTGAATCTACTCGCACAATAACAGACAATACACTTATTAATACTGCGGGTACTTGGAGCACAGCAAATATATTTGATATTGATAAGAACGTTGTTTGGAATGATATTGATTTGTATAATGCTGCACAAATTGCTGAATTTGGTTTAACAGGTGATGAAAATTTGTCACAAGCGATAAACTCAATAGGAGCATTTACCGCTGCTAATATCGAAAAGTATTATCAACTTGTTATTTGGTTTGAAGGAACAGATGATCAATGCACCAGCACATATGCTGGAACAGGTGTCACCGTTGACATAGCCTTCGACTTCTTCCAAAGATTTAATTCCGGAGTTAGTTATACTGGATTCCCAGTTGTTGGTTCTACTACAGATCGTGTTGCGTAATATTAAATCATCAACTTAAAGTAATTGACAATCTAACAATTCAAAAGCGAACCATTTGGTTCGCTTTTGTTTTTGTAAAATTTGTAAGTGAATAATTGCTATTGCAATATGTGAGTCGCTACAAACTTAAGCTACAAACTTAAGCTACAAACTTCAGCAACAAACTTTAGCTACAAACTTCAGCAACAAATTTTAGCTACAAACTTCGGCTACAAACTTCGGCTACAAACTTCAGCAACAAACTTAAGCTACAAACTTCTGCAACAAACTTAAGCTACAAACTTCTGCCACAAACTTCAGCTACAAACTTCGGCTACAAACTTCTGCCACAAACTTCTGCCACAAACTTCTGCCACAAACTTCTGCTACAAACTTCAGTTATAATCTTCAGCAACAAACTTTAGCAAAAACTTCGGCAACAAACTTCAGTTATAATCTTAAGCTACAAACTCCGGCTACTAACTTTAACAACAAACTTCTGCTACAAACTTCTGCCACAAACTTCTGCCACAAACTTCTGCTACAAACTTCTGCTACAAACTTCGGCTACAAACTTCGGCTACAAACTTCAGCAACAAACTTCGGCTACAAACTTCGGCTACAAACTTCAGCAACAAACTTAAGCTACAAACTTCTGCCACAAACTTCGGCTACAAAACTCGGCTATAAAAATTCACCTAAAAACTTCAGTTAAAATTTTCAGCTACAAACTTTAACAACAAACTTTAACAACAAACTTTAACAACAGACTTCAGTTAGAAATTTCAATTATAAACTTCGAATACAAAAATAAACGCTAAAACTGAGTTTAAAACATTGTAGCTAAAAAAGAGACGCAAAAGCTCAAAAGTGAAAGTGAGATAGAGAGCTAACGCTGATGCTTGATAATATAAGCCCCATTACTAGTCAATATTGTAAAATACTGCTATATAAATTATAAAAAGTTGACTTGTTTTTTCATTAAAACTCGTAATAGACTGGCTTATTTTGCCAAATAGTGCCGAAAAATAGAGGTTGACATCTTTCGCGAATTGATATATTATAATAGTATCAATAGGTCTAATGGGTGAAGTGCGCATTTTTTTGCGCATTAATATGGCAATAAGCATAGCTTATAGATTGAAAATTTACCAAGCACATCGTTCCAAGCGGAAAAACTTCCGTGAAAAAGGCAAAAAGCATAAGTCGGGTGCGAGGAATAACCATCTTAGGGAAGAGCTTACTATGGCAAAAAAAGAGAAGGGTCCTATGACCCCAAAACAGCAAAAAATTCGCAAGATTTTTTCAATTATTGCGAGTACTATTGGTGTCATTATAGTTGTTATGACACTGCTTGTTTCCATAATGACAATTACACGAACACAGAAAGAGGACGGCGTTGCCAGTTTGTTTGGCTATGCATTTATGCCTGTGCTCACTAATTCAATGGAACCGACAATTATGACAGGTGACCTCATTGTCACGAAACTGTACGAGGGTGATGGAAGCGATTTAAAAGTTGGTGATATTGTCACTTTCAAAATTTATATCAATACTGAACCCTTTTATAACACCCACAGAATTTATGCGGTGAATGAAGATGGCTACGGTAGCTATTGGTATATTACACGAGGTGACAACAATCCTGATGAAAATTTAGATGGTGAACCTGATGTTGACTACATCACGCAAAGTCCTTATGATATTGTTGCCGTATACACCGGAGTCCATTTGGGCGGTGTTGGTCAGGCAGTAACCAAATTACAAACAGACGCAACTTTCTATTTCCTTGTGGTTGTGACACCACTCATTTTACTATTCGTCATTTATGTCTTCTTCTTTGTTCGTGCCGTAGTTCAGATGAAGATGAAGAAAACTCGAGAAGAGGCTATCGCCTCAGCAACCGCCGCTGCAATTGCAAATGCAAATATGCCAATGCCTGCGCGAGTTTCGCTTGATGAACTCTCGGATGACGAGAAATTGCAAATGTTGCTTGATTTACAGGCAAAAAAGGCTGCTGCACAAGCTGCAGAAGCTGCACAAGCAGCTGATATTGCAAAAACTCCACCATCAGAATCTTTACTTGAAAATGACACTTCAGCTAATAATGTAAGCACTGTGAAAAAGACTCCTGCAAAGAAGGCTTCAACTACTGTAAAGTCCAAAGTGGAAGAAAACACTTCTGAATTTACGGAAAGTACAGCGAAAAAAGTGCTTGCAAAGAAAGCACCAGAAAAAAAGGCTTTGGACATTGTTTCAAGTGAAGATACTATTGTATCAGCCGAAAGCACAGCGAAAAAAGCACCTGCAAAGAAAGCACTCGTTAAAAAGTCACCTAAAGAGATATCAGAAGACTGACTATAAATAGTTTAATACGCCCCGTTATCGGGGCGACATAACCCAAAATTACTCACAATGACAAAGCGTAAAACAAACCACATTAGGCGAATTTTACGCAAAAATGGCAAAAAGCATAAGTCTAGTGAAAAAAAACAACTGTTTTTGAGATAAGCGGGAAAACCCGTGAAAATGGCAATAAGCATGGACTCAAAGGCGCATAAGCATCGAATAGATGCTGGAGGTTACTATGAATATCAATGCTGTATTTAAGTTCCTAACAGCCTTCTTGGGCGCATTTTATGACCAGGGACTTGCCCGCATATTCTGGGGCATTATCGGAATTTTCAATTATAAAGAGTACAAAGAAGCGCTTGATTCAACCACCGCCGGTTTTGGCGCAGGTGAATGGGCTGTTTCTTCTATTTTCATTATTTTGATTGCTGCTATTTTGGTTGCAATAATTTGGTTTGTCGTTTTCCTGCTTCGCAAGATGATAAGACTAAGAAGGAATAGCGTGCTACCACAAGACCTTGTTGAGGAGTGCGCCAATTTGAAGCACCAAATTGTCAGAATGAGCGCAGAAAAGGACAGAATTTTGGGAATGCGTGTTAGTGATATCGGATTCCAAGATGGTGATGAAGAAGGAGGCGACGAGAAAAAGGTCAAGGAAGGAGAGTCCCGTTTTTACAAACTTTCTGAAATTGATGCTTTATATGAAAACTACGTTGACCCTGTCTATGATGATGAAATCACGCTCGAAGGTTTCTGTGATATGTTCCGTTCATTTGCTTGTAACCGAATGAAACTTTTCTATGAGCCAAGAGTTATCCGTTTGTTTGTTGCAGGTATGGCGACCACAAGACTGTTGATTTTGCAAGGTATATCTGGTACAGGTAAAACATCTCTTCCTCACGCATTCGGTATTTTCCTTCAAAACCCCGCGACAATTGCTTCAGTTCAGCCGTCATGGCGTGATAGAACAGAATTGTTCGGGTATTTCAACGAATTTACAAAGCGTTTCAATGAAACGCAAGTTTTGAAGAAAATGTATGAAGCAACTTGGAATAGAAATATTTACTTGACAATTCTCGACGAAATGAACATCGCGCGTGTTGAGTACTATTTTGCTGAAATGTTGTCAATTTTGGAAATGCCATCACGAGATGAGTGGGTTATTGACTTGGTTCCATCCGGTTGGCCAAGCGATCCAAAGCATATCGAAAAAGGCAGATTTGTTCTTCCTGCAAATATGTGGTTTATCGGAACAGCTAACAACGATGACTCGACATTCGCTATTTCAGATAAGGTTTATGACCGTGCTATTCCTATCAACATCAATAGCAAGGGTGTTTCGTTTGAAGCGCCGTACACTGAGAACCTTTTCATCAGCTTCGACCATTTGGAAGCAATGTTCAAATCTGCGATGCAAAACAATCAGGTAGCTCCTGAAAATCTCAGAAAAATCGATGAATTGGACAACTATGTTATCAAACATTTCCGCCTTGCGTTTGGTAACCGTATTGTGAAGCAATTAAAAGAGTTTGTTCCTTGTTACATAGCTTGCGGCGGAACAGAACTTGATGGACTTGATTATGTTCTTTGTAACAAAATTTTGCGTAAATTTGAATCCTTGAACTTAGCGTACATTCGTGATGAAATTGACGGTCTTATTCTTTACCTGTCTGAGCAGTTTGGCGAAGAGAATATGACAGAGTGCAAAGATTATATGAATAGATTGAAGAAACTCTTCTAAAAGTCTTACAGATGGAATTGCCAAAGACTTGCGAAAGTTTTATTCGTTTATGTTTTGTATTGTACATATTTGCGAAATTAAAAACTCGGTGCAATTTCATCCTATATATTTTTTGTTGCGGTTGTTGCTTTTGTAATACTTCAAAAAGTTGCAAAAATCCGCCAAACTAATCGCTTTAGTTGGTTTTGAGAAAAAGGACGCGCAGTTTTGCGTGAATGATGAAATGGGCAATACGAGGGACCAATATCTCCAATATGCGAAGAAAATTGTTTCCGTCCTCTCTGACGAGGCGTTTTATGCCCAATACAAAAATAAGGTTGAATCAGGCGCGTCGAACATTAAGATGTTCAAAAAAAGACTTATTCAGGACATTTCTATTGACTGGATAGATACCATTGAAGAAAGTTTGCCTTGTCTTGATAATATTGTTCGAAATCCGAGAAAATTTATCGTTCAGGAAGAAGATATTGTGGATGTTTCGCTAGCTCGAAGTATTTCTACAGAATCTATCAAACACTTGGCGCAGCATACAAATATGATTTCTAAGGTTGATAAAGACGGCACAGTTACGCCGTCTAAAATTCTCAACATCACCAAAGAGGAATCGTATGAAATTTACGAAAACCGTTTTCTTTATACCCTGCTTTTGAAACTAAAAGACTTTGTCACAATGCGTTATGACAAAATCAAAAAAGCATCTGCCACGCAAGAGGTCTTGCAACTTGATGTGGAAAGCAGATTCAATCTTCCATCCAAAAAAATTAGTTATCGCACTGAATATATGGCGCAGCTAAGCTTCGACGAGGTTATGCAACTTGACCCTGAGACTCTTACAAAGGTCGAGCGTGTTGCCAAAATCGATCGAATTATCACCGACTTTTTGTCATCAACATTTGCAAAAGCGATGAGAAGTTGCGCTCCCGTGCGTCCGCCAATCACAAGAACGAATGTTATTCTAAAAGAGCCGAACTTCAAAAAGGCGCTGACTCTTTGGCAGTTTGTTGAAACCTATCAGCTGACAGGTGGTTTTGCGACTTCTGACGAAATTGAAGACTGCGAATTAGCAGATGATTCAGTATCAAATTTGCGTGATATGGTTGCTTTGAACACAATGTTGTTTGAAAGCCTTTACGACCACACTGATCAAGAAACAAAAATGGAAGAAACCGAATTTGTCGATATTATGCGTATCGGCGAACTCGATTTTTTGCCGGATAAAATTGTCCGTGACCAATGGGCTCAAAAGATGGAAGACAAGCTCAAGGTCGATGAGGATGAAAAAGAAAAAGAAGTAGAAAAAGAAAAATCTGATGAATTGGAAGCTCAAGGCGAAGAAAAGCCGAAAGAGCAGAAACCAGAGGATAAGCCTGAAGATAAACAAAAAGAAGAAAAAGAAGAAGAAAAGGAAGAAAAAGCTCCAAAAGAGAAAGAAGAGGGCGATGAAGAGAACGAAAAAGATCGCCAAACCGAAACACCTCCAAAAGATTGGGAGGATGAAGAAGATGATGATGAGCCAAACGAGGAAAAATTTGATAAGAATTTATTCCAAGTCAAGATGCTCTACAAGCGTCCAAAAGATGACCGTTTGCGCCAAGAGGAAATTGGCAGAATCAAGGATGCCATTGACCGTTGTCTTGCTCTTTACCGCAAACAAAAGCAGGATGAGAACGACGAAGCAATACAACAAAGAAAACGCAAGCATCTTGCTGAGCGTGCCGAAGCCTTACGCCGTCAACACGAAGAGGAAATGCTTACCCGCGGAGTTGCCGATGTTTTGGGCGATAGCTTTTCTTCGCAAGCGGCAAAAATTATATTGCCAAAGAAATCCGACGAAACAGATGAGCTTGAAATCTCAGAACTTGAACAGAAGCCTGAAGAGAGAAAGACACACAATATTGTCGTTGGAAATATGAACCTTAACGAACAAAAGGTTGATTCAGGTTACAATTTTGATGACCTAAAACAAACTGCTGAAGCCAAACCGCATGCTCCTCGAGTTGCAAAAGAAAAAGATAATGTTGAAGAGGCGACAAAACGCAGAGTTATAGAGACAAAAGATCCGTGGGCGCTCTCAAGTACCACGCTCAATCAAAGATATTCACAGGCAACAGGACGCACCGCAAATATAGAAGCAATAGATGAACGGCTTGTCGGCATAGGCAAAAATCCACTTAAACTCAAGAGTGCAAACGATATTCTGGGTGGTACATTCGGACAAGACAAAGTCAAAATCCAAATCAAAAAGAAACCTGCCAAGGAAGAACTTGCAGAACCTGTTGTGGAAGAACTCGAGAGACCTATTGTCGAAAAAGTCGCAAATAAATCAACCACAAAAGCAAAAGTTTTGCCAAAACCAACGCCCATTGATGAAGAAGATTCCAAAATCGACTTGAATACTGTGAAAGACAGTAATTCAAACCAAAAGCCAACGCCACTTCCTGAAGAAGAGAACGGAATTTTGTCGGATAAAAAAACAATTTCGCTATCTAAAACCAGTGCGACTAAGACTGAGTCGAAGAGTGCGTCATCAAATAAATCCGTGGCGAAAGCTATAATCGCAAAAGGTGAAAAAGCATCAACAATGAATGTTGTGTCGACTGCAAAAGCCGCGCATCCGTTTGATGAAATTGATAACAGCTCAAAAACAACGGCAGGAAGAAATATACGAATATCGCAGGAAGCACGCGACCCGTGGGCGCTGTCAAGCACGACGCTAAATCAAAAATATTCGCGTCCAAGCGGGAAAAATAGTGAAATAGAAGCGATTGATGAAAAGAAAGTTGCTGTGGGCAAAGTCAGTTTGCGCCAGAAGGGCGTTAACGAAATCTTAGGAAGCGATGTTTTCGGAGGTAAGGTTGAAATAAAAACTACTCAAAAATCGAAGTCTTCTGCTACAAATAAAAAACCGAATGGTACTACGAAACAAGAAAATAGTCCTAAAAAGGATAATGAATAATGACAAAACCTGCTGAAATATCTAAAGGAAGAAAAATATATAGGACTATTTCTAGTATAATTACACTGCTCGTTGCATTATTTTTGTGCGGTGTTGCGCTGTTAGCAATTGTGCAAAGAAGCACGGACAAGTCTCCTCACGTTTTCGGTTATTACATGTACACCGTTTTGACTGACAGCATGGAACCAACGCTTATGGTAGGTGATGTAATTTTATCAAAACAGGCAGTTGCAGAAGAACTCAAAGTTGGGGATATAGTAACGTACAAAGCTGAAACAGGGGCGCTTGAGGGTTACAACCTTACGCATAGAATTGTAAGATTACTTGATGTTGAAAACGTCAAATACGTTGTCACTCAGGGCGACAATACTTCGGGAGAGGATGCTCCGGTTGAAGCTGCACATATCAGCTCAGTTTATGTGAGAAATTTGGATAGTATTGCAGGTATATTGAGTTTTTTGAAAACTCCGCAAGGTTTTATTTGCATTATTGTTTTGCCGTTGTTGCTAGTTTTGGTTCTCATTATTGTATCTTATTTCCGTGACCGACTCAAACTTGAAAAGCAAGAAGCGATTTCAGATTTTATAAATAAAAATAAAGATAAAAAAGATGATAAAAAATTCAATAATCTTGATGAATTGAGCGATGACGAAAAAATAGAACTTCTTGAAGAAATGCAAAAACACAAGGAAAGTAAGGTTGACAAGGAACATAAGGAAGAAAAGTAGGAAAAAAAGACTAATTTTTTTATTCAACGATATATTTACTTTAATCTTTCACTTAACATGACACTTTAGTTTTGTTGGTTTATGATTTAGGCTTGCAACAAAACGTGGACAATTATGATTGGGAAGAGTTTTAAGGCAATGTGAGACGCTTTAAGAGCACATAACCCTTAGTCGCGAGAAAGTGTTCAAAAACAACATCTTGGTTTGCTAATGGCGAAATAGCGCCGTCAAATGAACTCAAAAATTGAGCGAATCTTTTTTTTAGTTTAAGCGACTGAATTCGAAATACGGGCTATTGCTGCTTCCGCCTTAGTTTGGGATTGATGAATACCCGAAGTAAGCTTATATCGTAAATAAAGCGGTTAGAGATGGTATTTACCGCATAACAGTTTGGCGGAAGTAATTTTTTAACACGCAGTAAAGTAATTTATTGAACAAAGCTAAAAGGTCAATAATTCAAATCGCCTAATGATAAATAGCTATGATTGTTTATGCCATCAAAGGAAATATCATGATGGAAAAACAAAGCTATGCGAACAATGCTCTTAAATCTTTAAAAGTATATAGATACAACTGTTTATAACGAAAAAACAAAAGGTCTCAGCAATTTGCAGAGACCTTTTTGTTTATAATTTTGGTTTTGTAAAATTTATGTTTTCACAACCAAATGATATTATTCTTTTTTGTTGTAAAATTAGATAAAAGACATTCGCTAGTGAAAACATCTAAAAATAAACTTGCAATTCTTCTTTTGTTTGATGCTATTAAATTCAAGATAAGCAGACAGTTCAAAATTGCTATGCAAAATTATTTTTCACTATCATCTGTTATATCATTTTCAATAATGACATACTCATCGGTTGCTATTATTTTTAATTCTTCTTCAGCTGTCAAGGTTTCACCACGAAGTGCAGCGTCACGGCGCGCATGGAGAACCGCAAGAATTCTTTTGTGTTCGTCGTCATCAAGGCAATAGTTCCAAGTTGGTATAATCGCAAGCAAACAGCCGATAGCGGGCAGTATTGAAACAATGAGGAACAAAATCATCATAAATGAGCCATATTCTCCGACAAGTCTTGGAGTTCCGCCCGCAGTGATATAGGCGTTGAGTTCCTGAACGCGACTGTCTGAGAAGCCGACGATAGTGTATGCAATACCGGAAATGATAGTTGCAATACCGCTTTGAAGTTTTGTGACAAAGGTTTGTCCTGAGAAGAAAACGGCATCTGGACGACGGTTGTTTGTGTATTCTTCATAATCGACGGCATTTGCTATCATTGTTGATTGCAAAACAGTTGTTACACCGCCCGAAGCGCCGCATACAAAGAATAAGCCGAAGCATGCAATAATCCAGCCAACATTTGTAAGTCCGCTTGGTGCAATAAGATAAGCAATAAAAATTAGTAAATACGGAACTATTCCGAGAATATTTGAGCCATTGTATAAATTCTTTGTTGAGAATCTGCCGAGAAGTTTTGGTGTGAATGCCATTGCAACAAATTGCCCGATAAACATTCCGCCGCCAAGAAGCGCCATATAAAGTAATGCCAGCAGTGCGTTTTTGGATGAAAAGTAATATGTAACCAAAGGCATAGCAGCAAGTGCGATAAGCATTTTTGTACTGCTTAGAATACCTGACATAATGATTTGTCTGAAAGGCTTGTTTTTGATTGCAATTTTGAAATTGTCAACCATGGAGTATTTTGTGCCATTTGCAGGAATTCTTTCCCTAATTTTGAAGCCAAGAGGAATAAATACTGCAGTTCCGATTATTCCAAAGATAATAGCGGCCAATAGGAAACCGTATTTTTCGCCTATCGCTGCATTTCCACCAGCAATCGCTGTGTTCGTAAGCATACTGCCAAGACCAAGAGCTAGAGGTTGAATACCTAAAAGCGTAATTCCGCCGCCGATACCACCTGCAACACGGGCAAGTGAAAGTAATTTTGTTTTATCTTTATCCGACTCTGTCATAAGTGATGTTGCGCTCCAGAGTGGAATATCTCCCAAGGTGTAAATCATTCCCCACAAAATATAGGTGAATGCTGCCCAGAAAACTATAAGTGAATTTGAAACTGTTCCGTCGCCATAGAAACCGAAGTTTGTGAAACAGGCGATAGTAATTATCAAAATTGGAATAGGGACAATCATAAGATATGGACGGCACTTGCCCCACTTAGATCTTGTTCTGTCAACAATTGTTCCCATCATCGGGTCGTTGAAAGCATCCCATACACGAGCTGCGGCCATTATGATTGAAACTGTAAGTGCTGGAATAAGTAAAGTAAATTGCAAATAATATGCAAGCGCAGCGCCAATAATGTTGTAAATTACATTTTGCCCTGCAAGTCCAACTAAATACCAGTTGCGTTCCGAGGAAGTGTAAGTTTTCAATACAGAACTGTCGCGTGAGGTATTGTCGGATGAAACAATGTTTTCGGTATTCAAGGCCATTTCGTTTGTCTTTTCCATATTACGCCACCTCCACAGACATTATATCTTTATAATCAGACCAGTTGCGGAATGTTGAAATTTTGGAGAACTCACATTCTGCAAATGCTGTAAGCATAGCGTTGTCAGCAACATATATATTGAGTCCGTCAATTAGCAAATAGGTTTCTTCATTGCCCATAAACTCGACCTTTGACTTGTCGTACCACTTGAAAACGTCAACGCCAAGAGATGGAAGATTGTTTGGATCTGAAGCTGAAATAATAACAGTTTCAAGACCTGTGCAACCCAAAAATGCGTAGTCGGCAATTGTTGTGACAGATGCAGGAATATTGAAAGATGTCAAAGAGATGCATTTGTAGAAAGCAAAACCTTTGATTGTGGTAACGCTATCTGGCAGTGTAATAGAGGTGAGAGATTTGCATCTTTCAAAAGCTCTGCCGTTTATTGTGTTAATTTGACTTCCTGCTTCAAATAAGACGGTAATTAATTTATCATTGGTTTCATCCTGACTGTTATTATAACTAAAAACTTCATTAAGCGTAACTCCGTCCGGTGCGGGAGCAAAAAGTGCTTCTCCGATTTGAGTGACGGTGTAGGTTGTCCCATTGTTTGTAACGGTAGTTGGAATAATTGCATTTGCAAGATTCTTGTTGATAAGCACTGTCAGTGTGACGGTTTCACCTGCATCACTATTGTAGGTGTAGCCAAAATTTGTATCACTAAAATCATACTTAACGGTGTCGTCATTGCAAGCTGTGAACATTGGTACTGACAAAACAAGTACAGCAATTATGCACAGGGAAATCACGATTTTTCGCATAAATCCTCCCCAGAATTAAGTTAATAGAAGTATTATAACAAAAGTATATCTCGATTGCAACATAAAAATTTTTATATATTGATTTACTGTCTTATATTAAAATCCTCACATTTCGCGTTCCGTTTTTTAGATCCCGAAGAAATTGTAACTTTCATCTGAAAGAAGAAATGAATAAAAAAATGAATGTCAAATTTTGGGGCAGAATTCATTGAAAACTCTACATATACTCGATAAAATTGTGTTCTCAATGTACTGCTCTAAAAATGTGGTTTGAAAAGTTGATTTTTATTTATTGATGTGATAAAATTAGCCAATATCTTGCTATGCATATGTTACTAAATTTCGTTTTCGAATAGATATAAAAGATAAAATTCACAATCTCAGTTTGCTTTTGAATCTGAATTTTGTTTAGTGTCTGAGTGGAGGAATAATGAAAAAATTGTTGATTGGAATGTTGCTTATAATTCCAGTTATTGTTATATTAATTGTCAGCGCTACGGCATCAATTGTGCAAGGAGCTCATATTGCAGTTGAGAGCGTTGTGCTTTATAAACCTGAAGTAAGCGGCGGTATTGTTGAAGTGGAAGAGCCTATTTTGGCTTATATTTCCGATGTCGGCGTTCAGCTTGAGGCTATTGTCTATCCCACACAAGCATCAAACAAAACGATAGAATGGAGCATCGAGAATGAAGCGGTCAATCTTGGAGTCAAGGTTCTTTCTGTCGATAACAACGGATATGTTTCCTATTTTGGTTTGGGCACAGCGGATGTGGTTGCAACGGCTGAAGGAAATATAAAAGCGCGTTGCAGAATTTTGGTGACAAGCTCTGACGTTATGGGCATTTCAATCACGGATAACATACCTATGTCATTTGCTGTTGGCGAGAGAACGCAGCTTGAAGCGACACTAAATCCTGCGGATGCTGAAACGTCGCAAAGATATATCACTTGGAGTATAGTAAGCGGAAATTCAGTGGAAATTGACCAAAACGGAATTATTACGGCAAAAAGCGCAGGAGATGTGACTGTTCGCGCTACATTGAAAAATCCACCTGAAAACTTAGCTGAAAACAAGCGTTTCGCAGATATAACGATATCGGTTATGAACAGAGCAGATACCGAAGTCTTCAATACTGATATGTTTACAATCAATGGCAGCGGTTATGATTTGAGAGATATTACTAATGACTTGTATGAAAATCTCGCTTCAATTACTTATGAAACAAGTGTTGGAAGCATTTTAAGCAATCGCTATCTTTCTATTGATTATGCTGAAAACAACTCAGTTACAGCGACAATCACAGGAAAAGTTGACGGAGTAGAAGTTGGAACCGTGGATATAGTGTTCAAAAAAATCTCATTCCGAAATAGTGATCTTTGGTCGCGACTTGCAGGTGAAGACAAAGTTTATCTCACTTTGAGTAGCGCAGGTATTTATATCGATGTTATGTCCGAATTAGATGACGTTACAATTTCTTCATCAAATGAAAATATTGCCAAAATTGAAAACAATTATCTTGTCGCTAAAAGTGTTGGAGAAGCAATCATTAGTGCAACAAGCGGAAATTTGACCGAAAATTTTGTGGTCAAGGTTTTGCCTCCGATTTATGAAATTGACCTTGTTTACGACAACGTCGATGATGATATGGGCGTGCAAATGACTCGAGTGTTTGGAAGCAAAACGTATATCGCGGAAAACGGCGGAAGTTTGACTAACACGCTAAGCTTTGAGATTAACTCAATATATACTGTTGTGAACGGCGTAAATGCTATTGTAACCTCTACTGCCGATATTGCGGAATATTATTATCTTTTGGATTGGGAACTTGACAGCCTCTCGAAATCGAAAGGATTTTCGATTTCAGAAAACGGAATGCTGACAATAGGTGCGGCTGATAAGGCTTCAGTCAAATTGAAAGCAAAATATCCTTTGTATGAGTCGGTAGAAATTTCTACTGTTTACAATGCTAAATTTATAGAAGATGGCGTAAACGTTGGTGTTGTGACAAAAGCGCAAAGAAATCAATGGGACGCGGAAAACAAAACAACACGCGAAATTGAGGACATTATAAATGCGGACACTCTTGCAGGATTTGATTATGTCAATGCTCAGGCAAAAGCGCAATACGATGCAACAGGTGATAATGATGATTACGCAATAGTGCTTCATTCAGGCGTGATTATGAACAAAGTTGACAAAGATTTATATTGTAGCCTTTATGGAAACGGAAATACATTGCGTCAAACAAGAGAGGACGCAACATACAATGAAGCATTTTTTGGTGCAGAAGATTGTGCAACATTGAAAGTGGTGGTAGATAATATCACAATTCAAAATGCAATAATCAGGGCTGCAAAAGCACTCGAAGAAGGACAGTCTCTATTTGACTATCGTTACTCAGGAAACGGTATCGTTGTTGACGGCAGAGAGAAATATTTTAAGAATAGTGCTCCAGGTGCTGATCGCTTGAAAAACATAAACATCAATTTTGTGATTGTTGAAAATGCTTACTATTGCGTGTTTCTCGCGGCGGCGGATGTTAATATCAATGGCGCAATCATACGAAACAGCGGTGCGCAATCACTATATATCAATACAAGTGTTCAAGATGTGGGCACCGGCACAAGTAAGAAGATTATGAATGCCGTTGTAAATCTCAAAAACAGTGTCTTCTCAAATGCAATCAATATGTCAATCGGTATTATCACCGAAGATTTGGATGAAAGCTATGATATTCTTGAAACTGTCATTATTGACGGACAAAGTGTTTCCAGACCAAAATATATCACTTATTTTGAGAGTGTGAGTGAAAGCACTGTGCATATTGACGGTTTCTGCGAAATTTACAACTGGAAGACTTCAAAAGAACTTGATTTTTCTTATGTTGCCGAATACGGAATTGACAGCGATATGATTGGCGGTATGTTTAGGAGTCTTATCGATGACAACTGGGACACGATGGCTACATTGCTAAACGGCATCAATATTGGGCAATTCATGTGTTTGAATAACGAAGGAGTCGCTGAATATCAGCTTGCCATCGGAAATATTGGTGTTCACTACCCAATGTCAGGTAAAATACCTGAAGCAGATTTGAAGGCAGTTGGCTTGACAGGATTTGTTGAAATGGATATAAGCAACTTTGCAAAGTATGCTCCAGATGCAAACACATTGCAATATCCGCTAGAATTTTATTGCTATGACGTCACAAATCCAACGATTGGACCTGATGATGAATGCTTTGTGAACAGCGCTATGTTTAAGAGAATGATAAACGGGTTCTAAAGCCTACAACATATTTTTTTACGCGTGCTCGCCTGTATGTAGGCGAGCATCTTGTTTCTTTGATACAAAATAATTTTGAATATTTTTCAGAATAAGGATAGAAAATTTGTTTTTAAGAAATAGTGTAATTGTAAAAACCGATAACTTGCGTTATAGTATGAGTAAATGTCGGTTGTAATTTTTACAGTTAAGGATTTTACAAAGAATAATTGAAAAATCCATATGTATTTCACAAAATTTTCACAAAGGTGTGGAAAAATTGTTTATGATAAGAGGTAAATATGTTAGCAAAAGTGAAAAGCTTTGCATTGGACGGGCTGCTAGGATATCCTATTGATGTTGAAATGGATATAAATAGCGGTTTGCCATCATTTGAAATGGTGGGACTTGCGAGCACGGCTACAAAAGAATCAAAAGAGCGCATAAGGTCTGCAGTCAAAAATTCGGGGTTTATGTATCCGACTAAGCGCATAACTATCAATCTAGCGCCTGCGGACACAAAGAAAGAGGGTCCTTCATTTGATTTAGCCATCGCTGTTGCAATGCTTATTGCTTCGGGGCAGTTGCTTTCTGCAAATTATAAGGATTTTATTTTTTTGGGAGAACTGTCACTTGACGGAACGCTTCGACACATAAATGGTGTTATGCCTATTATTATTTCTGCAATGCAAGCAGGATACAAAAAGTTTGTGCTTTCTGATGACAATGCAAAAGAAGCAAGTTACGTTGAAGGAATTGAGGCTTATTCTTTTCAAAACTTGAAAGGGGTAGCAGAATTTTTGAACGGAGCATCAGCTCAGATGTTGGTGCAAAATAGCTTTGAAGCAAGTCGAAATGCTCACGGCTACGGAGTCGACTTTGCTGATGTAAAAGGGCAATCAACTGCCAAAAGAGCACTTGAAATTGCAGTCAGCGGTGGACATAATATCATTATGATAGGACCTCCCGGTGCTGGAAAAACAATGCTTGCTAAGTGTGTGCCGACTATAATGCCTGAGATGACGTTTGAAGAAGCAATTGAAGTAACGAAAGTTCACAGCATCGCGGGAACGCTTGACGAAAATATTGGAATTGTGACAACAAGACCCTTTCGGTCGCCACATCATACCACGACTGTTCCTGCACTTATAGGCGGAGGAAGCAAAGCAAAACCGGGTGAAGTCAGTCTTGCGAACCATGGCGTATTATTTCTAGATGAGATGCCTGAGTATAGCAGATATGCGCTTGAAACTCTGCGTCAACCGCTTGAAGACAGAGTTGTATCGGTCTCCCGAATGGTGAGAACTGTTGAATATCCTGCAAATTTTATGCTGGTGGCAAGTATGAACCCTTGCCCATGTGGCAATTATGGCTCTAAAACGCAAATATGCCGTTGCTCGGTGCAACAGATACATAGTTATTTATCAAAGCTCAGCGGGCCTCTCCTTGACCGCATAGACCTGCAAATCGAGGTTGATTCGGTAAGTTATGATGAATTCCGAACTCAAAGAGTGGAAGAAAGCTCTGCCAAAATAAAGGAACGCACAGACCACGCAAGAGAAATTCAACGCGAGCGTTTCAAAGATGATACGATTTTGACAAATGCGGAGATGAATGAAAAGCACCTCAAAAAATATTGTCAAATTGATGAAAACGGTGAGAGACTACTACAAAAAGCTTTTGAAAGACTAAACCTCAGCGCAAGAGGAACAACTCGAATTCTCAAAGTAGCGCGCACAATCGCCGATTTGGAAGGTAGCGAAGATATAAAAAATACACACTTAGCTGAAGCAATACAATACCGTCAGCTTGACAGGAAGTATAATGGCTAAATTCGATTTGACGAAATCAGCGCTCATTGCGCTTTCAATGCTTGAGATTTCAAACAAGAAAAAAGAAAAGATTTTGTCTTGTGTGAATGAGCCGAGTGAGCTTATTGCGAACCCAAAAAAGTGCAAAGAAATACTCTTGAAGCAAACTACTGATGCGGTATATATTGAATTTCTGAGTTTTGTTGAAAGAATGGAAGCCATTGCAAACAGACTGCAAAATGAAGATGTTGAAGTTATAACTTTGTTTGATGAAAACTATCCGAACAATCTTCGTGATATCATAGAAGCACCTATTGTGTTATACTGCAAAGGCAACACTGCGCTTTTAGATAAAAGAGCCATTGCGGTGGTGGGAACAAGACGCCCGACAAGATACGGTCAAAAAATTACTGAGGAATTTACACGGGAATTCGCACGAGCGGATTTGGTGGTTGTTTCAGGCTTCGCAAGAGGCAGTGACAGCATTGCACACCGAGTGTGCGTAGAGGAAAACTGTCCGACAATAGCGGTGTTTGGTTCAGGTCTTAATGTGTGTTATCCTGCTGAAAACAGAGAGTTGCTGAGTGGAATATTGTCACACGGCGGACTTATAATCAGCGAATATGCGTTGGATGTCAAACCATTGTCTTATCACTTTCCTGACCGCAATCGAATTATAAGCGGATTATCGGAGGGAGTGTTTTTGGCAGAAGCGTCAGAAAAGAGTGGCTCACTCATCACAATCGGTTGCGCAACGGAGCAAGGAAGAGAAATTTTTGTTGTTCCAGGCAACATTAATTCACCGGCAAGTGAGGGAAGCAATCAAGTTTTACGCTCAATGCAGGGCGCATTGGTGTTGACTGCAGAAGATGTACTTTCGGGACTTGGAGTTTATGCGAAAAAACCAGTGCAAGAACAAGCAATTCAGCTCAATTTTATCGAGCAACAACTTGTAGACTCGCTATACGAAGGCGATTTACATTTTGAGGAATTGTTGAATATAGCAAAATGTTCCGCAAGCGAGTTGAGTTCAATGCTTATGAATATGGAACTTTGCGGAGTTATCGAAAAATTGGCAGGAAATTACTTCGTGCTATGCAAATAAAGGAGAAAGAATGAAGAGACTTATTATCGTCGAATCCCCATCAAAAGCGAAAACTATTCAAAAATATCTAGGTGGAGACATTGCTGTTTTGGCATCAAAAGGTCACGTTTGCGACTTGCCACAACGCAGTCTTGGCATTGATGTTGAGCACCATTTCAAACCGGAGTACGTTGTGACTCCGGATAAAGTGGACACTATAAAAAAACTTGCGGCTGCAGTCAAAAAATATGACGAAGTCTATTTAGCAACTGACCCGGATCGCGAGGGAGAAGCTATCAGTTGGCATTTGAAAAATACATTGGGAATTGAGGGAGACAAGGTCAGAGTTGAGTTCCATGAAATTTCACCAAAGGCAGTTCGGAAAGCACTTGAAGAACCACGAAGCATAGACATGAACATTGTTGACTCTCAGCAAGCGAGAAGAGTATTAGACCGCTTGGTCGGTTACAAAATTTCGCCGATTCTTTCAAAAAAAATACGCGGTGGAGCATCAGCAGGACGCGTGCAGTCCGCGGCGTTGAAAATGATTGTTGAGCGTGAAAAGGAAATACGAGCCTTTGTGCCTGAGGAATATTGGAATATTTTTGCGTTGCTAACAAAAGACGGAGATAAAAAAAGAAATCTATTTAAGGCTGCTTTTGCAGATATAAATGGAAAGAAAGTCAAAGTGACTGACAAAACTTTGGCAGATGAAGTTCTTTCAGCGCTCAAAACTGCAAAATATTCAGTAGACAATGTGAAAAAAGGAACTTCGTCTTCAAAGCCTGCTCCTCCATTCACAACAAGCACGATGCAACAAGAAGCAAGCCATAAGCTCAATATGACTGCAGAAAGGTCAATTCGCGTTGCGCAACAGCTTTATGAAGGAATAAATGTTGAAGGTCAAGGATTGACAGCACTTATCACATACATTCGTACTGACAGCGTGCGAGTTTCTCCTGATTTTGCAATTGATTCGCTTTCGTTTATTGCGCAAAACTATGGCAAAGAGTATGCACCGTCAAAACAAAATTTTTATAAAACAAAAGATTCCGCCCAAGATGCCCACGAAGCAATCCGTCCGATTTCACTCGATCAAACTCCCAAAGAGCTTGAAGGAAAAATTGACCGTGACCAATATCGATTGTACAAACTTATTTATGAGCGCTATCTTGCATCACAAATGAAAGACGCTTTGTACAATGTAATGAACGTTCATATAGTAGGTGAAAACGAAGGAAAAGAATACGGATTTACGTTGAAAGGAAGAAGTGTTTTGTTCAAAGGCTACACTGCGGTTTATTCAGTAACAGTTGAAAACGATGAAGATGACAATACGATTGCAACACTTCCCGACTTGAACGAAGGGGAGAAGCTATCACTTGAAAAGCTTGAGCACGAACAAAAGTTTACAAAACCGCCTGCGCGCTATTCAGATGCAACGCTTGTCAAAGCTATGGAAGAAAACGGAATTGGTCGTCCAAGCACGTATGCTTCAATCATTTCAGTACTTTCAAAGCGTGAATACACTTCAAAAGAAGGTAAAAATATTTTACCAACAACACTTGGAGAAGCGGTTTGTGAGTATATGGAAAAATTCTTCTCCGACATTATGAATTTGAGCTTTACCGCCAGAATGGAAGGAGCGCTTGACAAAATTGCAGAAGGCGGACAACAATGGTATGAGCTTATTGAAGCTTTTTACCCAATATTAATGAAAAGAATAGAGGTGGCTATGAAAAATAGTGGAACAGAAAAATTACCTGATGAGGTAAGTGAAGTTGTGTGTGACAAATGTGGAGCAAAAATGGTTGTTAAAGAGGGAAAATACGGAAAATTCCTTGCTTGCCCAAACTATCCAAAATGCAAAAACATTAAGAAAATCATCGAAAGTGTTGGAAAATGCCCGAAATGTGGTGGGGATGTTGTGAAAAAAGTCACAAAAACAGGCAAAACTTTCTACGGATGTGGCAATTATCCAAATTGCGACTTCTTATCATGGGATTTGCCAGCGCCATATTATTGTCCTGAATGCAATTCAATAATGCGAATAACGACAAAAGACGGTGTAAAATCTTATGTCTGCACATCAAAAACTTGCAGTCACAAAGAAATTGTTGAAGAATCATAACAAAGTTGAAGAATCACAACAAACAGATTTTAATATAAATTTTTGTGAAACTATTTTCAATTTGAGAAATTGAATTGACTATTAGT
>JAQUST010000011.1 GCA_028710495.1 Clostridia bacterium
AATAAAAGATATGATATTAAAATCAAAATTGTCAATGATATTCGTAGAACATGATGGTAATTTTTGAAATGAGTTGTCAACAAAAATAATAAAAATACAGAAATAAAAAGCAGCATAATGAAATGCACCTCAAAAATTTACACAGCTAGGAGGTGCATTTCTTATGCCAAAAAATCGGTAACGAAGTACGGTTTGGAGTAATAAGAAATCTTGTAGTTGACTGCGGACTTTCTAAGGGTTTGAATAACACACAGACACAGCTAAACAAGGTGTCAAAGAACTTAGGCAAAATCGAAAGCAGTTTATTAAAAATGTCACTGTACAACTTATTGCTCTTGGCACTTTGGCGGTGAAAACAAGCGCTAGTTTTGAGCAAAGTATGGCAAACGTTGCTTCAGTTTCTGGTGCAACAGGCGAGGAATTGAATAATGACAGCTATTTTAGTTATTCCACGAAAGTTTGAAACAAACGAATATTTCTAACGAAAGTTACACTGTTAAGGACATTAATATGGATAGCATCTGCATGAGCTGAATTATCGACAATCAAAACAATGTAATATGGCATAACTGAGCAATGGATGATTATAATAGCTCTCTGCGAATCAATCCGTCCGCTAAAACATACGTTGTCATATTATCTAATCTTTCTCATGATTATAGAATTCACACAACAATTTTGCGTGCAAATTAATCGTACCTTGGACAGTTAAAGCTATCAATTGATAGCTACGATTAAGACTTTATTCAACTGAAATGATTATATGAAGTTATGCTGAAAGTGACGCTTAATTCGTAATTAAAGCTTTATTTAACTGGAACGACTATCCATATTATATTTTTATCTGAGTTATTATCGAAATTGCCTTCAAGATATATTTCTTGTGGGAAACCCGTGACCGTATAACCGTGTTTGATTATGTATTTTTTTATAAGTTCATAAGAAGCAATGCTTTTGTTGTATTCTCCGCAAAAGGAAACGGAAACAGCCTTTGTTTCGGGATAAACCACGGCATCGGCAGGTGCACATTTTTTGTCTACACTAATGCATACCTTCATAGTGATATTTGTCAGTTCATAAAAATCTTTATCAAATAAGTCTTTGGAAAATTCACAGAAATGATAACTACCATCCGCAAATTTCAAACCGCGCTTTAAGCAATTATAATAGCAGGATATAACCGTGTCTATGGCATCGTCCACGTTTTGGGCAGTGTAATCCGTGCATATGCAATACCTTTTTGGAAGCGTAATCTCTTTTATGATTGGTTCGGCGCTATATTCGGTATTTCTTATTTCAAGTTGTTCAATGGCTTTTTGTGAGGCAAGTATCTGTTCTCTTAAAAGGCAAATTTGTTTGGCTGCGGAAAGCTTTCCTTTCAAATATTTGTCAATGTCAGAAATAGACATGCCCGTTTTTCTAAGGTCAAGTATAAGCTGAACTCTTGCTATCGTATAGCTATCAAAATAACGGTAGCCGGTGTTTTCATCAATAATCGCAGGTTTAATTAGTCCGTGATTCTCGTAATTTAGCAGCATTTTACGGCTGATATCGAAAAGCGCAACGACTTCGCCTATTTGAAAAAGGTTAGCATATTTTTTCACTTTAGTTTATTCTCCAAAAAAAATTCTAAAATTTTTATTGTAAGTATTGACTCGTACCTAAAGGTGCGATATACACTTAGTATAGCATGGAAAATTATGTTATGCAAATCGGAGTGTAAAATTGAAAATAAGTTTTAGCGATTATTGCAAAGAATCGAGTAGAGAGTATTTGATTAATGAATGGCATCCTGCGAAAAACGGGACGAATACTCCACAAAATACGGCAAAAACCAGCCGTAAGATTATTTGGTGGAAGTGTGATCATGGTCATGAATGGCAGACGCAGGCGACTTCACGATTGTACGGTACAGGTTGCCCGTACTGCTACCGTATTAAACAGGAACAAAAAAGAATAGAGAAAGCTAGCGATATAAGGGAGCAAAATCATGCAGAAAACGATATTAAAAAATAGAGACATATTGCATAAAAGTGAATCTCAGATAAGTATCAAGATTATTATTATCGCCATTTTTATGTTGATGGGCATAATGGTTATAGGTGCGACGATGTTCGTCCCCGGACAATATGAAGAAACAGCTTTTGCAGAGGGCGATGAGCCTTTAGATGCAAGAGCAAAAATAGGTTTCTCAACAGAAAATTATAATTATAACGAATTTTATATAGAAGAAAATGGTGGAGCAGTAACGGTTAGAGTATACGTGAGTGAAGTGCAAACAGTGGACATACCCTTTACACTCACCGAAACGCGTTACGAAGCTGAAGACGCCCTTTTTGTATTTCAAGACCGTTATACTTTACCCGCAAGTAGTAGTTATACGGACATAACCTTTTACCAAATCGCTCAAGCGGAGAGTGGAAGCGACGTCAGAATGTCAGATATTTTTATACATTGTGACACTGACACTGTGACTATTGCTGACGTGGAGTATTACGGCGAGAACGAGCCTTATGATGACGATTATCTTGCTATAGTATACGATAAAGATGGAGAATCTGAACTTATTGTTGAGCAATTGCCTTTTAGGTCTTATGAAACAGATTGCACAATTTCTTCACGTTTAGTTAGAGCGGGCGCAATTACGTCCGACGTAGACATTTATTATAATATTAAAGATTATGATCCGGAAAACACGAAGGAACTTGTATTTGAAAATTACAATTCCGTAATTAATTTCGGAGCAAATGAAAGAAATAAAACGTTTGAACTTAATTTTATTGATAACGACCGATTAAATCTTAGAGAAGCATATGAATTAGAATTAACCGCCATACATGGAGTGTCAAAAATATTCGATTTGAATTATCGAAGATATTTAGAAGAGGAAGAAATATTATGTATGGATTTTGCTATTCACGATGACGAGCCTCTTTCCGATAAATACGTTGCAAGAGCACAATATTACCAACCGGGTGAAACCGACCCTGCATTTCAAGTAGGTGAAGGCGGGCAATTAGATGTTCATGTCGTTTTGAGCGGATTGCGGGATATGCCGCTAACAGCTTTCCGTCTTTATTATTCTATTGAAGCTTACTCAACGGCTGTTTACAGTGAAGACTATATTATAGTAGGCAATTATTCGCATAGTAATAATCTTGGTTATATTGATGCGCCTGCAGGAGAGGAGTATTATATAGCTGATTTAAAAATAAATGTTTTAGATGATGCAATTTTTAACGGAACACGAACTGTTTACGTTAAGTTTTTCATCAATGGAAGAAGCGATATATTGTTACAGCCACTCGATACTGTACGGATAGAAATTACTGATAACGAAATTTTACCTGATAATAATACGCTAAGTTGGGATTTAACCGGATTGTATAACTGTTGTGGTGTATATGAAGATAATACGCTTACGATAAATGAGAATTACTACGATAGGGAAAATTATATAATAGGGATTGACACGGACTATCATGGCACTGCGCCTTTGAATATTCCGGTAAGATTTGAGGATGTGACAGCAACTAATGGCATTGATTATTCTCAGGAAAGTACTTACACTTTACTTACTTTTATGCCTTTTTACGGGGATAACAGATATGGTATAGATATTAATTTAATTAACAATTTTTATTTTTCCGGAACAAGAAGGTTGAAAGTAACTATAATAGGGGATGGTTTGACGCCTGGTATTACGCTTAGCGGAAGCGCGGTGCTTTATATAGACATTGTAGGGCGAGTCAAAGACGACTATTCATTTATAGAATATACGCAAGAGGAAATCGACGATATTTTCAGCATCGGAAAGAAAGAGTCGTTGACTTTTCAATTAAAGAGGTTAGAAACCGTAGCAGAATCTACATATTTAGATTTAACGAGAGGTCAACAGGGTGCATTTATAGAAGGTACTCATATAGCGGCAGACTTATTCCCTTACGAGGTCGTATGGGCGGAAAATGAAACACAAAAGACGATAACGTTTGAATTTTTACAAGACTGGAACGATACCAATTCGGCTGCCGGATTTATTACCTGTTTGGACGGGAATATGATGCCTTTTGACATAGTCTATGGAGATAATCAGCGCTACAGCGTTCCGATAACACTTTATATGTCAAATTCTGCAGCATGCTATTATTTCCCTGGTAGCGATATGCTATCGCTTATACAATACGAGTATTTGTATTCCTCTGACAGTATTTTGCGAATACCCGTAACAAGAGAGTTACTATCGAAAACTTCAGCGAATACGTCTGTTTCTTATCATTTGACTTTTGATTATTACAAGACGGAG
The DNA here is from genome assembly GCA_028710495.1 of Clostridia bacterium. Classification (GTDB taxonomy): domain Bacteria; phylum Bacillota; class Clostridia; order Christensenellales; family CAG-917; genus STD2-102. The sequence goes on from JAQUST010000011.1 coordinate 4,304, forward strand.
CAATTGATTCTATCAAGTAACGTCGCCGAGATTGGCACGCACATAAACAATTTAAGCGGAACACTTTATTTTTACGGTGCAGAAACCACCAAATATATAACGGTTACCGTGCCGGATACTGTAAAAATGGCATACGGTTCCAAATATGTAAACCTCGTTCTTTCCGAGCCAAGCGACGAAACATACCTGTTGTATAATTGGGACTATGCGGGTAAATTTAGTTTGGTTCAGATAAAGATAACCAATGATATAACACCTATCTTGACATATGGGGATCTAACAACGACCACCTCTGAAGACGGCGGATTCGAAACTACGGTTATAGACGCTCTCGAATACGAAGGTAAGGAATGCGATTCATTTAGAGTAGAACTAATTCCTTATGAAACCGACGAAACTCCGTATCAAACCGGTCTTTATTATGCGATGGATATTAATCTATATTCGGTTTATGATCTTTCCACGGTAGGTGTGGAGGTTTTTGGTAATGGCACGAAGTTAGAATCTATTTCCATAACACCTTTTATTTACGAATACACGGACGGAAGCGGTTCGCATCAAGTTACGTATAATTACGCTAATGTTTTGCACGTTAACTTATACGATGATAATCCTTATGCTTCATTCACGCTTAGATATTCGGAAATTTATTTAGAAGGGCTGCAATTTATATCCACTAATCTATTAATTAAGACATATAACCAATATTTAATGAATGGATGGCAAACGTATGAAAAACAGCTTTTCCTTAACGCTTGCGGCGCAGATGCCGAAGTAAATGTATCAATAACGCCCGCGTCCTTAGTATCTGAGGGAGAGACAAACGTTCAAGCTGGGGATAACGTATATTTGACGGTTACAAGAAGCTCAGACGATTCCGGTGCATCAACTATGTTTTTCCGTAGCATTGCTTACGGTGTTAAGAGCTTTGCGGCTTCCGCTGACGCGACCTATTATTTTGAGCCGCTTGATACTTTTGTTGTTTTCGAACCGTATGAGCGAAGCAAAACCGTTGCATTTGTTACACGAGATAACAGACCTCAAGGTACTGAATGGGATTCTGCTGCTTCTGCTGCACTTATTAGATTATTTAATTACTATGATACCAATGAGATTTACGGAGAGCTGACCGTAAACGTATGCGAGGAGTGGTCGGTTACACTTATAAATGCAGAGGTGCAGTTACTTACTGATTACGTTAATATACATAAACGCTCGGGAGACCCTTATGACCCGATAACGGTAAAGTTTATTTTTGACAAAACATACGAGGCTAATATAGAGTTTAATATTTCAGGGCTTGATGCAAGACTAGGAAATATGACAGCTATCTTACCTGCTGGACAAACCGAGATAATACATAGCTTTACAATAAATGAGAATGATTTTACCGCAAGCAGTGAAGTTTTGTATTTGAACATGACAGGAGCACTTATTACGTTATTTGGTGATGCCGAGCTAAAACTGTCCGTTCCCGAGGGCATGAAAGTGAACGTATATTCAGAAATGATATCTTCGCAAAAATTCCATGCGGGCGTACCTGATGTTTTAAGTATAAACGAGGACAACCAAGGCTATATTTCTTTAGAAATAATTGCTAACCGCTCAGAGTATCCTTCAACGTGGAAGGACGTTAACGCTTTCGTTACACTAGGCGGTACGGCGGTATACGGCGAAGACTACATAATTAAATATGATGGAAAGGGGAATAATAACACATTTGACTTATCCACGGGAATAGTTGTTATCTATAGATTATACGAAAAATCCACGATAAAGGTCTATCCCATAGACAATAATTTGAATGAAGGCGATAAAACGATAGAACTTACCGTATTGGATTATTGTTACGGGCATGCCGCGTATCCCGAGACCTTAATCTTTGCACTTACGGATAACGAATATTTCGGAGATGTCGGAATAGAAACGTCCGAATCAAACATTCAAAAAACGATTACCCTATCTAGAAAGAATCATACAGTCTGCGATTTACCTCTAAACTATGTGGTAGAAGAATTAAGCGGTGTTTACGGCATTGACTATAGAATAAATACTAAGAACTCCTCCGTTTTAGAGAAAAACGGCGTTCTAACTTTTAACGGTGATTTATCGTATATTTATCTTTACGTTGAAACACTAACGGAGATTGGGAATAGAGCAACCTTTAATTTCCGTATATCTGTAGACAAAGACACTTTGTTTTCTATTATTACAAACAATGTTTTCGTATCTCTGAGGAACATATTTGAAGGCGGGGAATTTACCGCGCGGACGGCGAAGACCGATTCGCAACTCAACAAATGGCCTGGCAACTACACAGACTTTTTGCTCGATTACACAGAATACTATTCCTCGTATTCCTCCGGCGCAAAAATCAAGGTAAATTCGCAAAATTTTGAAGGAGTGACCGAAGACGTCTATCTTGACTTTAATCCCGACGGGCTGACTTATATATCAGCATCGGGAAGAAGCGGGAAATACGCCGTGCCTTCGGGAATAAGTCCGAATCACTGGTATGACATAAATGACGACGGTATTAAAGAGCTTATTTTCGTCGCCAACTTAGATAGCTGTTTCGGCGGAGCGTCAGAACTTGCAAGTACGGGATTATGCGGAGTCTATGCTCTTGACCTCGTAAGCGGAAATTATACTTTGATTTTTGCCTTAGACTCTACTATGGCTTCGAGGCATCTCGACATCTATATAAATGATTTGAAAGGAGACGGTTTTCCCGACGTCGTAGTTTTTTCCACGCCTTGGGCGGATAGAGTTTTTCGAAGAAACGGCAGTAACATACTTTATATAGTTGATAATACAAACGGAATGTTCACAATCGAAAACGTTTATGACGGCAACGCGGTAATAAACGGAACGAATATGACACTATATTCGGTGATTGTTACCAATAAGTATAAAAACTACGACAGAAACTATATTGAGGTCAGCTATTATTCTCATACAGACCGTTTTTTGGGTTTGGATTATGGCACTGTAATCGAACTTTCGGCGGAAGAGAATGCGCACTTTATCTATTGCGAGGGAGCAAACTACGGTATCGAGGGAACCAATTTCGTTTTGACGGTTAATAACGTCACCGGAGCAGCGGGCACGGCAACGCTTGTCTTTAGAAGCGACAATGCGGTTTATGGCAGGGATTATTTGCCTGAAAACCTAACGCTTACATTCGCTCAAGGGGAATATGTTAAGAATGTCACATTGGTTACTCTAAACAACAACATACCTACAGATGAACTCTACATATATTTTTATTTGGAAAGTGATGATTTCAATGTGGGAGTCAATAACAATTTGTGTATAAGCGTAATTGATGCAAGCGTCGTGAATAAGGGCGTAGCCTATACTGTACTTGAGGGCTTTGATTCTTCCTATACAAACTCAGAGTACATAACCGGAGACAGTGCAGCTTTTTCACTTGATACACTTACCATCAACGGCATAAGATGCATCGCTACGAGCAACGACCGTTATGACGTCCGTTTTTCTGTGCGTTTTGGAAATTCGACATGGACGGACGAAGATAACGACGGATTGATAGCGGTCACGGGATTGCAAAACATTTATTTGTCTTCCGATAATCCTCATTACATCTATATAGATGTTGAGTTTTTGTATGAGGGTACGAATACGGCAATTTCAAGAAAGAGTTTTTCAGCTTGGTATTACTATTATGATGCAAACAGTAGCGATTATAAGATTGTTAACGAAGTAGAAATAAGCGAGACTATTTATATGGGCAAACTGCATATTAATGCCGAAAGCATGATTTCATGCCGTGATAGCCAAATACCGGGGCGCTTTTTATTCTCATTTACTAGTAATATAAATAACAAAACTTATAATTTTTATTCGGATAATAGCGGACTTTTGAATGCACAAATAGAATACGGAATTATTCAAGGAATGTTTGATTATTCATACACTATTACTCCTTTATCCGTTCAAGCGCAAGCATATACGAGCGGTCAAATGACACTGCGAGCTTACAAAGATACAATGGACTTTCCCGTGACTGTAATAGACTCGGTAAGGCAAACACTCCTCAGGAACGTGCTTATCGAAATTGTTGGTATAAATACTAATTTTAGTTACAGTGGACATTCAGATGCAGAGACAGGTTTGTTTACGATACCTGAGCTTATTCCGCAAAGAACCTATAGGATAACGGTTAACGGAGATTACGGTATAAATTACTTTAAGAGCTATACGGCAGTTATATGTCCTACCGTAGAAGAACCGAATTTGTCGGTTAGCTTGGAAATAAGGAGAGAGGGAGCAAGTCTGGATAATGTTTCGGTCATAGTTATCAAACAAATGTCAATTTCTGCCTCTCTGAAAATACTTGCGAATAAACATTCGTATACCGGTGATTACGGACGCATAGTAAGATATCTTGCCGGCGAATCTGTGCAATTAGACAGTGGCGCGGAACAGATTTTGACTGAATATTTAAAATCAGCTTATATTTACTCAAATTATTATGTTCAATCTAAAATAATTCGCGGAGATTTGCTTTTTTCAAACGATTATCCTAATGTTTACAAATCATTAGCAAAAAATGCAGACGATATAACGCTTGTTTCATACCGATATAATCCCGATTATGACTTCGGAGACGTAAACGTCCTATTAGGCAGGGAAGAATTAACGTCGGAAAATTGCCGTTGCTTATCCTATTCGTATTCGATAGATTATTACGGTTCGGGCGATTATCAAACTGATGTAGTGCATTTTTACTCTTTCAATGGCGCAGAGAACTGTATTATAGATATTGAGATAGAAAGTGAAGCCTATCTTAACGGCAAAAAAACAGTTCCGCTTGCATCTTTCGGTACAGGTCTCGGTTCTTTCCTAATACAGCCGGTACAAGATGTGTTTGCATCAATCGAAACGGCAAGCGTGCCTACGAATTTTGCATTCCTTAACGGAATGAGTTTTATGCTTGGTTTTGCGGATATCGATTTTGCATTTGATTACGACGAAGAAAACATGACGTTTAGCCTTTATATGGGGGCGTCAAAAGACCTATACGAGAAATCGCGCGGAATGAGCTACGGAGATATTGGCAGGCCTACGTTGGCGCAACTGCGCGCCGCAAAAGCTGCGGGACTTGGTATGGGACGAGGTCAGGCAGGTCTCGGAGTCGGACTGGGTGGAAAGATGACATTCAAGTACGAGGATGGAGATTGGAAACTTCGAGCCGGCGAAATATATTTTAGTGTCAATGCTTCCTATAACTATACAAAGTACATTTTACTGCCGATTGTAAGCATTCCTGCCTTTTTCAGCGCTACGGTTTCGCTTGAATTGGAAACGACTATTTACTTTAATTGGATTGATGCCGAGGAATATACCGAGGTTACGGGCGATTTGGCAATAGAACTTGCTCTTGAGATAGAATGCGGTATAGGTATTAAAGGCTTTCTTTCTGCCAGCATTTATGGCAGAGCAGGAATAGAGGTAATTATTCAAATAGAAAGCGGCGCAACAAAGCTTACGCTGTATGTTGAGGGCGGAGTAAGGATACAAATAGTATTCTGGAAATACCAATATTCCTTTGGACGGGCTGAGTGGAGTACGCAAAGTGACGGATATGTGGAAAGGGAAGCGATTATGCAGTCACTATGTCTTTCCCAGCTTAGCAACACAACGTCATATACGGGTGTAGCCGCACTTTATAGTACATCGGGACAGCTTATGATGGGTATAGGACTTGGAGAAGACGGTGAGGCGGAAGATATCGTGCTAATTTCTAATGTATACGAGAAAAGTTCTCCCCAAATTGCCGAGCTTACAGATGGGACTAAAATGATTGCTTGGATTAATTACGACATAGTGAGAGGTGAAGATAATGCCGAGGTCATCAACTATATTTACTTTGACGGTGAGAGTTGGAGCGAAGTTGCTGTTGCTGACGAAACTATCACTGCTGATCTTGATTTGGATATAAAAGTGATTGACGGCAGTTTTGCAATAATTTGCACCGAGGTTAAGGAAGAGCTTTCACAAGGCTCAACAATATCCGAAAGGCTTTTGAAGAGCGACGTGGCAGTATTAGTATTTAATGCTGCAACTAAAACCTTTAACAAAACCGTAATGACAAACAACCTATTTAACGATCGTCAAGTGTTGTTTGATTACGAAAGCGGCTATGGGATAGCGGTAGATTACCGTTCTGAAAATACAAATATAACGGATGATATGACGATTAACGATTTTCTTTGCGGAGAGAATGCGGACAACAAATTGTATTACAGTATTTTTAATACTTCAACAGACAGTTGGGGCGAATTTTCTTTGTTTCAATACGCACTGCCGGCTGTATCTACTATGTCGGTTAAAATTGTGGGGGGCATAGCTTATATCGCACTTGAATGTGACAATGACGATAACTTTGATACGACTTTGGACAGAGAGATAATGCTTTTGCAATATGTATTTGCTACAGGACAAAGTAGATTACAACAACTGACAGATAACGTCGCTCAAGACGTGTGTCCTTCGCTTATGGAATTTAAGGGGAAAGTATTTATGGCATACAGAAGTGGTGATGACGTTAGATATTGGTACGAAAACGATTCCTATTTCGTATGCACTCTTCCGCAAAATTATACTAATTTTGAGATGTTTGCGAGTGGAGAATACGCCGTAATGCTATTCACTATGCCTGTAGAAGGTGTGGCACAAGTGTTTGCAAGCGTTATGGACGGCGACTCAATGGCATTTTCCATACCTATGCAGATAACTTCTTCCGCCAAATCGGTTCGCGATCCTATACTTGCATTCTCGGGCAATGAAACATCCGTTTATTATTGTGCAGATACGTATACTCTCTTGAGCTCAAGCGGAGAAGAGTGTACATTCAGCGTAACCTCCGATATCGTTAGTACTGGCTTTAATCTTTCCAGTGAATTATCCATAGAGGTTTTAGAGCCCGATTTTGCGGAAATGCTACCGGGTGAGGAATATGAATTTACCGTAAGAATTTATAATAACGGCACGCTCAACGTTGTATCCCCGTGGATTAACGTTTATCTTGGCGAAACTCTTATTGCAGATACGGTTGCTGGTACAGTTTTGGGTAACGGATATTTGGACGTACTTGTTAGCATAACTTTGCCTTCGACGCGTTCGACATTAAGATTTGTAATCGGCAAGGAAAATCTAGAAGAGAATTTAGATAATAATTTTGCTGAAACCGATGTATTACTCTCGAATATTTCTATAGATAAGGATAATACGCTTACTTGGAACGAGAACGGGACGCTTAAGGTGATCTTAAGCGTAACAAACCAAGGCGCCGTTCCGATGAATAGCGTAACAATAATCGTTACTTCATATTCAAACGCTTCAATACCTTTAGCATCTTCGATTATTTCTTCAATTGCCGCAGGCGAAACGAAAATTATAAATCTGATTATAGAAAAAGAGAATGTTATCTTTAATTCGAACAACGAATTATGGCTAAAAGCTTTTGCGCTTACCGCAGATAAGGACATTTACACCGTGGGCATCGACGATTATGACGTTTCGGATAACCTGCGCAGTTTACACATAGCGCGCGCCGTTTTTGCTGACGGCAGTACGCTTGCTTTGCTGACGGAAAGTATTGATTTGGCGGTTGGCAACAACGGTTACCTCGGCATAGTTTATACGGGCGACGGCGAAGTAGGCGTGACGTCAAGCGATCCTTCTGTGGTCGAGGTAAACGGTAACAATCTTAGCGCTCTTAAAAACGGCACCGTCACCATTATGGTATCAGACGGTTCAGTATCAAAATCACTTCTGGTTACCGTTACAGGTCAGACGATATTTACTGTGACCTTCAAGAACAGCGATGGTACGGTAATAAGGACAGAAACGCTTGCCGTTGGTTCAGCGATAACTGCTCCGGTTGCTCCCGAAAAGTCAGGTTATACTTTCGGCGGATGGAATACTGCGGTGGCAGAAACAATGACCGGCGGAGATGCAACCTATATTGCACAGTGGGTGCTTAGCAATCCCGTTGTAATGTCGCAAAGCGGGTACAGTGGAAAGTATGACGGCGAGGAACACTTCGTCAACGTCGAGGCAAGCCATACCTTGGGTAGTGTGACATATCAATGGTACAAAGGTTCAATAAGCAGCGAAAACATAATAGAAGGGCAAAACGGCGCAACACTTTCCGTTGAGAACTCGTCAGATAGTGGTACGTATTATTGTCGCATATCCTATACGGACGGAGAACAAACCACATTCACCGATAGCGAGGCTATTGAGGTAAACATAACTGATATAATAATGACCGGCGGCGCAATAGCAGGTATGACGATAGGTACAATACTTTTGCTGGCAATTGCCGCATATATTGTTCTTTACGTTGGTTGGAAGAAAAAAAATAAAAAGTCACCTGCCTTTTTGGTTACAACTTTCAGGAAAGTGAATAAATTAATGTTCAAAACCGAGTTAAATGATATAGAAAAATCAGCAGAAACAAGTAAGTTTTAATTTTTGACTAAATGTGGAAACAAACGTAAAAATAGTGTAAAAACAACTTAATAAGCCAATTCATATCCTTCAAAATCACAAAAGGGACTTATTGGCGCTTCAAAAGGCAAAAATATAAACTTAGAAAACATCAACTTTTGTCTTTGGAGAATGTTGTAAAATGAGGTGTGGCTAGGGAACATTACAATGGCTTAATAATAAAATATTACTCAAAATATAAAATTCAAATCTCGGTTATTGTATTAAAATTGAATGACGAGGTAAGTAATATTTTTTGATTTAACTGCTATTATGTCTGTAATGAACAGTGATGCGATTGTTTTTTGTTAAATAAATACTGAATATTATATTTGTAATATTTAATATAATTTTAACAATGTTAACGAAAACTTTCATAAGTTAATATTGACATTTTTTACCTTATTACAAATATATTGACTTTGTTTTTATCCACTCATATAATATAAATATCAAGAATTATCCAAAAGTTATAGGAGCATTATGAAAACAAGTGTTTTGCTTTGTTCTTTTTGTTTTGATATTTGTATTTGAATTCTCAGGATGTTCTTTACTGAGCGATTTTTCTATAAATGCCTCTAAAATCGATGAACCAAAAGTCGATGAACCAATAGTCGATGAACCAAAAGTCGATGAACCAATAGTCGACGAACCAATAGTCGACGAGCAAAAAGTCGATGAACCAAATGAAAATAATGACGTTACAATAATTGGGCATTCGTATTCTACTATCGATGTATTCAATACTATTCCACTTCAATGGATAAATAATGCGTCTGATTTACATATATTTTACGGACACACTTCACCCGGCAGTCAATTGGTTGACGGCATGGCTGGTTTAATAAACTTTTTGAATGATATTGAAAGCGGGAAGGGTGATAATTATCAATATAGTGATGATGTAAGTACGGGGATGCAGTTGTCTGAAAATTGGAATGATTTAGACAATCCAGAATGGGGAAATCTTACGTGTGTATATAGAGAACAATCCAAACGTCAATGTGATTATGTGGTCATGGTGTGGACAAGTTAGCTGATATTCGGAGGAGCGAATATTAAAGTATCTTACAAAAATGAGTGCGCTTGAAAGTGAGTTTCCTTCAATAAGATTTGTTTATATGACAGAACATACCGCGACGGTAGCGGAGAAGAAATGGAGCCGGCAAAGTTGGCTATTTAGGCGAAATAATAAAACAAGCTGACTAATGAAGAACTAACAAATTTTTCAGAACGGCTAATTTTATGGACAAGCCAAATAATTATAAATTATTTAATGCGGTAAATTACTATTTATAGTGTATTAAAAATAGAATAAACGAACGAGAGCAATTTCAATAGATACATTGATAAAATGCGCAAATTTATTTGAGTGTGCGAAAATCTTGTGGATCTTATGTCGATTGAAAAGTTTGTTCTGTGGCAAAAGGAAGCGAAGCGTCAAACAATTACAGTTTGAAATTGACTTATTTGCATTTTTTTGATAATATTATACTATGAATTCAAAGAAGAGATTTTCTATTGCAGCAGTAATATTAGTTCTTTGTGTTTTATTTAGTTGCTGTTCCAGCGATTTAAGTAAAACTACTGAAGAATCTGATAATGATGGCGAAAAACGTACTTTTTTCACTTCTTTTGAAAGTGCTGATGAGTTTTCAAACTATTATATTGTTTCGCAAAATTACAAAAATACTACGCATGACTTATCAACTGAAATTGTGTATGATGGAACATATTCACATAAAGCTTGGATTATAGATAGCTATATTGAAAGTACTTCTCTTGAAAACAATAATCATCGAGCATATCCTACTATACAATTATACAAAGATTCTCAAGGTGCATTTGTTTCTCCTTGCCTTATTACATTTTATGTTTGGGTAGATATGATACTTACAGAACATTCTCCGGAAAATCAGTGGCTAAGTTTTGCCACTATTACAGGAGATTCTTCTGATAATTGGTATCCGGTAGTTTGTGTTAATTTAAGTTGTGACGGCTTCGTTCATCTAATGCATATTCCAACGCAAGGTGAAAAGGATTATATTTTTCAAACTACTGATGTTAGATTCCCGATGAGAGAATGGGTGGAATTAAAAATATATTATGACAATCGTGAAGACGGCTATGTAAAAGTTTGGCAGAATGGGGAACTTGTTTCTTATGGTTCATTGGATAATGGAAATGGTCTTTTGTCACAAGCCCACTTTGGTTTGTATGCCGCACCTTCAATTGGTAGTGGAATAGTTTATAATGACTGTCTAACCATAAAAGAAGTAAGCGGTGAAGAATAAAATTTTGACAATTGAGATATAGCAATTTACGGTCACTTTTTCTAAATTATTATATTCTTATGCGAAATTCATATGAAATTTAAATCGATTGAGGATACTTTCAACTGAATTTTTTTGCGAAATTGATTTTAGAAAATTCATTAAAATTTTAAAATAGGGAAGCGCTTTCGTTTATAGAAGGCTGCTGTTTTTTTGTTTTAAACAGCTATTTTTATTAAAACTTTTAAAATATTCGAATTTTATCGTAAGATTTTTTGCTATGCAAACACAAAATCTAGTTTTTTATTTAAGTGATAAATTTTGTTCGCAGTCTTTGCGTTATGCGAGTATTGACTTAAATTGAGATTCAATGTTATAATTTAACCTATAATTAGTGGTATATAATAATAAATTAGTTTAAAAGGACTAGTATGGAAACCCTCAAAATAAAAAAACTCGATAGAAATGTGGTCGCTGACTATATCTCAAAAATTGTTGAAAAACAATACAACAGTAAAGTTTTGTCAGTGAATTATTTAGGAGGGGGGTCTTTTGGCTTAGCATACAAAGTTATGCAGGATTGTGAGCCATCGGCGCTTGTTGCCAAAGCGTATAAAGTTGAAAATATGCACAAAAAAGAGGCTTATGCGCTCAAAACCTTGGGCGAACATACTCAAATTAAATATCCTGCCGTATACTTCCTAAATGACGCGACCGATGAATTTCCAATCGATTGTATGTGCATGGAATTTATCGAGGGAAAAGACGCATTTACCAATTTTGCGTTATTATTTAAACCTAAGAATCAAAAGATAGCCTTTGCTGAAAGTGTTGTGAACTCTATGCTTGAGATACACAGTTTCACCAACCCCAAATTCGGTGATATAGAAAATCCAAGCTATGACAACTGGCTGGATTATTATAAGCCTTTTGCTACGGAAATACTTGAAACATCAAAAAAACTACGTGATGGCGGCAAATTGGATGGTTATATTGTGGAAACTATGGAAAAGGCGTATGCAAAATTTGACATAATCTTTGCTGAGGAGGTCAAGCAAGGAAGCCTAATTCATGGCGACTTGAATGTAATGAACATTATGGTGAAAAAGCCTTTTACCGTAGCGGCAATTATTGACCCGTTGGAATCGAAATTTGCAGATAGAGAATACGACCTGTTTCAGCTCAACAATTTGACGGGCAAGAAATTTGGATTGTACAAGCTGTACAAAGAGAAATATCCTGTCAGCAAAAACTGCGATATTAAATGTGCTTTTTACGGTTTGTGGAATGAGGTGTATTGTTTTATCAAGGCCGAAACATTATTCAAAATTATAATGAATCCGCTTGTTAAGAATATGAAAAAACTGCTTGAGAGGTTGTAAGAATTATTCTAACCAAAGATTAGGAATTGATTTTGAAATAAGCAAAGCCATTTATATAAATAGAAAAACATTAAGTCTATTTTATGTTTCTTAACGGCAAAATCATGAAAAACAAAGTCCTACACGGCTATATTCATTTGCTTTTTTTTAATTTGCGTAAGGCGAGAAAATCATTCAAAAATGAGAAAACAGCAAAATTTTGTTCAGCTCAAAAGCTAAAATAATCATAAATTAGTATCTGAGTACTCAAATCCTGCTCTTTCGCTTGTCAAGTCGAATATGACTTTTTCATCTTTTACAAGTAGATAGCGCACTTTGCAAGAAAGGCTTTCCCGTATCGTTCTTGCCATTAAGCCATTTATCGGCGCTTTTAAGTCGTGAGCGCGCTCTGTTAGCTGCTCAGCAGAAAAAACGAGATTTCCTTGTTTTATTTTCGCGTAGTTTTGTTTATTCTCTATAATTTTTGCACCTAGATATGTTGCCAGTCGGTATTCCTTCCCTTGAAAATAAATAGAACAGATAGTACCTTCAAAATTTATAAAAAGTATCTTTATTGTAGCAATAGAAAGCATAATTGTGCAGTCATTTTCGCCTTTAATATTGCATTGAGTCCACAAATACTTTTTAGGGAAAGATTTTCCACTGTCTTTTTCCAGATAACCGATGCCATCGTTGAATTGATATTTTTTTCCATTTATCTCTAAAGTTCCGTTTACTGAATGTTGAAAGCTTAAAAGCCAGTGCCGACACTGTAAAAATGGAACGGTACATAAAGGACCCATAACATCGTATTTTGGCGGTTTCAAGGCCGAATAAGCCAAATTTCCTTTTATTTCTATATCATCAGTTTTGATATTTACGTTTATGCCTCTTTCAGAAAATTCACTGTTCCCAAGTTTAATAAACAGATTTTTATTGTCAAGATAAAATTCATTGAACAAATATTCGAAATTGTATGATGAATCATCAGTGATAACTTGCAACGAGCCAGAAAGCTTACCTTTGTTGTCTATATGATATGAAGGTATAAAAGCGATAGTATTATTCTCGTTCATATTTTTAAAATACCAACCGGCGAAGTAATTCTTTTTGTTTACAATATTTTTCATAAATTGAGTATTTCTTAATCAGTATTTTTTATTCAAGGATTGCAAGTGCAATAAATAGATGAAATTTAGGAAAACTTTAATTACAAATATTCTTTAAATATTTTTATTGAAATTAGTTGACAATGTAAGAATAAATAGATATTATAATATCGATAACAAAGTATCGATATGTCATATAAGGAGAAAAAATGGAAGGTATTTCAAAAGAATCGTTGCAGAGATTGCCAACGTATTTAAGATATCTGAATGAATTGCACTTGAATGGTATAGAGAGTGTATCATCCACAACAATTGCAGATAGATTTAAGCTGAACCCTGTGACAGTAAGAAAGGATTTGGCATTTATAAGCGAAGACGGTGGCAAGCCGAAGACTGGCTTTTCTGTGGCTGATTTAGTTGCTGAAATTTCAGAATTTTTGGGTTACAACAACACTCAAGACGCAGTTTTAGTCGGTGTTGGAAAACTTGGAAGCGCATTGCTTGGCTATAAGGGATTCAGCAATTACGGATTAAATATAGTTGCTTCATTCGATTGCAAAACTGATATCCAAATTGATTCTACTAAAAGAGAAATCAACAACATAAGTATGCTACCTGATTTGGTAAAACGACTAGGTGTGAATATAGGCATTATAACTGTACCCGCAGAAAGTGCGCAGGCAGTTTGCGATTTGATGATAAACTCCGGCATAAAAGCAATTTGGAACTTTTCGCCTACACATTTGATTACTCCTGATAATATAGCAATAAAAAATGAGGATATGGCAGCATCGTTGGCGGTGCTTTCACAAAGATTGACAGCAATACTAAAAAACGAATAAAACGAGGAGATTATATATGGACAAAACTTTTATAGTCAAAGATGAAGAAACACTTGAACGCAGATTAGAAGATGTGCGGAAAGCGCAAAAAGAATTTTCAAAATTTTCGCAGGAGAAAGTGGATGCAATATTTTTTGCAGCGGCAATGGCAGCCAATCAGGCGCGTATCCCACTTGCAAAAATGGCTGTTGAAGAGACGGGTATGGGGATTGTTGAAGATAAAGTAATAAAAAACCATTATGCCTCCGAGTATATTTATAATGCTTACAAAGACACAAAAACTTGTGGAATTATTGAACAAGACAATGCCTATGGAATTACTAAAATAGCTGAACCAATAGGTATTATTGCTGCCGTTATTCCAACAACCAATCCAACGTCAACTGCTATTTTCAAAGCTTTGCTTGCGCTAAAAACAAGAAACGGTTTGATATTCAGTCCGCATCCAAGAGCAAAAAAATGTACAATAGCAGCTGCAAAGATTGTTCTTGATGCGGCAGTAAAGGCTGGAGCTCCCGAAAATATTATAGCTTGGATTGACGAGCCTTCAGTGGCTTTATCCGGTTTAATAATGAAAGAAGCTGACATCATTCTGGCAACAGGCGGCCCTGGAATGGTTAGAGCCGCATATAGCTCAGGAAAACCTGCAATCGGTGTTGGCGCGGGAAACACACCTGCTATTATTGACGATTCGGCGGATATATTGCTTGCGGTCAGTTCTATTATACATTCAAAGACTTTTGATAACGGTATGATTTGCGCATCAGAGCAATCCGTCATTGTGCTTGAAAAAGTTTACAAAGCGGTAAAAGAGGAATTCACAAAGAAAGGTTGTTATTTTTTGAATCCCGAGGAAACCGAAAAGGTAAGAAAAACAATAATCATAAATGGGGCTCTCAACGCGAAAATAGTTGGTCAGTCAGCATATAAAATTGCGGCACTTGCAAATGTAACTGTACCTGAAAATGCAAAAATTTTGATTGGCGAGGTTGAGAGCGTGGAACTTCAAGAGGAGTTTGCGCATGAGAAGCTGAGCCCAGTGCTTGCAATGTACAAGGCAAAAGATTTTGAGGATGCAGTTTCAAAAGCAGAACATCTTATTGCGGACGGTGGATATGGGCACACTTCATCATTGTATGTTGATGTGTTGAATAACAAGGACAAGATAAGCAACTGGGAAAACCGTATGAAAACTTGCCGTTGCTTGATAAACACTCCGTCTTCACACGGCGGAATCGGCGACCTTTACAACTTTAAGCTTGCACCTTCTTTGACATTGGGTTGCGGTAGTTGGGGTGGCAACAGCGTCAGTGAGAATGTCGGGGTAAAGCATCTTATCAATATTAAAACAGTAGCTGAAAGGAGAGAAAATATGTTATGGTTCCGTGCGCCTCAAAAGGTATATTTCAAGAAAGGTTGCTTGCCTGTTGCTTTGGATGAATTGAAAACAGTAATGGGTAAGAAGAAAGCATTTATTGTCACGGACTCATTCCTTTTTAACAACGGATATACAAAGCCAATTTCTGATAAACTCGACCAAATTGGTATTATCCACACAACTTTCTACAACGTTGCTCCAGACCCGACTTTGGCTTGTGCAAAAGAGGGCGCAAAGGCAATGAATGAATTCAAACCGGATTGCATTATCGCTTTGGGTGGAGGCTCAGCAATGGACGCCGCAAAAATTATGTGGGTTATGTATGAACATCCTGAAGTGAATTTCATGGATTTGGCGATGAGATTTATGGATATAAGAAAGAGAGTTTACACATTTCCGAAAATGGGCGAAAAGGCATATTTTATCGCAATTCCAACATCAGCAGGTACAGGCTCAGAGGTTACACCTTTTGCAGTTATTACCGATGAAGAGAGCGGTGTAAAATATCCTCTTGCAGACTATGAATTGATGCCGAATATGGCAATCGTTGATGCAGATATGATGATGAATGCGCCAAAAGGTTTGACATCTGCTTCTGGTATTGATGCAGTAACGCACTCTTTGGAAGCCTATGCTTCATTGCTAGCTACTGATTATACAGATGGTTTGGCATTAAGAAGTTTGAAAATGGTGTTTGAATATCTTCCACGCGCTTACGAAAACGGCACGAATGACCCTGTTGCCAGAGAAAAAATGGGCAATGCGGCTACTATGGCAGGTATGGCGTTTGCGAATGCGTTTTTGGGTGTTTGCCACAGTATGGCGCATAAACTCGGAGCGTTCCATCATTTGCCACACGGCATAGCGAATGCATTGATGATAAATGAAGTTTTAAGATTTAACGCTGAGGAAGTACCAACAAAAATGGGAACATTCTCACAATATGATCATCCGCACACTTTGGCAAGATATGCAGAAGTTGCCGATTATTTGGGCGTAAAAGGAAAAAATGACAGCGAAAAATTGGATAATCTTATCAAAGCTATTGAAGAGCTGAAAACAAAAGTGGGAATCAAGAAAACAATCAAAGATTACGGAATTGATGAAAAAGATTTCTTAGACCGCTTGGATGCTATGGTTGAGCAAGCGTTTGACGACCAATGCACAGGTGCAAATCCCAGATATCCGCTTATGAGTGAAATCAAGCAGATGTATTTGAATGCCTACTACGGCATATAGGAGGATTATTATGAATTTAGATAGAATAATTGCAGTCAGAACAAGCAAAACAATTTATAAAGATGGTGACAAGGTTATCAAGGTGTTTGACAAGGATTTCTCAAAGTCGGATGTTCTCAATGAAGCTTTGAATCAGTCTCGTGTTGAGGAGTCAGGTTTGAATGTCCCGAAAATTTTGGAAGTTTTTATGCTTGACGAAAAATGGGCAATAGTTATGGAGTTCATCAAAGGTAAAACCCTTGACAATATAATGGCTGAAAATATAGAAAAGGAAGACGAATATCTCAATATGTTTGTGGATTTGCAGTTGGAAATGCATTCAAAAAGAGTCCCATTGCTTAATAACTTGAAGGACAAAATGGATAGAAAAATCGAGGAAAGTAAATTTGATGCGACTATTCGCTATGAATTGCACACAAGGCTTGGCGGAATGCCAAAGCATACCAAACTCTGCCATGGCGATTTCAATCCTAGCAATATTATCATAGGCGAAGATGGGAAGAATTATATTATTGACTGGTCGCACGCAACTCAAGGGAACGCAAGCGCAGATGTCGCAAGAACGTATCTGTTGTTTAAGTTGTCAGGAAAAAATGAACTTGCAGAGAAATACATGAAACTATTCTGCAAAAAGAGCGACACGGCAAGGCAATACATTGAAAAATGGTTGCCAATAGTTGCAGCATCACAATCCGTAAAAGGAAAGCCGGAAGAGAAGGAATTTCTTTTGAAATGGGTTGATGTTGTAGACTTTGAATAGGAGGTTCTTATGATAAAGTTATCAGTTTGTATCGGCACTACTTGCCACTTAAGAGGGTCAAGAGAAATAATAGAGCAACTACAAGAGTTAATACACGCCAACGGATTGAAAGAAAAGGTTGATATGTCAGGCAAATTTTGTTTGGGCAGATGCGAAGAAAATGGCGTTAGTGTAAGTGTTGACGGAGAAAATTTCGCTCTTACTCCCGACAATACGCAAGCTTTTTTTGAAAAAGAAATTTTAGGGAGAGTTTAATATGAAATTGCTTGTGTGTGTTGGTAGTTCTTGTTATTTGAAGGGTTCTTATGATGTTATTCAGAAATTACAAGAATTACTAAAAAAATATGAAGTTGAAGACCAAGTTGACCTCAATGCAAGTTTCTGTTTAGGATTTTGTGCAAGCGGTGTCACACTGAAGTCCGACGAAGTATTTTTACACCATGTAAATCCCGAAAATGTCGAGGATGTATTTTTGAAGGAAGTATATCCATTATTGAACAAATGAGAGGTGCATTATGACAAGTTGTTTGGATTTCCAAAATGCGAATTGCAAAAACTGCTATAAATGCCTGAGAAGTTGTCCTGTGAAAGCTATTGCCGTGACAAATCATCAAGCGCGAATCATAGATGAAAGATGCATTCTTTGCGGAACCTGTACACACGTATGCCCGCAAAACGCAAAGCATGTGCACAGCGATAAGGACGAAGTGTATACGATGTTGTCATCTGGAGAAAAAATTATTGCGAGCGTTGCTCCGTCATTTATCTCCAGCTTTGGCATAAGGGATTTTTCGCTGATGAAAATTGCGCTAGGCAAGTTAGGTTTTTTTGATTCTGCAGAAACCTCTGTCGGAGCAAATCTCGTTGTAAAAAAATATAACGAGTTGCTTTTGGAGAAGGAATATAAGAATTTTATTACTTCTGCTTGTCCTGCTGTCAACACATTAATTCAGCTGTATTATCCAAAAGCGCTACCTTATCTCGCTCCAGTGGATTCGCCGATGCTAGCCCATACAAAAATATTGAAATCACAAAATAAGGATGCAAAAATTGTATTTATAGGTCCTTGTATTGCCAAAAAGAAAGAAGCGCAACAAAGTGGTATTATTGACGCTACGCTTACTTTTGAAGATTTGGCAGAAATGCTTGAGGAAGAAGGGATTATTTTTGATGATATCGCGAAACTTTCAATTGAAAAACCAAGCATTGAAATCAACAAAGCAAAATTTTTCCCAATCAGTAGTGGCATAATAAAATCCTTCAACATTTTACCGAGCGGGTATGAATATGTAGCCATCGACGGAGTTCAAAAGTGTATGGAGATTTTGGAAAACATAGAAAGTCTTTCTGGTATGTTTTTAGAACTTAATGCTTGTGATTACTCTTGTGTCAATGGACCGTGCAGCTTGACAAAAAAGGGTTCTGCTATAAAAGCAAATTCTGACATAAGAAACTATGTCAATCTCGATTTAATTCACACAATTTATAGCCCGAAGCTTGAGCCAAGCGTTGTTGATATCACGACAATATATCCTCGTATAAAAACAAATAGTATGCCTGTTTCAGAAAAGAGAACCAATGAGATTCTTGCTATGACGGGCAAGCTAAAGCCAAGTGATGAATTAAATTGCGGCGCTTGCGGTTATTCCTCTTGCAGAGAGAAGGCTTGGGCTGTTGCAAATGGCTATGCTGAGCTCGAAATGTGCTTGCCATACATGCGCGAGCGTGCGGAGACAATGGCATATGAAATTTTGCAGAACAGTCCAAATGGCATTGTCGTGCTTGACAGCGATTTAAAATTAATTGAAATCAATGCAAAAGCAATCAAAATATATGGAGTGGATGGCACAAACTATAAGGGAAGAGATTTTGTGGATTTTGAAAACCCAACTGATTTTGTACTCGCACAACTTGAAAATAAAAACTTAATAAGAAAGAAAATTTATATCAGCAAAACAAAGACCTATGTTGAAATGACAATAATAATTCTCAAGGAACACAATATTTTGTTTGGGTTTTTGACTGATATTACGGAAGAAGTCAGTTACAATGAAAAACTTAGCAAGGTGAGAAGCGATACCATTGCAACTACGGATGAAGTTATCAAAAAACAGATGAGAGTTGCCCAGGAAATTGCATCTCTGCTTGGGGAAACCACTGCCGAAACAAAAGTTGCGCTCTTAAAATTGAAAAAGGTATTGTCTGAAGCAGAAAAAAAAGGAGAGTAATATGGAACTCTTTCTTGAAGATGGTTTCACTTCTATAAACAAAAATGGCGAGGAGCTATGTGGTGACAATGTTGCGTCTTGCGTAATAGATGACTACACAACTTTAGTGCTTGCCGACGGCTTGGGGAGCGGAGTGAAGGCCAACATACTTTCTATACTTACATCGAAGATTTTGTGTACTATGGTTTCAAATGATATTGATATGGAAGAATGCATTGAAACTATGATTCAAACACTTCCCGTATGCAAAGAAAGAGAGGTGGCATACTCAACATTCTCGGTCATTCATGTGAACAAACAAGGCGTCGGGTATATGTTTGAGTTCGACAATCCTCAAGCCATTTACTATCATGATGGACAATGCCAAGACTTTGAGCGTGAAGAACTTGATATATTAGGGAAAAAAGTCTTCAAGACGAATTTAGCACTAAAACCTAATGATATAGTTATTGTAATGTCAGACGGGACAATACACGCAGGTATTGGAATGATACTCAATTTCGGTTGGCAGCGGAAGGAAATTATAGATTATCTAAACAAAGCTATAAAAACAAATATGTCGGCAAGATGCGTATCGTGTCTGCTCACAAGAGCGTGCAATGATTTGTATTTAGACAAGCCGGGGGATGACACCACCGTCGCTGCTGTGCGTATAAGAGAAAAGTGCACAGTTGATATAATGGTAGGACCTCCCGTTGACAAAGAAAAAGACGATTTTTATATAAATAGGTTTTTGTCCGGCGAAGGTAAAAAAGTGGTTTGCGGCGGCACAAGTTCTATTATAGTTGCGAAACACTTGAACACCGAAATAAAAACCAACTTTGATTTTCCTGATCCTGACGTACCGCCAATAGCCACAATTAAGGGCATAGACCTCACGACAGAAGGTGTTTTAACCATTAGAAAGCTATTATATATTTCCGAAAAATATATATCTCCAAATGACCTCACTCCCAAAAATTTTGTAAAAAAGGATGGCGCGTCTTTGCTTGCTGATATGCTGTTTGAAAAAGCAACACATATCAATTTTTATGTTGGTCAAGGAATAAACACAGCTCATCAACATTTGCCAATTGATTTGACAATGAAGCTTAAGCTTGTGGAGGCAATAGCAGAAAACCTAAAGAAGATCGGCAAGGTGGTAACAGTTCAATATGACTAAAGCTAGAGAATATATGACTAAAGTTAGAGAAGAGTTGTCTCGAAAAAAATGTGTAAAGAGAATTAAATTAGTAAAATGACTTATAAGTTTTATTTTCAAAATTTTTGATTACTTTTTAAGAAAGTTTATATTTGTGTTTTTTTGCTTTTTAAGGGCACTAACTTTTCCATATACGGATGCCTCTATGTTTATTGAATTCGCTACTATAGAAATAAGCGAATTTTCATCGAACTGATGAAACTGTTTCAGAAAACCGTTCTCGTAACATACATAAGCAAGATATTGTATCACAAAACACCGAATGCATAATAAAGCTATATCAAGTTGCTGTTCATATCGAAAATATTATTGAAATTCTCAATATTTATTCTTAATAAAGCTATTCATTGTTGTTCTCTTCCGTATTCTCGGGGAGGCGTGTATAACTATAATACTCATAATCTGAGTTTTTGCTACGCTTACACATTGCCTCGTAAACGGAGTTTCGCAACATTTTTTGATTTTCTTTTATTGGCAAATTTTCATCAGGGTAAAACGGTCCATCAATATAAACAGTGACTTTAGGTTTTGCGCAGTGTCGGCGTTTTTGATATGTTGTGGTAAAGCAAAATGCGGGCTTGTTTGTTTCGGCAGCGTATTTGAACGATACATCTTTGAAAGGTCGTATTTTTGTATAATAAGGCCAAATATGTGCTTCGGGATAAATGACGATGCACTTGCCATTTTTTGCGCGCGTGTCAACTGCTTCACGGAAATTTCGCATGCCTGCAAATTGAGTAGGCAAAGGCATAGCGCCGAGCATTTCAACAAGAGTTCCTGTCAGTGGAACAGACACAGCGTCGGGACTGGTGACGATGAAAGCTTTTTTTGGAAACGAAAGTAGAGAAGGAGTAAATGCGTCTCCGCATGTCAGCGTGTGATTTCCATAGATAAAGCAACCTTCTTTTTTATAACAGTCCAGCACTTTCTTGTTTACAAAACGGAAATTGTAAGCGAGTTTTTGAGAAATGAATACCAATGGCAATGCCAAGATGTAATATAAAACAAATTCACAAAAACGCCAAAACGGATTTGTGTGGATGTATTTATATGAAAGCGGTAAATTCTTCCGCTTTATATTCATTCCTGCAAAGTCATCATTTAGTTCGTCGCTGAAATGTATTTCTCTTTTCATCTTTTTTTCTTTCATCTTTTTACGTTTGTCCAAATGCGCTCATCATTTTATCTTATTCGATGACTGTATTGAGCAAATTCCTTTATTGTTATTTTATGCATTTATCACTTTATGCCAGATAATCAAGTGATTTCTTGCAATTGTCTTTGATTTATTATGTTCAATATTATTATTATCTTGCCTATACTACAATTCTGATTATATTCTTATGAAGTTAAACAATCTACTTAGTTTGGTAGAGTATAATTATACTTATATCAAAGTGCGTCTAAATATTTTAGATATAAATTTTTATACTCCACAAATTTTAGATATTGTAGAGTTTAATAAAAATACTACTTGATTTGATATTAAAATGGTGTATATTATAGTTATGGATAATGAAATAAAAACTATAGTAGCAAATAATCTGATAGCTCTGCGGAAACGAAAAAAAATCACACAGACGGATGTTGCGCATGCTTTGAATTATTCCGATAAATCGATTTCTAAGTGGGAAAATGCCGATTCACTTCCAGACATATCGGTTCTATGTGCATTGTCCGATATGTACGGCGTTACATTGGATGATTTGACACATGAAAATGCCGTTGAAAAACTTAAGGCACAGGACACTATGAAAGTCAACACTCCCAATCGGTTGATAATCGCATGCCTTTCTATAGCTGTTATATTTTTGATAGCATCACTTGTATTCGTATATGTGATGATTAAAGTTGGTGCGGTATACTGGCAGGCTTTTGTGTGGGGTGTTCCGATTTCGTGTGTTGCGCTTTTGTATCTAGATAGAAAATGGAGTGGTATAAAAGTTTTTAGGCCGCTGCTTCTTTCCATTTTATGTATTTCGTTGCTGATTTCTGTTTATCTGCAATTTATGCAGTATCAATTGTGGTTGATATTTGTGCTAATATTGCCGATTGAAGTAATAATTGTGCTGAGTTCTAAGCTACATAAATAATATCAAATGCAAATATACAAATATAATTATGAATAAATTATTTAAAATGTTGGGAATTAATATTATTATATATAAGAAATAAGATATATTTGAATAAGAACAAAATCAAAATACACATTTAATAATAGAATGAAGTTTTTATTAAACAGAATAAAAAAAACTTGCTAAAAAATAGAAATTTTACTAAGCATAATACAAATATTACTGTACTAATTTTTTACAAAAAAATGCAGATTGCTTCTACAGCCGAAAAATAATATCAAAATAAGACATCAATATGTAAGGTGGAATAATGAAAAAAATTATATCTCTTTATTTAGGATTGCTAATTTTATTTTTAGTGTATAGTCTTGTTTTTCCATTTAAAAAATCTTCTATTGCAGATGCAGATTTTGGTCCAAAGCCTTCGGTAGTCATTGAATTTGAAGGGTTGAGTGAGTTCACTTATTATGTTACTCTTTTATCAAAGACAAACACTACAGGACCTTACAGCGCCAGTACTGACGAAAATGATCGTTACTATTATTATTGCGATAATGAGCAAGAAGAGGCTGTAGCTGATAAATTTCTCGATTATCAAGACATTGATGGCTATTATTATTTGCAGTTTATGCAAAAGTGTGAGGGCAATGACACTTTTGTTTGGGGATATTATCCCCCAAATGATTTTAAAGTGCTTATTTATATTCCCCAAAATAATAAATTTTTTATAAGTTCATTTTGTGAGAGATATGCATTTGACAGCTATTTCAGCGTTGATGTCAATACTATGCAAATTTCTTCAGTTAATCCTGTTCAAATAATAGATGATAGCAATGTGGAAAGAAATTATGATTATTTTACACAAGTTTGGACATTGCTGGTCAGAATAATTTTGACAATAGCAATTGAAATCGGTGTTGCTCTTCTTTTTGGATATCGAACAAAAAAGTATCTTTTCATTATTGTTATAGCAAATCTAATAACGCAGATAGCCTTGAATGTTGCATTAAATATTATCGCCTACAGCAACGGCCCAGCATCATTTATTGCAACTTATGCGGCGTTGGAGTTATTAGTTTTTGTTGTTGAAGCATTGATTTATATATCATTTTTCAGCAAAATGCAAAGTAGCTTAGAATTCAAAAAAAGAAAACCTATAATTTTCTCTTTTGTTTCCAATACTGTTTCATTTGCTTTTGGTTTAGGTTTGGCAATGATACTGCCGGGCATTTTTTAGTTACAAAATAAATACTAAAAAATACAGTGTAAAATTCTATAGGGAAGTGCAAATAAAACAAAAAAACAGGAGAGAACTTCTCCTGTTTTTTTGGAACATAATTTATTTTTATTAAACTGACCTTGCGACCTCATATGCATCCCATATTGCACCGCGAATATTTCGAACTTGCCTGGAATCGCCAAGGTTGTATACCCCGCAAATTTCATTGTCAAGTTCTTCGAAAAGCATATTGTCCGATTTGTAACCAACTGCAATGACAACTGAATCAGTTGGAATTTTCATCTCATTGTCGAATTGATTTACGATTGCTTCTGTGTTTGTTATTTTAGTGAGCTTCGTGTTTGTTAGAATATTGACTTTATTGAAAGCTAGTAAATCTCTTAGCATCCATTCATTCATTGGCGCCATCATATTACCTGCTTTTAGTATGTCGGGGAGAGCCTCGACAATAGTAACTTCAACTCCACGTTGCGCAAGATACAATGCAGTTTCTGATCCAACAAGACCGCCGCCGACTATTGTGCATTTTCTTCCTGGTGCTTTTTTGCCAAGAAGTATTTCGCATGCATCTGCTACATTATTTCCATTTATGCCAGGGATGTCCATTTTTATTGGCTTTGATCCAGTAGCTATATAAACCAAATCGGGTTTTAGCCCCAACACCGTTTCCTTTGTTGCTTTTGAATTCAGCTTTACTTTAACTTTCAAAAGTTTCAATTGGTTTTCATACCATTTGACAAGCATTCTGTCATCTTCTTTGAAATCAGGAACACCACCTGGAACAAGATTTCCGCCCAATTTATCAGAGGCTTCAAAAAGTACAACATCATAGCCGCGAATTGCGCTTACTCTTGCGGCTTCCAAACCTGCAGGACCACCGCCAACAACAACTACTTTTTTCTCAATCGGGTCTTTATCTATACTAACTGTGAGTTCACGTCCGCATTCGGGGTTTACAGCGCATGAGCCACGCTTGCCTTCAAGCAGTCGTGTGAAACAACCATCATGACAACCAAGGCAGGGGCGTATATCTTGAATTTGACCTTTTCTGAGTTTATTTGGATAGTCAGCATCAGTGAGAACGGGTCTGCCAAGACCAACTGCATCAATAATTCCTTCATTCAATGCATTTAATGACATATCAGGATTGTCCATTCGTCCAGCAACCATAACAGGTACTTTTGAGACCTTTTTTATCTCCGATGCGAGTGGAAGATACATTCCTTTCTTGAAATACATTGGTGGATGCGCCCAATACCATGAATCATAAGACCCAGCGTCAGCATCAAATGCATCGTATCCTGCATCCTGCAATATTTGCACAGCTTCCAGCGCTTCCCCAACATCTCTGCCAAGTTCTTTGAAATTTTCGCCCGGCAAGCCGCCTTGTCTTATAGCTTTAATATAACTTTTTATGCTGAATCTTAATACAACAGGGAAATCCTTTCCGCACACGGCTTTTATGCCTTGAACTATTTCTATAGGAAAGTTAAGTCTACCCCTCAAATCGCCGCCATATTTATCAGTTCTTTGATTGAACAATGCCATAGTAAAACAATCCAACAGATAACCTTCGTGCACTGCGTGAATTTCGACACCGTCAAATCCACATTGTTTTGCAATAGCCGCGGAAGTTATAATTTGTTTGGCTATTGATTCAACTTCCTCAGTTTTAAGTTCTCGACAAGTAATGTTGGGATCCCACCTATTGGAAACAGTAGAAGGTGCAACAAAATTTTCTACGAATGCCGGTACTGCCGACCTGCCAAACCCCGCGGTCAGTTGAAGAAAGATTTTTGTTCCGAAAGAATGTATTCTCTCAGTCATTTCTCCTGCAACTTTCACATATGCGTGAGGGTTTACAGTCGGCGTCGGAGCAAGTCCTGGCGCGTGTTTTTCTACTTCATTTTCAACAAGATTTGCGCCCGTTATGATGAGTCCTATTCCGCCTTTTGCTCGTCGAACGAAATATTCAACTGATTCCTGAGTGAAAACTCCATCTGGTGTGCAACCCACTGGTGTCAGCATTGGCGCCATGAAGAATTTGTTTTTTATTTTGAGTTTTCCTATCATAAATGGCTCAAACAGTTTTTCATACTTTTTTTCCATCGTGAACCTCCTTTTATCATTTTAATGTGTGCATTTTTTTGTTGTTTTCTACTTAAAATTTTATTTCTAAAAATTGTTATAAAAAAGATTTCCCTTTAATCAAGGTATTTATAACAGATAAGATATATTTATTTGCAAAGAAATGTAGAAAAGGTATATTGAAAAATCGACTCCAAAAGTGAAAAGCTGCTTAGAATTCAGAAAATTTATATTTGTTTCTTTTGTTTCCCATACTACTTCATTTGCTTTTGTTTTAGGTTTTGCAATTACAGTCTCTAAAATTTTAGTTGCACAATACATACAAAAAATGCAACGGCGCAAGCTGTTGCATTGAGGGCAAATAAATATTTGAGCAAATGTTTATTATGTCGTAGTACTAGATTGCAAAATTATTATTGACGATGTTGGAAGAACAAATGTGGGTGAATTTCCTTCGGCATCTGCAATAACCAGCATTCCATATTCATTTTTGTATACAATACCTGCTTTTGAATTGCCAATACCCCAGTAAACTTCAACTTCAGCGCCTATAGGTAAAAAGTCATGCACTGCTGTTATCACGTCCGTGTCCCAGCCTTTAGGAAATGGTGCCGTCGGAGTCAGATAAGATATTGAAGGATTGTAAACAGTGGCATCTCCGGTTTTGACAGCCATAATGGTATTTAATGGTATTGATTCATTTTGCTCTTCGTATAGCATAGTGAATATTCCTGCATTGTCACCTTCGGGAGAAGTATACAAGGATACTGGAGTTCCGTCTATATCATACAAACCCGGAGCGTAAGCTCTCATAACGCTTGTTGGATACAAAATAATCAATTGTCTCAAAATATTGGCAAGTTGGCGATATTCAAAATCGAGCATAGATTCAGAAGTTGACGCACTAGTTGACGCACTATTTATTGCAAGCATTGCTTTTATTGGAACAGTATCTGATAGATATGCCGCACCAGAATTTGCCCCTCTTAAAGTCAGATTGACAGGTGGCGTTGTAACGTTGATGACTCCTAAGCCATTCAATTCACCTGTTTTTGTTGGGGAATTGCTTATAATATTTTCTCCGGTGGATGACACCAGAGAAAATGCTACGCCACCTGAATTTTTTGCAGTTTGCAGAGCTATCCACCAATTGATATTGTATACTCCAGCTTGATTTAATGTTATTATTCCAGTTGAAGTATCATAAGCGATATTGCCTTCTCTAAACATAATATTTTCAAATACTACTGCATCGCTTGTTATTGTGTCAGCATTTATTTTTGTGATGTATAAACTATTAATCATAAAAACCCCTCAAAAAATTATATATCAATACACTCTATGATAAAAAGTTCTTTTAGTTTAATTAACAGTTGTATTTATCTGAGAAAAGTTGAAATTTTTTCTATAAAAGAATATTTGCGAAACGAAAGTTGAAAACATTCATATATTGTAGTGAAGGTGAAAAATGATATTTTTTAATAATGATTGTAATTTTTGCAATAGATGCTGTCCAAAATTTATTGTCGGACCACGAGGACTAATTGGCCCTCGAGGACCGCAAGGACAGCCATCAAATCTTGCAGGGCTTCAAGTGCAGTTAGTCGGAAGTAGTATGGCCAGTATAGCTAATGCAGAAAATGTAATATTTGATAATTTAGTAACAGTTACCAACTCAAATATTATTTATGACGATGCAACAGGTGTATTCATTGTTGGTGTAGCAGGCACGTATTACATTTCATGGTGGGCAAATATAGACGGTGCAGAGGAAGGAACTTCGCTATTGTTTTCTATTGTAACTAGTGAAGGGCAGGTTATTTCTGCTTGCTCTATGGTACCTGTCACCTCATTGCAACTTAATGGAAACGCATTAGTCAATTTCGCAGCACCAGGAAGTTTCTCATTGAAAAACTTTTCTGGAAATACAGCAAATTATGGAGAGGCAGTCGTTCAAGCAAGTCTAGTAATAATAGAAGTTGCAAATTAAACAAATGCGATTATTCTTCTTTAGATGAGAATTGCTTTCGATAATTATAGCTTGAACTATTGTTTACAATTAAGAAAATGACGCTTCAAAGCAAGGACATTTTGAGATTTTTTTCGGGTCAATTTTTCGTATTGTTCCGAATTTGTTATATAGATAAATCTCTTCTGCTAAATTGATAAATTCCCAAACCAAAGCTAATCGATGATATCAAGAGCATTAAGAAAATAAATATTATGGACAGCGGCTCATAGTTTAGCAATCCATTTGAATCGAACAAAGAGAAAATCGTCAAAAACTTGAGACAATCAAGAGAACTCCCCATATTTGAAAGCATATCAATCAAATAGAAACCAATACCTATTGAAGAACAAAGACCTAGAGTTTTTTTCGACTCACTAAACGAACAAGAAATAGCGAAGAAGATTCCGCACAGCATAATGTGAAACGATAAACAACCAAAATGGAGCAATAGGAATTTTCCTATATCAATAGTTCCTGGGTATTTTATTGCGCTTTCTATGATAATAAAAAGTCCAGCAAGAATTAATATTGATGTTGTGGACAATATATAAAAAAGCATTTGAGTGGCAGCAATTTTTTTACGCGAATTTGGAGTGGCTAACAGATATGCCATTGAGCCTTTATCAATATATCTCGTCATCAGTTTGTTCGACATGATTATGATGTAAATTAAAGGGAAGATGAGCATTATCATTCCATATAAATACGAGGATAAAAAAGAAGTATAATCGGTAGACTGCAAAGAAAAGCCAAACATATTCGCCAATTCAGGCATTTGCTCCATCATTTGAAAAAGTGAATTGTTTTGATTGCCAATATCAGCAACAAACGCGCCATACATCCACACGATAACGCTTGTGTACATTGCAAGCACGGCAATAAAAATCAGAATAATTTTGTAATTAGCCTTGAGTTCTCTCTTCAGCAAAGTGTAATTAATCATTTTGCTCACCTCCGTAATAATGCATAAAGACTTCCTCAAGAGTTCCCTTTTCTTCTTCCAAATTTTCTATACTAAATTTTGATAAATCTTTTATAAATTTATCAATCGAACCAATTATTTCTATTTTGACCTTCATATTTTGTGATTTGACATTGTATTCTTTTGCAAATTCTTCCAGCTGAGCTTCATTGCTAAAGGTGACAGTGAATGTTTTTTTCTTGCTATTCTTTATATTTTCGACGGAATCAATTGCAACCAGTCTGCCTTGCTTTATTATTGCAACTCTATCACAGGTTTTTTCAACTTCCTCGAAGATATGAGAGCTCATAAGAATCGTTTTGCCTTTCTTTTTTTCTTTGAGAATCATATCGATAAAAATATTTTGCATCAAAGGATCAAGTCCGCTTGTTGGTTCATCAAGAATATAGACATCGTTGTCTCCCATAAACGCACAAACTATGCCTATTTTTTGTTTGGTTCCTTTTGACATTTTCTTGATTTGAATATTTGCATCTAGGTCAAAAATTTTCGTGAGTTCATCAGCTTTTGACAAATCCGCAATGCCTTTCATTTTTGCGATAAATTCAATAAAATCCGTACCCTTCATATCATCAAAAAAGGCAATTTCTCCAGGCAAATAGCCGAGGTCTTTTTGTATTAATGATGCTTTAAAACTACAATTTAGTCCGTTTATAAAACATTCTCCTTTATCGGGATGGATAAACCCTAGCAGTTGTCTAATTGTTGTGGTTTTTCCAGAGCCATTAGGACCCAAAAAACCAAATACTTCACCTTTTTTCACACTATATGTTAAATTAAATATTCCTCTTGAATTTCCATAATCTTTTGTTAAGCTTACTATATCAATTACATTCATTCAAATACTCCTCCTTGTAGGATATATTTTCTATTAGTTTAATCCATTTTTCATATTTTTTCGTGTTTCTTTTAGTTCAATATTTTTATCTTGCATTTGTTTTTGATGCAAAAAATCATCTCAAACATACAATGGACTGTTTTGACCCTGTGGATATGTTCATTTCTGTCAATACAATTATATAGTGTTGACTACTTTTGTCAACACCAACTATTTTCTTCGAATATTGCAAAAAATGTAACAAAAATTTAAAATGCAACATATTTTTGATTCAGAGGTATTCTATGCAAATATCAAATCTGAAAGCAGTTATGAACAATCAAAAATATGATAGAGAATTCATTTATAAAAATGTAGTAGTTCTCAACACGTCATTTGACAGCTTTATTGTGGGCTTGCACTCAAATGAATTCGCCGAAAAGCGCATAAACAGTAGAGTAAATATGCAGCTTTCGGAATATTTGAATTACAATGAGAAAACACTTTTTCCTCAAGCGGTTGAAGTTTACAACGAATCAGTTGACAATGATTATCCAATTAGAGCATTCGAATCAATTTTGGATTACACCGTCACTTTCAATCAAAAAAGTTTTTTGAGTTCATATCGCGATCAATATGACTATACTGGCGGCGCTCACGGAAACACTTTGAGAAAATCAGAGACCTGGAGTCTTTCAAGCGGCAAAACATTGCCTCTTGCATATTTCTTTCCGCAAAATATGAATTATAATGAACTTATTATTAAATACATATTAGAACAAGCTGAAAAAAATATGGAAAGTAATTCTATATATTTTGAAAACTATGCCGAGCTTATTGTGCAATATTATAATTCGGAGAACTATTATTTGACAGAATCGGGACTAGCAATATATTTTCAGCAATATGAAATTGCTCCTTATTCCACAGGCATCGTTGTGTTTACTATTCCGTATGCTTTATTGGATGGAGTATTTTCAAAATTAAATATTCTAGAAAATGTTCGTGAGAGAAATCAAATAATACTATAGATATAAACTTGAATACGGGCACGCCTGCTATTATTGATGTGTTGGCAGATATAATAGTGCTATAGATATACGACTCGAAGAAGACTTGATTTTTAGACTAAACTACTGAGAATAAAAGAATAAAAAAGGTGAAGAGAGCAATATTATGGTTTGAATGATGAACAAGCAAACAATTCGAGTTTAATTTTTATTGAAAGACATACAATATTGCATGAGAATTAAAAACATATTATAATATTATTGACAAGTAGATTGTGCGCAGGTATAATATAGACACTTATCTATGTATGGAGGGCTGAAGTGACTCATTCGGACTATGCACTATGCTTCAAAGCACTTAGTGATGAAACAAGATTAAAAATAGTGGAGATGCTCAAGGGTGGCACAATGTGTGCTTGCAGAATACTTGAGCAATTTGAAATTACGCAGCCAACACTCTCTTATCATATGAAAATGCTTGTTGACAGTGGTTTGGTAGCTGTTGAGAAAATAGGCATTTGGAACCATTATTCAACAAATAATAGCCTCTTGATTGAACTTGCAGATTTGTTGATGAAAAATGAAGAAAAAAATGAAAATTGTAAATGCGACAAAAGAAAAATGTAGCAAAAATTTTTTTACAGCATAATATAGATAAATCTAAATATATCTATAAGTACTTGTTGAAAGAGATGTATTAATGAGCAAAGTTTTTGTAGCGTGGCGAAATAAATCATGGTTTAAGCGAAAAAAACATAGCAAAAGATTAATAATATAAAAAAAAGATTGAGAACAAGATAGAGAAGAATAATATATAAATTTTAACTTAAAAGATAGAATAATAAAATGCGAACGCAAAAGATAAGGCAACTATAGAATCTAATGATAAAGAAACTGGAAGCGCAAACAATAAAACAAACTATAAACGGAAACGAATAACATAAAATACAAACACAAACTTTAAACGGAAACATAAGTGCAAGTTTTGTTTCACAGTAGATTCAAAAAATTAGAATTTATAATTCATATTGAAGTAGGAGACAGAATATGAAAGACGACAAAGAAGAATTGAAGCAAGTTTTGGCAGAACAGCCCGACCTTGCAAAAATAAAAGAGCAAAACATTTCAAATGACCCAAAGCCAAAAAAGAAACATAAAGCTTTGATAATTTTGGCGAGTATTGTGGGTGTATTGGTTTTGACATTTGGGATTGCAGCTATTGTCGGCGGTTGGACAGGCGTAAAGTCAACGGCCGAATTTATCACTCGCCAAATTCTTGGTATGAGTTGGTTGAACACGATTATTGGCGCGGCTTTGAGCGGAATAGGAGGCTCAGCATTCCTCGGCACTTGGTATGGCGGAGGCATACAGTTCTTTTTATATGATACCATCAAAATTATATTTTTACTGTGCCTTTTGATTTTTATCATCAGCTATATTCAAAGTTTCTTTCCACCAGAAAGAACGAAAATAATCCTTTCAAAATTTGGCGGATTGAAAGGAAATATGCTCGGCGCATTGCTTGGAACGGTCACTCCGTTTTGTAGTTGTTCATCAATTCCATTGTTTATAGGATTTACAAGAGCAGGTGTCAGAAGTGGCGTCACATTTAGTTTTTTGATTTCAAGCCCGCTTGTTGACCTCGGCGCATTTATATTGCTTGCCAGTGTGTTCGGTTTTCCTATTGCCCTCTCTTATGTAGTAGTTGGTCTGATACTTGCAGTTATTGGCGGAGTCATCATTGAAAAGACGGGAGTTGGAAAAAATGTTGCCGATTTCATTACGGAAGGCGAGGACATAAACATTGATAACATTGAGCTTAATCGGAAAGACAGAATGATTTATGCAAAAGACCAAATGCTTGCTACGCTCAAAAAAGTATGGCCTTATATATTGATTGGCGTCGGAATCGGTGCGCTTATACACAATGTTATTCCACAAGCTTGGATAAGTGCAGTTTTGGGTCAAGATAAATGGTATAATGTGTTGATTGCAACTGTTTTGGGCACGCCGATGTATGCGGACATATTTGGAACTATCCCAGTTGCTGAAGCATTGTTCACAAAAGGTGTTGGAGTAGGAACTATTCTTGCCTTTATGATGAGCGTGACCGCTTTGTCTTTGCCTAGCATGATAATGCTGTCAAAGGCAGTAAAGCCGAAATTGCTTGCATCATTTATAGGAATTGTGGTCGTAGGAATTTTAATAATAGGTTATGTGTTTAATGCGCTTAACTTCTTGTTTATATAGCAATAAAAGGAGAGAAAACAATGTCAAAAAATTGGTATCCCGTTATTGATACGGAAAAGTGTGTCGAATGTGGCACATGTGTGGAGATGTGCAAACATGGAGTTTACAAAAAAGGGACTAAAACACCTATTGTTGTGAACGAGGAGGGATGCATAGAGGGTTGCAAAGGTTGCGGTAAAAAATGTCCTTCCGCCGCAATTGAATACATAGGTGACAAAAATTATGCGCCATCAGAATGTGGATGCGGACTAATAAAAGATGAAAAAGAGATTGAAGTAAAAAACGGTTGTGAATGCGCATCAAAAGAAAAGGAAGTTGAAGAAAAAACCTACTGTGATTGCGAACAGAAAAAAGAGAAAGCAGAAGAAAAAACTGATTGCGGTTGCGGCTGTGGTTGCGGTAAAAAATGAAATTAGTAGGAGATGAGAAAATGAAAATTATTACACTAGGAAGTTGTTGCAAAAAATCAACACAAAATCACGAGAATGCAGTAGTCGCCGCAAAGAATTGTGGAGTTGATGAACCTGTCAATATCGGTGATATCAAAGAAATTATGAAGTACGGAGTTATGAGCACGCCTGCTCTTGTTATTGACAACAAAGTTGTGGCAATGGGTAGAATGCTTTCAGTCGAACAAATTGAAAAGCTTATAAAAGATAGATTATAAAATTATTGAAATATTAACTTTTACAAAAGCCGAGCAATATGCTTGGCTTTTTGTGATTTAAAATATGTAAATAAATAAGAAAATTTTTAAGGTATACAAAATTAACTTGCAGAACTAAATATAGTTTTTAAGTTTATTAGAGCGAGGTAATAAAAATAAAGAATTTATTTTGCAGAACTCAAACTTAGCATTGAAATTTATTATGGCGAGGACACAAAAACATATCGAATTGATTTGATACATTCAAACTTATAGCATTTTGGAATTTCAATATTAGAAATTTTTACAATATTGATAGTTGGTGTGATATAATATACAATAAAGATATAATAAAAATAGGTTTTATTCTTTTGACGTTTGGATGACAGTGATAAAAAATAGTAATTAGTATTACATAAATAAAATGCTTGAGAGAAAAGTAGAAGAATGATTAGAATACAAAACATAAAATTGAGCTTAGACGAAGATGAAAGTCTATTGAAAGGGTTAGCGGCAAAAAAGGCAAATATTAGTATGCGCGATATCAAATATTTCAAGATTATCAAAAAATCAATCGATGCAAGAGACAAGGGAAATATCCATTTTTCATATATAGTGGATATTGACACTATTTTGCCCGAAACTCCCAAAATTATTGCTCAAAAATACAGTCGTCCACAAAAAAGAATTGCTATCATAGGCACTGGACCCGCAGGTTTATTTGCCGGATTAAGTTTGGCGAGGGCGGGTTTTCAACCAATCCTCATTGAGCGTGGCTCATCAGTGGAAAACAGGCAAAAAGCAGTTTCGCAATTCATAAGCGAAAGGCTTTTGAACACATCTTGCAATATTCAATTTGGCGAAGGGGGAGCTGGCACTTTTTCTGATGGCAAATTGAACACAGGAGTGAACAGCCCTTTAAACAAAATTGTATTGGAGGAATTTGTTGCACACGGCGCACCTGAAGAAATTTTGTTTCAGAATAAGCCACATATAGGAAGCGACAATCTGCCAAATGTTGTGAAAAATATTCGGAAAGAAATTTTGAGTTTGGGTGGAGAAGTTTATTTCGACACAACCTTGATCGGAATAAAAACTGATGGCGGAATAAAAACTGATGGAGGAATAAAAACTGATGGAGGAAAAATTACTTCAATATTGTGCGAAAATGAAAAAATATTCGACATTGAAGTAGAAAATGTAGTTTTGGCAATAGGGCATTCTAGCCGTGATACATTCCAAATGTTGTTTGACAACGGAATTATGATGGAGCAAAAGGATATGGCAATCGGCTTCCGAATTGAACATAAGCAAAAATTTATAAATAAAAGTCAATATGGAAATTTTGCAGAAAATATTAAGCTTGGGGCGGCGGATTACAAACTAAGCTCCCAAGCGTCAGATAGAGGCGTATTTACTTTTTGTATGTGTCCTGGAGGCACTGTTGTTCCTGCCACGAGTGAGCCTGGTGCTGTGGTTGTGAATGGTATGAGCAATTTCAAGCGTGACGGCGAAAATGCAAACAGCGCAGTAGTGGTTCAAGTCAAAAAGTCAGATTATGGAGAGGGCATTCTTGCTGGGATTGATTTTCAGAGAAAGCTTGAGAGTGATGCTTATATTGCAGGCGGTAGTGACTACTCAGCTCCCGTGCAACTAGTGGGCGATTTTTTGAGAAATAAAGAAAGCAAAGCATTTGGCGAAGTGAAACCGTCGTATTCATTGGGTGCGAAATTCTATCCTTTGCACGCACTTTTGCCAAAAGAAATGACCTTAGCTATTCAACTTGGATTGCAAGATATGGACAGAAGACTGAAAGGATTTGCGATGAACGATGCGGTTTTGACTGGCATAGAAACAAGAACATCTTCACCGGTTAGAGTGCTTCGTGGTGAAAATTTGAACAGCGTTTCGCTTTCCAATCTTTATCCTTGCGGAGAGGTTGGATATGCAGGCGGAATAATGAGTTCAGCAATGGACGGTTTGAAAGTTGCGCAAATTATAAAAGAAAAATATGCGATTTGAATCATTTAATATGATAAAAATGCAAATAATACAAAAGAGAGAAAAATGATATACAAAGACAACATTTACAAAAGAATAGCTGATATGAACAGAGAAAGCCTAAACATCAGAGATATTGAAAAAAGGCTCAATTTGCGCAGCCAAATTGACAGAAATATGCTCTCACGAATTTTAAGTGAATTAGAGGATGAGGGTATGCTTTCTATTGATAGAAATTGGAATGTAAAACTCAAAAAATTAAAGTTGCTTAAAGGCGATTTGAGAGGAAACAAAAGAGGCTTTGCCTTTTTGATAAGAGAAGATGGCGGAGAGGATATATTTATTCCAAACCGAGCACTAAACGGAGCAATGCACGGTGACACGGTTTTTGTCAGACTTACAGGCGAAAGTGAAGGTGAGGTTTCTTCAATCGAAAAACGCGGTATAGTAAAACTCATAGGCACATATTTCAAAATGGATAATTTTGGATATGTCAAAGCAGACAATTCTGATTACTTCAAAGATATTTATATTCCAGACCGAAGCTCAAAGGGTGCCAAAGACAATTCAAAGGTTGTAGTTTCAATAATCACAAATCAAAACGATATGAAAATTCAGGGAGTCGTGACTGAAGTATTGGGTATTTCAGGTGAGCGTGATGCAGAAGTGCTTTCAATCTTAAGAAATTATGATTTCAGTGAAAAGTTTCCTGAAGAAGTTCTTGCAGCTTCAGAAAAACTGAAATATGAACCTGAGAATGAAGGCAGAAAAGATAAAAGAGATTTGCTCACAATCACGATTGATGGCGAGGATGCAAAAGATTTTGATGATGCAATAAGTCTTGAAAAAAACTGCTCAATTTTCAAATTGTATGTTCACATTGCAGATGTGTCACACTATGTCAGGTCAGGTGATGTCATTGACAAAGAAGCATTTGAGAGAGGCACAAGCGTGTATTTCCCTTCATCTGTTTTTCCGATGTTGCCAGAAGCTGTGAGCAATGGAGTTTGTTCTTTGCGACCAGGTGAAGAAAAACTCACCATGACTGTGGAACTCGACATTGACGGCAACGGAAATATAATAAATTCAGATTTTTACAAATCCGTCACGAAATCAAATTTCAGAATGACTTACACGGCGGTCACTGCTATTTTGAATGGCGATGAAGAACTGCGTGCGCATTACAGCGAAATTGAAGAACTCATTTATGCGATGGCAGAGCTTGCAAAAATACTTGAGGACAAAAGAAACGAAGGTGGCGCAATAAATTTCGTCAGCAAGGAAAGCAAAATTTTGCTTGACGAAAAAGGTGATGTCATTGATATAAAACCTTATGCTTATGGCATTTCAAACAGTGTCATTGAACAGTTTATGGTGTTGGCAAATGAAGCTGTTGCAAAATATCTTTACGATGAAAAAGTGCCGAATGTTTATAGAACGCACGATGCGCCAAGTGAAACAAAGATTGCTGAATTCAAGGAATTTGTAAATGCGTTGGGATTAAATCTGAATACAGCGTTGGGCGTGACTCCAAAGCTGTTTAGTGACCTTTTGGAAAAAGTCAAAGGCGAGCCAACTGAGGCAATAATAAACAAGACTCTTCTTCGTGCAATGCAAAAGGCAAAATACAGTATAAAAAACACGGGGCATTTTGGATTGAACTCGCAATTTTATTGCCATTTCACTTCACCGATAAGAAGATATCCTGACCTTATGGTGCATAGGGCACTAAAAGCAAAAATTGAAGGCAAAGCTGATGATAGATTCAAAAATAACTTTTTGAAGCAATGTATTTCCGCAGCTGATAAATCCTCAGAGAGAGAAGTAGCTGCTGAGCGTGCTGAAAGAGATATCGATGACTACTACAAGACTGTCTATATGTCCAAAAAGATTGGCGAGCAGTACAGTGGTGTTGTGAGCGGGATTGTGTCTACAGGGATATTTATAGCTCTTGAAAATACTGTTGAGGGTTTTATGCCTTTAGATGAACTGCCTGAAGATAATTATAGCACTGACCCTAAAATGAGACTGGTTGGGAAAAGATATCAATTTTCTATTGGAGATAGCATAGAAGTGGAAATAAAAAGCACTAATATAGCGGCAAGACAAATCAATATGAGTTTTATAGGTAATGTGCTGAACCACCGTAGACCGAGCATCCGAACAACAAAAAAACTTATTTGATGAACTAGCGTACTTTCCAAAGAAAGGAGATTAGAAAATGGACAAGAGTAAATATTTGTTGGATATATCTGAAATCGCGGAGATTGAAAACCAAAAATATCATTTGAGATATCGCTCGAACAACACCGAAAATCCAGTTATATTATTTTTGCATGGTGGCCCTGGAGACCCGGATCGAGCAATGTTATTGAAGTACCAGTCTGCATTGGCTGAAGTTTGCACAATGGTTTGTTGGGACCAAAGAGGTGCGGGGAAAGCATATAATTCTGTTGAAGCAAAAACATTGAAGCTCACAATAGATCTGTGTGTAGAGGACGCTCACGAAGTAATATTATTTTTGAAGAAGAAGTTCAATGCGGAAAAGATTTTCATAGTTGGACATTCTTGGGGTTCAGTGCTTGGAACATTGGTAGCGCAAAAATACCCAGAAGATATTGCAGCATATGTTGGTGTAGGGCAATATGTTTGCGGTGAAGAGAACGAACGAATTTCTTATCAATTTGTGCTGAATGAGGCTAGAAACCGTAATGATAAAAAGGCGATTAAAAAACTTAATAAAATAGGTCAGCCACAAAATGGGAAGTACAGAAAGAAGAATGGTATTGTTGTAGAACGCAACCTACTACATAAATATGGCGGCGCTGTTTTCAATGTTTATGAATCTATTGTTAAATATTTTCTGCATCAACTGCGAATTATGACTTCCCAATATTCATTTGCTGACCTTTTGAAATATTTCAAAGCTGAGAGTTACAACATCAAATATCTGGATATAAGTGGAATAGATTTTTTAAAAAATGTTAAAGAATTGAATGTTCCAGTATATTTATTAGAAGGACATCATGATTTCAATTGTCCTTATGAATTGGCAGAAAAATGGTTTAATCAGCTTAAATCGCCACATAAACGGCTTGTTTGGTTTGAAAATTCCGCACATTTTCCGCAATATGAAGAAAACAAACTATGGGGAAAAACTTTGGCTAAACTACTTTTTGATAAAGAAATCTGAATTTTATGTTATTTGATTAACAAAAAAAATGCTCACGCAAAGTGAGCATTTTTTAATATATACAATTCCGATAATTACATCCAGCCTATGCTGCCAAAAATAATGAGAAGTAAAATATCAACACCAAAAATTATTCCTAATGTTATCAATTGTTTCTTGCGTGAGAAATCGTGCACCAAAAATGCCATAGTGAAAAATGGAAGATAGCCTATCAAATAAACTAAATACGGACAAGAGCGGCTCCACCATGAATATTCCCAAGTCAAAACTCCGCAATAGTTCAAAAAGCATTCAATACAAACGCAAAGCAGTGTTAAAACCAATGCATATACTACTCGGTTGTTGAATTGAAAATTCAATGCTTTTTGTTTTTTTATGTCGGGAAGTTTTGCACAAAAAGTTTTGTAGCCCCAACTATTTTCGCTCTTGAACAATTTCGTTTTCGGATTTTGAGGTAACATTTTGCAAGCAGTTATTCCTAATATCATAAACATAAACGATATTTCGATATTATAACCAATGAGTATCAGCAATGAAGTTGTTCCAGCTCCGATAACAGGCGTTCCCCAAACTGGTGCAAATCCTGTTGCATTGAAAACAATCGAGTTCCAAATTTCATTTAATAAATCCATACCCCATAATGCTGCAGCACCAAATAAAACATTATAGTTTTTATCTTTTAATTCTTTTGTAACGATGTACATTACGATAAGTAAAATCGGAATAATGTACCATTGCATCGTTTTTGCAGGTTGTCTTAAAATTTCTAAAGCGGAACTTGAATAATCAGACATAATTAACCTCCTTTCATATTATATAAAACAAATTTACCATATTCTATTTGATTTTTCAATAGCCCTTAGTTTTTTTTAAAAAATGTTAAGTTTCAAAAAAACGGTTGACATTCAAATTATGGCGAGTATACTGTGTATGAACGATATACACAGTTGGGAGGCTTTTATGCTTATAGTTGAAAATTTATCAAAAGAATATCCTTTGTTCAAATTAAATAACATTTCGTTCCAATTGCCGAAAGGCTATATTATGGGATTTATAGGAATGAACGGAGCAGGAAAAACAACAACATTGAAATCAATGCTGAATCT
The DNA here is from genome assembly GCA_028710495.1 of Clostridia bacterium. GTDB lineage: Bacteria > Bacillota > Clostridia > Christensenellales > CAG-917 > STD2-102. Next base: position 44,637 of record JAQUST010000011.1, read on the forward strand.
TGTCAAGCCTGACAGCGGAACAGTCACAATTCTTGGAAAGGATGTTGCAGACAGTGAAGTTGAAATAAAACAAGAAATTGGATTTATGTTGGGCGAGGCGGATTACTATTCAAAAAGCAAAGTAAAGAAAATCGCAAATGTTTACAAACGGTTTTTCAAAGAATGGGATGAAAAGGCTTATCAAAATTATCTCACTAGGTTCGGCGTAGACGAAAGCAAAATGATAAGTGAACTTTCAAGTGGTATGCGTGTCAAACTTGCTATCGCATTTGCACTTTCTCACAAGGCTAAGTTGCTTATCTTTGATGAGCCAACTAGCGGTCTTGACCCTATTGCTAGAGACGAAATGCTGGATTTGTTTCACGAAATAGTTGAAGACGGAGAAAAAAGTATAATATTTTCTACACACATAACATCTGACCTTGACAAATGCGCTGATTTTATTATATTTATTAGAAACGGCGAATTGATAGCGAATACAAGCAAGGATGATTTGATTGCTGACCATATTTTAGTTGCAGGAAAAAAATCAGATTTGACAGACGAATTGAAAAATAGGCTTATTGGCTTTAAGTTGAATGCATTTGGTTTTATAGGATTAATGCACAAAAATAATATGCTCGATACTGAGAAGCTTCAAACCGAAATTCCAAATTTGGAAGATATTATGATTTACTACAACAAGGAGGAGCAAAAATGAAAAATTTATTGTATAAAGAGCTAAAACTTGTTATTCCTCCTGCGACATATTTGTTTGCGTTGCTTCCGGCGTTGCTTCTTATTCCCGCTTACCCTTATTTTGTGGGCGTGAGTTATTTCTTCTTTATCATTCAGATAACATTTGCAACAGCAAGAGCAAATAAAGACCATGAGTTTACCTCAATGCTGCCGATACCGCGCAGACAGATTGTACTGGCAAAGCATTTAAATGTTGCATTTGTTGAATTATTGACAATATTAGTTGCAATTCCATTTGCTCTTATATCTTCATTGATTATCAATCCGAATGGGAACATAGTGGGTATGGATGCTAATTTTGCATTTTTTGGGTTGACATTGATAGCATATTCGGTTTTCAACCTTGCATTCTTTCCAGCCTATTTCAAAACTGGTTATAAAATGGGAGTTCCACTATTGATAGGAATAGCTGTATATTTGATCACTATTTGCTTTTTTGAATTGGTAATTAACCTTGTACCTGCGCTAAAAAGTACTTTGGACGGACTTAATCCGCAAACATTTATTTATCAATTCATTGTTTTGGTGGCAGGCATAGTGATTTATGTGGGGAGTATGTTTGTTTCCTATAAGATTTCGACTAAAAAATTTGAAAAGGTCAGCTTGTAGGCAAACTATTGAAAAAGAATAATAGGGCTTAACAGATTTCGAAAAGCATTTGCGATTGCTTAATGCAAATGCAAAAAATCCGAGGTATATCCTCAAGTGAGTGGAATGTGAATATAGTTTTATCAAACAAAAGCGACAAACCTATCTATGAACAAGTTTATGAGCAAGTCGCCTCTCAAATCATCAGTGGTGAATTGGAGGCGAATTTTTGCTTGCCTTCAATAAGAGTGATAGCCAAGGAAATTGGAATAAGTATCATTACTGTAAAAAAAGCTTGGGAAACACTTGAAAACAATGAATTTATTTACACAAGAGCGGGAATAGGTTGTTTTGTCACAGAGTACGCAAAAAAGCACTTAGATGACAAGAAAGTTGCAATAGCAAAAGAAAGGCTTAAAAAAGATATACCATACTATAAGAGCTTAGGGTTTTCTATTGAGGAGCTTATAGCACTCGTAAAAGAAGAATATAGAAAGTAATGGTTTTAAGATTTATGAAAAAGTGTATTTTAGTATATAGTAATACAGTTTAAGTCAAAATGATTAAGATTAAATCAATGAAGCAATGCATACAAATTTAGACAGTTCCGAATCGCTAAAGATATTATTAATATTGTGACTTGTGGAAATTGATAATAAAATGCATAACAGTTTATGATATAGAATTATGTAACAAAAAATTTACGCAGTATTTTTTTGAGAACAAAATCATTAAATTTACGCAGTATTTTTTTGAGAACAAAATCATTTGAGCGTAGTTTGATAGTGTGATATACTACTTCAGAAATAAGCTTATAAAAAAACCTTAATAGAAAAATTAGAGAGTTTGCAATTTGAATTTTGGAGAAAGATAGGTGTACTATGGAAAAATTTATTAGATTTGCCACAATAAACGATGCAGAAGATATATTAAAAATTTATGCTTCTTATTTTGACACGTCAATAACTTTTGAATATGAAGTTCCTTCTTTGGAGTCATTCAAACAAAGAATGAGCACTATTATGTCTGAATATCCTTATCTCGTTTATGTTGTCGAAAATCAAATTGTAGGTTATGCATATGCAAATAAACACAAAGAAAGAGCTGCATACCATTGGAATGCTGAATTATCAGTATATGTTGACAGAAAACATTTTGGGGTTCATATCGGGAAAAATCTTTGCTTGTCACTGCTTGAAATTCTTAAATATCAAAATATCCAAAATGTTTATGCGGTCATCACATCTCCGAACGAGAGAAGTGAAAATTTGCATAAAAGTTTGGGATTTGAATTCCTTTTCATATACAAAAAAACAGGCTACAAACTCGGAAAATGGCACGATGTTGCTTGGTACGAAAAATCTTTGAATAAGCACGAGGATTTGCCCGCGGAATTCATAAATTTCAACAACTTGGACAAGGCATTGATAAAAAGTATAATATTTGAGAATAGCAAACCTAGCGATTAATTATTAGCTTTTCGAAACTGTTATATTTATAATTTGTTTTTTTGATTAAATATTTATATGGAGAAAAAATTTTGGACAATAAAACACGGGCAACTGAATATTTAAGCAAAGATTTGCTCAAAAATTGCAACTTGATTTCTCCGCTTCAAATTTCTGATGATATAAAATTTGTATATGCAGAAAATGACGGAGTTTGTTTTGTGATGTGCGACTCAAATATTGTTTTTCTTTCCACGAGCAGAAGTGACATCGCAAAAAAAGTAATAAGCAAGTTGGAAAATGTTGAATTGTGCGTTGCAAGCAATAAGTTTGAAGCAGATATGATATCAACAAAATTTGGTTTGAAGAAAATAATTCCTTGTTATCAAGTTTTGTATAATACCGAAAAAATTCAGCCTGTGAACGAAAAGCTGGAAATCAAAAAATTAGATAAAAACTTGGCAGAATTTGTGGCGCTAAATTATAGCATGCATCCCGAGACGGAAGAAGTTTGTGAGATAATGGACAGATTCGGAATTTACGGTGCATATGTTGATGGCGAAATCGCAGGTTTTATCGGAAAACATCAAGAAGGTTCAATCGGAATGCTGGAAGTTTTTCCAGACTATCGGAAGCAGGGCATTGGAACGTCCTTAATCAATTTTATGGTGAATCTTTGCAAATCAAACCACCAAATTGCCTATGGTCAAATTATGACAACGAACACCGCTTCATTTAATTTGCACAAAACTCTTGATTGCACCTTCAGCGATGAACTCGTTTATTGGTGTTTTACTTGATAGAATTTCATAGGCAAATCGTTTTTGAATAACGTTGAAATGTGATATAATTAATTTAATATCAATCTTAAATACATAAAAAATAATATAAATAGCGGAATGGAAAAAAATACTAATGAGCATACTGACAATCAATAATCTTACACACACTTTTGATGGAAAAATTCTTTTTGAAAATGCTTGTCTATCAATAAACAATGGCGAACATACAGGAATAGTAGGTTTGAATGGTGCTGGAAAAAGCACCTTTATGAACATAATTTGCGGTCGACTTGTGCAAGATGACGGCGAAGTCTTGTGGCTTAACCGCATAAAATGGGGCTATCTTGACCAGCACGCCGATATAGACAAGTCGCTTTCCGTTATGCAATATCTGCAAAGTTCTTTCAAAGCTTTGTTTGATTTGAATGAAAAACTTGAAGCAATCTACAAAGAAATGGAAACTGAAACCGATATGGACCAACTCGATGTTTTGATTTCCCGTTCATCGTCAATGATGAACGAATTGACAAAAGAGAATTTTTACGAACTTGACAGCGAAATAAAGAAGGTCGCAAACGGTCTTGGAATAGGCAATTTCGGCTATGATACTTTGATATCAAAACTGAGCGGTGGACAACGCGCGAAATTGATGCTGGCAAGTTTATTGCTGTCAGATTTTGACATGATTTTGCTTGATGAACCAACCAACTATTTGGACATAGAACATATTGCTTGGCTGACTGATTACCTAAACAAATACAAAGGTACTGTTTTGGTTATCTCTCACGATACCGAGTTTTTGGACAAAGTTTGCAGAAACATTATTAGCGTTGAAGAAAGAAAGATTAAAAAATACTCCGGAAACTATCAGCAATTTTTGGTCACTAGCGCGATAAGCCAAAAACAGCACGCGGAGAACTTTGAAAAACAACAACAGCAAATCAAAAAAATGGAAGAGTTTATCGCTAAAAACAAAGCGAGAGCAGCGACAGCAGGAATGGCAAACTCACGAAAAAAGATGCTAGAGAAAATTGATATTATTGATAAGCCTGTCATTATATATCCTTCTACATTCAATTTCCCATATATTGAGGTGCGTTCCAAAGATATGTTGGTGGTAAAAAAACTTGAAATAGGCTACAGTAAACCGCTTTTGCCACCTATCGATATTCATATGAATAGCGAAACAAAAATTTGGATAAGAGGTACAAACGGAATAGGAAAGAGTACACTTTTGAAAACGCTTATGGGAAAAATTTCCGCGCTTGATGGCTCGTTTCAGTTTTCTATCAATTCCAAAAAATTGTATTTGGAGCAGGATTTGGAATTTTATAATATCGATGGAACTGCTGCCGCATATATTTCGAATTGCTATCCCAAAATGGACACAAGACAAATTCGAACACAGCTAGGAAAAGTGGGCATAAAAAATGACCTTGCAATAAAACCGATTTCCAACTTGAGTGGTGGAGAGCAAGTGAAAGTCAAACTTTGCGCTCTAATGCAAAATCAAAGCAATTTCTTGATTTTGGACGAACCAACAAATCACTTGGACATTAATGCGAAAGAAAGTCTTGCAAAAGCTCTTCAGGAGTACAAGGGTGCTATAATTTTGGTAACACACGAAAAACAGTTTGCTGAAAGTGTATGCAACAAGGTTTTCGATTTGTAGAATTATATTCAAATGTTTTTTTACAATTGCGAAATATTCTTGCTTCAAGATATTATTGCGTATTAAGATATGTAATGTATACAGTTTATTAGATTGGAAATAGACAGTTAATATAATAAATGAAAGTATGAAAGAGCTAATATAATAAAGCAATATCAAATAGATATTTAACTAAGTGAATATGAAATAGTAATTTTGCGCACGAGACTGACAAATTGTCAGCCTCGTGCTTTTTAAATATTGTCAACAACTCAAAAACAACTCAAAAACAACTCAAAAACAATTTATAAGTATGCTGAACGAAATCTAGAAGAAAATCTAGAACGAAATCTATAAGTAAAATCAACAAAATACAAAATTTAATCATTGAAATCTATAAGCAGAATAATAAAAATAATGCGTTTTTTGCGTGCGGAAAAAAAATAAAAAAAATGTTGTAAAAAATCGATTGATTTTCCAATATTTAGTGATAATATGTGTGAATTATTTACTCGCAAAAACACACAGGATGAGAAGGGAGAAGCCCGAATTTTTATGAATAAGCATTTAGTTAAGAACTATTTTAGTTCTTTTTTGCCACAATCAGCTTTAATGTTGAAAAATTACAACGGAAGTAAATTTCTAAAAGATTTATTATCAGGCATAATAGTAGGAATTATCGCATTGCCTTTGTCAATAGCGCTTGCTATTGCATCCGGCGCGCCACCAGCTATTGGACTTGTTACTGCGGCAGTTGCAGGTTTTTCAGCAGCTTTGTTTGCGGGTTCACCTTTTCAGGTTACAGGACCAACTGGCGCATTTATTATTATAGTTTTGAATATTATCAATGGCTATACATATCAAGGAATGCTAATCGCTACTTTTATGGCAGGAATATTTCTTGTTTTGATGGGATTGTTGAAAATTGGCAAAATTGTTAATTATATTTCAAAGCCAATAATAGTTGGATTTACTGCAGGAATTGCTGTAACAATTTTTTCTACTCAAATCGTTGATTTCCTCTCATTGCAACTCACTTCCAATCCTTCCGAATTTTTTGAAAAATGGATTGCATATTTTCAAGTGATGAGCACTACAAATATTGCTTCATTATCCATCGGTTTGGGTTCTTTAATTTTAATGCTACTATGGAGCAAATTGAAAATCAAAATACCTGGAGCTTTGATTGCCGTCTTGTTGTCTTCACTTGTTGTTGCATTTTGTAAGCTTAACGTTCCAACAATAGGCACAAAATTTGGAGAAATAACAATGACACTTCAATTTTCCAATCCTTTTGGTGGAATTGATGTGCTGAGTCTTGTGAAACCTGCAATAACTATTGCTTTGCTTGCTTCTATTGAGTCGTTATTGTCGGCAATGGCAGCAGATAATATGAGCAAGACAAAAACCAACTCAAATACTGAACTTATTTCGCAAGGTATAGCAAATGTTTTTTCTTCGTGTTTCGGGGGACTACCGGCAACCGGTGCTATAGCAAGAACAAGCGCAAACATCAAAAGTGGCGCAGTTAGTCCTGTCTCTGCAATGATACACGCTGCATTTATTCTGGTCGTTGGTCTTGTTTTGATGCCGCTTGTCAAATTTATTCCTTTGTCATCGCTGTCAGCAGTGTTGTTTATGGTCTGTAAAAATATGATTGAAGTCAAGGAAATAAAAGAAGTTTTCAGAAGCAATATTTCTGATATGATTTTGTTTACTTCAACTTTTCTTTTGACAATCATATTTGATTTGGTTGTAGCAATTTGCACAGGTGTATGCTTAAGTTTTGTGTTGTATGCCATGAATATCTTAATTAAAAAAATAAACCTCAAATCATTAAAGCTCAATATTGTGGTTGAGGACAACAAAATCGTTCTTAGTGGAGTACTGAATTTTCTCAACTCCAATAATTTTATGGATAGAATTAGAAAAATTCAAAACGCATCGGCTATTGATGACAAAGAGTTAGTAATTGACACATCTGCGCTAATTATATTGGATATGAGCGGTAAAGAAGCTTTAAGAAGCCTAAAGATATACTATGAAATCAAAAACAATGAACTTTCGTTGAGCTCTGATTTATCAAAAACTAAGCAAATTTGCGATAATTTGGGCATAGATGCGGCATAAAGTTTTTACAAATTGCAACATTTTTTTTGAAAATATAATACAAATTTGTTGCCAAAGTTTGTGCAATGTACTATGCTAGAAAGAAAATAATCGTACAACAAAGGAGTTGACTATGACTATTTCAAATGATTACGTGGCATCTGTTTTTGCAAAGGTGGAAAAACAAAATGCTAATGAACCTGAATTCCTTCAAGCAGTTAAGGAAGTTTTAATTTCTCTTGTCCCTGTCGTCGAAAAGCGACCTGAACTTCAGAAATGGGGAATTATCGAAAGATTGGTAGAACCTGAGCGTTTTGTCCAATTTAGAGTGTCCTGGGTTGATGACGCAGGCAATGTGCAGGTAAACCGTGGTTATAGAGTGCAGTTTAATTCTGCAATTGGACCATACAAGGGTGGACTTAGACTTCATCCAACGGTCAATGCTTCGGTTGTAAAATTTTTGGGCTTTGAACAAATTTTCAAAAACAGTCTTACAGGTCTTCCGATGGGCGGAGGTAAAGGTGGAAGCGATTTCAATCCAAAAGGTAAATCAGATTTAGAAATTATGAAATTCTGTCAAAGCTTTATGACTGAATTATGCAAACATATAGGTCCTGATACCGATGTGCCGGCAGGCGATATTGGTGTCGGCGGTAGAGAAATTGGTTTTCTTTTTGGTCAATATAAAAGACTTAGAAATGAGTTTACTGGCGTGCTGACAGGCAAAGGGCTTTCATATTCGGGTTCGCTTGCAAGAACACAAGCCACAGGCTATGGTCTTTGCTACTTGACAGAAGAAATGCTAAATACATACGGAACGAGCTTCAAAGGCAAGACAGTTGTTGTTTCAGGAGCGGGAAACGTTGCAATTTACGCTATTGAAAAAGCGACTGAGCTTGGAGCAAAAGTTGTCACAGCATCTGATTCGGATGGATATATTTATGATAGCAACGGAATCAATCTTGCAGTATTACAACAAATCAAAGAAGTCAAGAAAGGCAGAATCAGTGAATATGCAGCACTTGTGCCAGGTTCAGTTTACACTGCCGGCAAGGGTGTCTGGAGTGTGAAGTGCGATGTCGCTCTTCCTTGCGCAACTCAAAATGAATTGAATGAAGAAGATGCCGCAATGCTTATCAAAAACGGCTGTATCGCAGTTGCAGAAGGTGCGAATATGCCTTCAACTTATGAAGCGGTTGAATTACTTCAAAAGAACAAAGTTCTCTTTGCTCCTGCAAAGGCAGCAAATGCAGGCGGAGTTGCAACAAGCGGTCTTGAAATGTCACAAAATTCAATGCGCTTGTCTTGGACATTTGAAGAAGTCGACAGCAAATTGAAAGAAATTATGGTCAATATTTTCAGAAACATCAACAAAATTTCAAAAGAATATGGATGTGAAGGTGATTTTGTCAAAGGTGCAAATATTGCAGGCTTTATGAAAGTTGCCGATGCTATGCTTGCTCAAGGTGTTGCGTACTAGATAGATAAATTGGTTGTTAATATTATCATAATACTATAAAGTAAAGGTACAATTTGAATTTAAGACTCTGAACTAATCTGCTAAAATCAGATTTGCTCAGAGTCTTTTTTTTAAGAGAATAAAAATATATTTTATATACTTTGATAAAGCGAATAGATGAGGAAAAAAATCGGTTCTATAGAAAAGAAAAGATAATTTTAAAGAAATAGATATGACAATTTAACAAGCGAAAATTGAGAGAAAATAAAGGAGAAAGGCGGATAAATTTGTTTGATGTACTAAAAAAGTGCGGGCAACATAAAATTAATTATACAAATTTTTTACAAAAAAGAGTTGACAAGGTTGCTAGTGTATGGTAAATTCGACTAACAAAGCAAGTTGAATTTGCGAGGTGAAAACCGAACATGCAAGACTGCAAAACCCAAATGGAGA
>JAQUST010000012.1:0-5670 GCA_028710495.1 Clostridia bacterium
CTTGGCCTTTTCGCATGATAAGAGGCTTCTTTAGACATTGGAAGAATTATGGATTCAAAGCAACGATGAAGAAGACGAAAATAAAATTGAAATTTGCTATCACAAAAATCCTGCATATAAATCATAATTGATTTTTATTATTAACAAAAAATATAAACTGCTACATTAAATTTAATACCAAATATTTTATAAAAAAACGATGCTTTAAACATCGTTTTTTAAGTTGAATTACTTTATTTGTTTTTGTTCTTAATTCTAGATGCTTTGCAAACTACTTTTTGTATTTCAGATTTATATAATTCTATATTGTTACTAGGATTTTTTGAGATATCATAATATGCGACAGTGTTTATTATATTATATATTCGATGCTTTTTTCTTAAAAAATAGCTTTTCAAATTTCTAACAACTAAAATTATAACTGCATTTTTCAACAAAATGAATTCGTTGTATAATGTTTAAATATAACTTAATTGCTATCTTTTCCTGTTTGTTCTTTAACAATATTTTGAAAGCACTTTCTGCACATGGCAACATAGCTTTCGTTTCCGCCGAGATACACTTGTTCGCCTTCCGTCATCACTCGTCCGTTGCCATCAAAGCGAACATTAACAGATGCCTTTTGTCCACACTGGCAAATATATTTGATTTCCGAAATTGAGTCTGCAATTTCAAACAGTCTTTTACTGCCCGGGAACATTTTTGTTTGAAAATCGGTTCTCAACCCAAAACACAAAACAGGAATATCAAAATCCAGCACTATCTGACCCAACTCATCCACTTGCTTTTCACTCAGAAACTGACATTCATCCACAATTATGACATCAATTTGTGAGAGTTTTGTTCGCTCAGAAAACAACTTGTAGATGTTCATTTCGTGCGGAACAACAGTTGCAGTCGCTAAAAGCCCAACTCTTGAACGCACCATTGTTTTTCCATCGCGAGTATCCACTGATGGCTTGAGAAATAATACATTCATTTTGCGTTCTTCATAATTGAATTTTGTGATGAGTGCCTGAGCAGTTTTACTGCTGCCCATTGTGCCATACTTAAAATATAGTTTTGCCATATCAACTCTCTTATTTCATTTGTGATTTTTTTAATTTATAAATCCCTTGATCAATCATTTTATTTTTTTGTTTTAAAACAATATTGCTAGATAAAAATTATGCTAGCAGAGCTTTCGACTGTGCTAGCATTACATTCAATATTTCGTTTACCGACTGCTCTTATCGTATGGTATTCCTTCCGCTTTTGGCGCTCGAGACTTCTTGCTTGTGAAAGCCAAAACAATCATTGTCACGATATATGGCAACATAAGATAAATATATTCTGCCGCTTTTATTTTCGAGAATGAAGGTAAGAATGGTATACTTCCCGCCATAGGTCCAATGACTTTAAACAATGCAAACAACAATGCAGCTCCTGCGATTCGCAAAGGTTTCCAGTTGCCGAATATCATAACTGCGAGTGCTAGGAAGCCGTACCCTGCTACGCTTGACTGGAAGCCAGATCCTACAGCAACAGTGAATGCAAGACCGCCTATACCGCCCAAGAAGCCCGAAATCGCGACGCCAGCATATCTTGTTTTGTAAACATTGATGCCCACGCTGTCTGCTGCTTGAGGATGTTCACCACAAGAACGAAGCCGCAGACCAAATTTAGTTTTGTAAAGAATTATGACCGATACAATCAGCAAAATTATTGCTATTGGCGTCGTAAGATAAAAACTATTGAAAGTTAAACTTTCGAAAAAGCCCTGCGTAGCGCTTTGAGTAAGTCCAAAATCTGCTTGCGTTATCCGAATCCAGCTTGGTATATTGATTGTTGTTTGTCCTGCTCCTTGAATGGCCCACGTAACGACGATAGCTAATGCAGGCGCCATCATATTCAAAGCAGTTCCGCCGATAGTTTGGTCAGCCTTGAGGTTGATTGATGCAAAGGCAAGCAATAAAGAAAATATCAAACCAGATGCCCCTGCAATTAGGATTGCCACAAAAACGGCGAGCTGGGGATTTTTTAGTGCCCAAGCCATATCATTTGACGCACTTAAAAACAAACATGCACACAATGCGCCTATTATCATTATGCCTTCAAGCGCGATGTTGATAGTTCCGCTTCTTTCTGAAAACATACCGCCTAATGCCACGAGTATCAGAGGCACGGCGAAAATTATAGTTCCACTTAATATGCTAGCAAAAACACTCATTTGTCGTCTCCCTCCTTTTGTACTTCTTCCGGAAGAATGCCTGCGCCGTAATCTCCTGCTTGTATGCCAACTCCATCTGAATTTGGTGGCACTTCATCAGAATTGCTGTCTTCCTTATCCTTGTTTCTTTGCCTCTTAATTTTTAACAGTTTTGAGATGCCAGATTTAACAATCAGTGACAAAGCGCTCATATAAATAATGACCGCAATAATGATATTGACAATTTCCACCGTAAAGCCAGGTTGTAGCGCCTCTCCGCCCACTTGAATATACGATATAAACAAGCCCGAGAACACAACTGCAATAGGATTGGAAGCGCCAAGTAAAGCAACAGGGATACCATTGAAGCCCATAGGCAACAGGTTTTTAACAATATTGTATTGTGCAACTCCTGAAAGATAATATAAACCGCCACCGATTCCAGCCAAAGCACCAGCAATAGTCATTGACAAGATAATGTTTCTCTTTGCATTTATGCCCGCATATTTTGAAGCATTTCGGTTTAATCCGCAAGCCTTCAATTCATAACCAAAAGTTGTTTTATTGAGAATAATATATATAATTATTGAAACTAATATAGCTATAAAAATGCCTATGTTCATATAGTTAGAACCTAGCAAATTGTCTAATCCCCATTTCGGAATAATCGCGCCTGTATTTACTGATTCCAGATTAGCTGTTCTATCAGCAATGCTTCCTCCATAAAAATTTGCAAGCATTTCAGGAATATTGGTTATCGTCAAATTCACAACAAAAAGTCCTATCCAGTTGAACATAATTGAAGTAATAACTTCATTCACATTCAACAAAGCCTTGAAAATGCCAGGTATAGCGCCCCAAATTGCACCACCTGCAAATGCTAAAAGAATGCAAGCCCACCAAGGTAGTTGCCAAACAAGAGCGCCGATCAATGCAAACATTGCGCCAACTGTATATTGTCCTGTCGCGCCAATATTAAACAAACCGGTTTTGAAAGCGAATGCAACAGAAAGACCTGTCAAAATAAGTGGTGCTGCTTGGTACAAAACTTTCGCAAATTTAGCAGGGTTTGAAAAACCAGTGACCAAAATTTTTATTATTCCATTCGTAGACTTCCCAGATTTAAGAAAAACCAAGAGTAAATAGCCAAAAATTAATCCTATAACAATCGAAAGTACTGATGCTGTCAAACTATGAAATCCAGGTTTGTCCAACGCTTGCTTCAGCATTGACCCTTTATTTTCAAAGGAAGCAGATTTCTTCTTTTTCATTTACACTTCCTCCGCTTTCGTATATTTTGCCTGTCTCTTTGCGCCAGCCATATAAAGCCCAAGTTCTTCTATTGTAGCTATTTTCGGGTCAAGCTCAGCGACTATTTCACCTTCATACATAACCAATATACGGTCAGATAAGTCCATGACCTCATCAAGCTCCAACGAAACAAGTAAAACGGCTTTTCCGCTATCGCGTTGTGCAACAAGTTGATCATGAATGTATTCAATTGCTCCGACATCAAGACCGCGCGTAGGCTGAACCGCAACCAACAGTTCTGGATTTTTGTCAATCTCACGCGCCAAAATTGCTTTCTGCTGATTTCCGCCCGACATACTTCTGGCTTTAGTTACAGAACCTTGTCCGCTGCGGATATCATATTGTTCAATCATTTTTTTTGAATATTTTCGAACTGCGGATTTTTTTATGAAACCTGCATGTTGAAATTGCGGCTTCCAGTATTGTTGCAACACAAGATTCTCTTCTAGCGAATAGTCAAGCACAAGTCCAAATTTTTGCCTGTCTTCAGGGATATGGCTCATCCCAAGCTTGCTTCTATGCCTTATTGTAGCTTTTGTTATGTCAACATCACATAAGGTTATGCGACCTTTGATTTCCGCATTTTTATCAAATTCATTGTTTTTATGAAAAATCGAAGCGAATTTCTGCGCTCTAAATCTCACTTTTAGTCTAAATATAGCTGCTTTCGACTTAAACCAATTTCCTATACCCAAAAGTGAATTTCTGAAGCTATTCTTGAAATCTTCTTTTTCTTTGCTTCTTATTCTTTTTTCTTTTATAATAGTTCCTATTGGCGCTAGTTTTTCCATTCCAGTCAAGGCATACACAAGTTCACTTTGTCCGTTTCCATCGATTCCCGCTATACAAACTATTTCGCCTCTATGAACATCAAATGAAACGTCTTTCAATGAGTATTTTTTATTTGTCTCCGACGCAACAAAAATATTGTTCACGGACAATACAATACCTTCTGGAGAGAATTCGCCCTTTTCAACGTTAAAATTGACCTCTCTTCCAACCATCATTTTTGAAAGTTCTTCTTTTGAAGTATTATCTATATCAACAGTGCCAACCAATTTCCCTTTTCTTAAAACCGTACAACGGTCAGCGACTGCCATTATCTCGTTTAATTTGTGCGTTATGAAAAGTATAGATTTGCCTTCATTGGCAAAGTTTTTCATAATATTCATAAGCTCATCTATTTCTTGTGGAGTTAAAACAGCAGTAGGTTCATCAAAAATCAAAATTTCATTGTCTCGATAAAGCATTTTGAGGATTTCTACTCTTTGTTGCATTCCAACAGTAATTTCTTCAATTATTCCGTCAGGATCAACTTTCAACCCATATTTTTCTGATAAATCTACAATCTTTCTCCGTGCTTCGCTTTTTTTCAAAAATCCAAACACATTCGGCTCAACACCCAATATAATATTTTCCAAAACTGTAAAGTTTTCAACCAACTTAAAATGCTGATGCACCATACCTATTTTTAATTCATTAGCATCATTCGGGTTGTTTATTTTTACAACCTCGCCATCTTTTTTTATTACGCCTTTTTCAGCTTGATACAAACCAAAAAGAACACTCATAAGAGTGGACTTTCCTGCTCCGTTTTCGCCAAGCAGCGCGTGAATTTCACCTCTCTTCAGTTGTAAGGTGATATCATCATTTGCGATTATCCCCGGGAATTCCTTAGTGATATTGAGCATTTCTATTACATAGTCGTTCACAAGGTATCCTCCTTTGAATTTGTAAAAAAATTATTGTGGAGAAGGAAGATTATCCCTCTCCACAAAATTATTCATTAGTCTAATTATTCAGCTTCGTTTTGATAATCAACTACAACTTTCACTGTTGTTGGAGCAGTAGTGATAGAATTGTCAACTACGACAGTTCCTGCTTTAAGAGTGTTAAAAAGTGTTGTATAGTCAGCTACTGTGAATTCGGTCATTCTCCATGAATCAGTTGCTGTTGGCAAACCAACTGCATCTTCTGCAGCTCCTAGAGTTTCGGTTTTTCCTGCATGATCAACATCCCATGCTCCATCGTTTGCATAATAAGAAGCGAGTGCTAATTTCACTGATACGGTAAGTCCTTTCATTGCTGATGTGATAATAAGTGGGGATTCAGCAGATTGGTCAACGTCAACGCCGATTACTTTTCTGTTTTGTCCTTCGCCTGCCGCTGCA
>JAQUST010000012.1:5770-53859 GCA_028710495.1 Clostridia bacterium
TGTCTTCGCTTGGTCTAAAATATCCATAAGAAATATTGTTTTCTTCTGCGTATTCTCTAACACCGTTCCAAGCCCCCTCGTTGAAGGATTTGTCATCAATATTGCCGACGTCAGTGATTAGGGCAATGTCGTAATTTTCTACAGTATTATTGCAAGCGGCTAAGACACCAAATGCGGTAACCATAATTGCTAATACCAAGATAATACTCAACAATTTTTTCATATTCATTCTCCTTGTTTTGGCTTTCGCCTATTTTTTTTATATTAACACAATCATTTTAAGCAGTCAATACACTAAATATTGCCTAAATTTTGATTGGTGTTTTTGTCTGAATATTTATTCATAATCTCAAGTTCATATGAATAAATAAATTTTAATCATTATATTTTATCATTCGCCTTATATTAGTTATGCACCATAAAGTTCATAATATTTTATTCTGAAGAATAAAAATAACAACTATATTTGCCATTTCCTATTATTCCGATTGCTATTTGTTTTCTATTATTTGTATTTGTTTGCAATATGTTTTCTTTTATGCAATTTTCTATTATGCCATCTCCAAAGCAATTTCCATCATCTGCGTAAATGAGTTTTGACGCTCTTCGGCAGAACAGGCTTCGCCTGTTAATATCGAATCAGAAATAGTACAAATTGCAAGTGCATTCTTTTTTGCTTTGTAAGCATTCATATACAATGCAGCCGCTTCCATCTCGATAGCAAGCACATCATTTTTTTCTAAAAACTCTGCCAATCCGTCTTCACCATAAAACACATCGCTAGAAAATATCGTTCCCGTGACTGAATGCACGCCCATGTCTTTTGCAATCAGTTCGGCTTTTTCCACAAGTATCGGCGATGCAGTTGCGATAAAATCTTTTCCAAGCCCGAAATTTTCTGCAAAACTTGATTTTGTGAGAGCGATTTTTCCAATAGCTACATCTTTCAACTTCATTAGCGGACTAGTTGCTCCTGCTGAACCAACACGAATTATATTTTCCACATCATAAAAATTGAAGAGTTCATAACTGTAAATTCCTATTGAAGGCATTCCCATTCCCGATGCCATAACCGAAACTTTTTTTCCTCTGTATGTGCCTGTGTATCCTTGAACACCTCTGACATTGTTGACTAGCACGGCATTCTCTAAAAAAGTTTCTGCTATAAATTTGGAGCGCAACGGGTCACCGGGCATTAAAACTGTCCTTGCAAAATCACCTTTCTTCGCTGTAATGTGTGGTGTTGGTATACTCATTTTTCTCCTCATAGATTAGTTTACTTATTATTGCTTATTTAATTACTCAAGTTTTACAAATCAGCACTTTTGCGACGCCAGTTTGTTTTATTAAGGCTACTTCGTAACGGACATTTTTATGTTGACAATTTGTATGTTGTCTTAATATTAGATTCTGCATTCTAAGTTGTTATTTTAGTTTCCGAATTTCAATTTATTATAGTTTATTAAAATTAGAGTCGATACTTATCACAATAAGATAAATGTTTCGACCAATTTCTTAGTGTATCAATAATTTGAACCGTCAACACTTTCTGCTTTCACAATCTTAACGATTGAACTTGTACCAAGTCTACTGCATCCAAGTGCTAAAAAATCTTGGGCATCTTGCATACTTCGAATGCCGCCCGCAGCCTTCATTTTAACTTTTGGACCTATATTTTCAGAAAACAATTTTATATCCTCACGAGTTGCACCTGCTTTAGAAAAACCAGTTGAGGTTTTGATATAGTCCGCACCCGCCTTTGTGACAAGTTCGCACATCTTAATTTTTTCTTCATCTGTCAATAGACATGTTTCAATGATGACCTTCAAAATTTTCTTGCCGCACGCGGCTTTCACCGCACGTATTTCATTTTCTACAAAAGCATAGTTCTTTGCGCGCAGTTCACCTATATTGATGACCATATCGATTTCTTCCGCGCCTTTTTCAATAGCATCTTTAGTTTCAAAAACTTTGACTTCTGTTGTGTTGTAGCCGTTTGGAAATCCTATAACTGTGCAAATAGGAACTCTGCCTTTGGCATATTCGCTCGCTCTTTGAACAAATGATGGCGGAATACACACAGAAGCCGTACGATATTTTATACCATCGTCGACTATAACTTTTATTTCTTCAAATGTAGATGCTTGCCCCAACAATGTGTGATCACAATGCGACAAAATAATATATTTATCCATATGAATTCATTACTCCTCAGAATATTTTGTGCAATTTTAACAATTAATACACTTTAATTATACAGTGATAAAATATTGATAGCAATAGCAAATTTTTATTAATTTAATATTTAAGTGCGAATTTTTAAATTTTTTAACATTTTTAACATTTATTTAGTATTATGATTACAGGTTTTGTTAATTACAAAATTTTTGCCCAAAACATAGCTATTTATATTCTTCGTTTTACAGTTTCATGCTTCTTCTTCACGGTTTGTTACTATAGAAATATTTTGTAAATTAAACGTTTATGATTTGTTCAATACAAAATAGCATTGCGCAAGTTTGACACGGTGAATTTCATATTGTTTATTATATATATTATAAGCTAACGTATTATTTACAAAAGAACAATTTTTGCACGGATTCTCGTTCAATGTTTTGAATGGGCAATGAGCAAAAGTCATCAGCGGAAGTCTAAAGTTTTGCATCTCGCAAATAGGAAGCAATGATGAAAATTCATACTCTGTATTTGCATCAACGTTGCTTTTTAATGAGTTGGATTTTTTTTCAATCAGTTTTAGTTCTACGCTAGGAACAACTATTGAGGCTCCCAAAATTTCTAGTTCGCTTGTTGCCAGGTTGTTGAAAACATTCTGCCCAAATCCGGCAATAATTTTGTAACCTGAATTTTTGAAGTAAAGTCCATAAATGTTGTTTGAAACGAGGTATTCAAAAACAGTTCCGCTTTCCGTCAAACTCTTCAGCGAATTTTCGATATACATCAAATCCGCGCCATTGGCAATTATCGGCAAAACTAGTGCTATCTTGCAATTATCTCTCAGCGCTTTAACTCTTTTTACAAGTCTTTCTATCTCTTTTGCACAATACTCGCTTGGAGAAATTGCAAATATCGAGTTGCTTTCACCGATATATTCTGCATTCATATCAGAATTTTTGTCTGAATAAACAAAGTAGAGGTTGTTTTTGTTTGCGTGCGAATTTGTGTTACCACAAGACATCCCATACTTTGCTTCTTTCAAAACATTTGATATTTCTTCTTCAGATATCTGCACATTCAAATATTTTTCATTGTTTTCAACTATTTTTTCTTCAAGTTGACTAAGACATTCTCGGCGAAGCCCGTTCAGCACGGATTTCGGCAAAAAGACGCCATCAGTTTCGACTTCAACCGATTTTGCTTCAAATCCACTATCCGCTGTTTTTGCCACTTGATTTATAATTTCATCTTTTTGAGTCGCTTTGTTTATTGCTTTTTCGCAAATAAAATCGCTAGATAAATTGACTTCGACATCACCACTTTTTGCACAAAGTTCAAGCTTATCTCCAACTTTTGCTTTGACTCGGAAATCCACTGAAACATATTTTTTTCTAGCTAGTGCTTCTTCTTCAATCCGACTGTCCAAAATCAAATTTACGCTTTGTCCGACATTTGCCTTTGCTTTGCTGAAAATAGTATAGGTATTGCGGTCAACTTCTTTCAAACTTCCTATACCAAGGCTTCCACATTCAACTCCATTTTCAAAAAATTTCAGTCCGTCGCCAACCGCAAGCTTATGTTTGCTTTCAATAGTGATTGCCAAAATATCTTTGAACGGTTTGACATCAACCACTTTTCCTATTGCTATTCCTTGATGATTTTGGCTGATTTTGTTGACAACATTGTCGGGAACTCCGCTATCAAGATATGCACGCGACAAATAATCTCCTCGATTGAAAACTTTCTTCAAGCGGGTTATTTCTGTCTGCAATCCGTTGCTGCCAAGTTTATTCCCACTATTTTTTGATGCTCCAAAATTTTGACGCTTTGGCAAATTTATATCCGAGCTTTGCACCGTTGGCATATTGTTTTCTAAATTATCAAGCGCTTTGCGGTAGCAATCGACGGTTTCTGCAACATACCCTGCTCTACGCAATCGGCCCTCGATTTTAAATGACTGAACTCCAGCATCAACCAAATCATTTAAGTTGGAAATCAAGCAAAGGTCACGCGCTGACAACATATAACCTTGCTCTGTCTTTATCTTGCGTTCTGCTTGATTATTTTGTTCTGCCTCATAGCACATACGGCACGGTTGTTTGCAAACTCCTCTATTCCCACTGTTGTCATATTCCAAACTACTTAGATAACAGTTTCCTGAAAATGCAACGCAAAGAGCTCCCTGAACAAAAAATTCCAACTCCAAATTTGTGTTTTCTCGAATAGCTTTTATGTCTGAAAGTTTTGTTTCCCGCGATAGAACAATGCGACTCAAACCCAAACTCTCTGCGATTTTTGCTCCATATAAATTATGTATCCCCATTTGTGTGCTTGCGTGCAAAACTATGTTTGGGAACACGCGCTTCAAGGCTAAACAAACGCCCAAATCTTGAACTATAAAAGCGTCAACTTTTGCCAAAACAGCAACTTTAACTGCCTTTATCATATCACTAAACTCGCTGTTTTGTACTAAAGTATTAAGTGTTACATAGACTTTGACACCAAAAAAGTGTGCCTTTTTGACACACTCTCTGAGGTTTTTTTCATCAAAGTTTTGTGCTTTTATTCTTGCATTGAAACTACCCAAACCAAGATATACAGCATTTGCTCCATTTGCTATGGCCGCATCAAAACTGTCTCTATCACCAGCAGGCGCAAGTAATTCATATCTATTCATTTTCATCATTCTCACTTAATTTGTTTGCAAAATATTTCAGTGCTTCAGCATAACCTTCGAATCCTTTTCCACATATAGTTTTCTCAGCGTAAAGTGAGATATAAGAAATTTTACGAAAGTCCTCACGACTGTTTATGTCTGTCAAATGCACTTCAACTGTTGGAATATTGACCGCCTTGAGCGCATCTAAAATTGCGATACTTGTGTGCGTGTATGCACCTGCATTTATTATTATTCCAGCATAAACGCTAAGTGCTTTTTGAATATATTCAACCAGAACACCCTCAAAATTCGACTGTTCAACACACACGGAAATTTCGAGCTCTTTTGCTTTTGTCTCGATATATTTAACAAGACTTTCGTAATCTGCATTACCATAAAGCTCTTTTTCGCGCACTCCCAGCATATTGAGATTTACGCCGTTTAGCACAAGTATTCTTTTCATAATTTCTCCATTATTTCTGCCACAACTTCACTCAAACTTCTATTGTTTTCTACAACTATATCTGCAATGCTGAAATATACATTTTTGCGCTCTTCCCACATTTGCTGTACTCTTGCGAAATCTTTGTACAGCGGACGGTCACGAAATTCAAGCAATTCTAAATCACGAATAATAAGAACAATCTTTCCATTTGCATTGAGCGCTCTGCGGTTTTGCTCTTTCATAATTCCACCGCCTCCCGTTGCAATAACTGTGTGTTGTTTTTTTGACACTTCAACTATAACATCTGATTCCAAATCACGGAAGTACTTTTCGCTGAATTTGTTGAATATTTGATTGACTTTGACACCTTCTCGCTGCTCAATCAAAGTGTCGGTGTCAAAAAATTCCCTACCTGTGTTTTGCGCAAGTTGCCTGCCAATCACGCTCTTTCCTGCGCCCGCCATTCCGATTAGAATTATATTTTGTTTTTGCTTTTGCAACTTATTTGCAATCTCAACCGTGCGAATTTGATTTGTTTTATCGCCGGTAAAAATATCGTGCGCTAGCCTTGCCTGCTCAACAAGCATATTAAGTCCGTTTGAAGAGATTATATTTCTTTCCTTAGCTTCAAAAATCAATCTTGTGCAAAGAGGATTATAAATAGAGTCAAACACAGCTTCCAAATTTTGAAAACACAAAACATCAATAGGCATTTCTTCGGCATGCGGCATCATACCAACGGGCGTTGCGTTTATTATTATTTCCGTATCTTGAAAATTATAGCAATTCTCATAATTTACTTCACCGCTTCGTGAAACAACAATAATTTCTTTCGCTCCCTCGCGTTTTGCAAGATACTGAGCCGTTTTTGAAGAACCACCGCTTCCCAAAATCATAACGCTTTTTTGATTTAGTTTTATATGTGCCAAACTCATAGCGAAATCCATTCCGCCGATATCTGTATTGAAACCGATATACTTGCCTGAGGATTTTACCACCGTATTGACAGCACCTATTTTAAGTGCAGTTTTGTCAATTTCATCGAGATATTTCATTATGGTTTGCTTGAATGGTATCGTAACATTGAAACCGTCATATTCCTTTGATAAAACAAAAGCACGCAAGGCTTCTTCATCTTGAAGCTCCACCACAGAATAATCCAAACCAAATTCATTATGAATTTGTGGAGACATTGTGTGTGGCAAACTTTTTCCTATCAAACAGTATTTCTTCATTTATGACTTTTCCTTTCCAGATTTTTCATTTGATATTGCATTCAATTTGCTAAACAATCTCGTGATAGCTTCCAAGGAATGAAAAATAGTCACAAGTGTTTTCAAGCTCCGCAACAAGATTTTGTACTTCAATACTCTCAACTTTTGCTTCAAAATCAAAATAGAAAGCAAATTCAAACATAGAGTTGGGCATTGGGCGTGACTCAATTTTCGTGAGATTTAGACCCAGTGTCGAAAATCTGTTGAGCAATTTATTCAAACTTCCCACTTCGTGCGGAAGGTTGACCATAATACTGATTTTGTTTGCGTCCTCAAAAATTTGAAGTTTTTTTGATATTGCGATAAAGCGAGTGAAATTACTGTCTGAATCCTGAATGTTTGGCGCAAGAATAGATAATCCATATATGCCGGCGCATTCTCTTGAAGATATACACGCCACATCTTTTCTTCCGCTTTCAGAAACCATTTTTGCCGCAAGTGCTGTGTTATCGCAAACTGAGATTTTGACATCGCCAAGCTCTTTCAAAAATCCAGCGCATTGTCCGATTGCCTGTTCGTGCGAAAAAATTTCTTTAACATTTTTCAAGTCTATGCCTGCATTTGCAAGCAGGTAATGCTGTACTTTCAATTTTATGCTTCTCACAATATAGAACTTATGTTTACGCATCAAATCGTAAACTTTGTTTACACTTCCAACTGAACTGTTTTCAATAGGAAGCACGCCAAATTGACAAAATCCTTTTTCAACAGCATTAAAAACGCCGTCAAAATCCTTGAAATACATAATATTAGAAAATGAAAAAATATGCTCGGTCGCTATATTTGAATATGCTCCACTGACACCTTGGCATGCAATAATCGCAGAATTCGGAAATGACTGCTTTCCAGCTTTTAAAGCACTTATTATGTCATTTTTTATTGATGAGTTGATAGAAACAATCTGACTTTGATATGCCTTGCTAGTATCAAACAAAGAGCAAAACACCTGTTTGCCGAACAGCTTTATGTCTTCAGGCATTTCTTTTGTCACACGATTGATTATTTCCTTTTCGCGCAAAGTATTTTCTGTCGCAATATTGTTTTCTTTTTTAAACAATCCGACCTCTTTGGAAAGTTCCATACGCTCAACATAGAGCTTTGCTATTTTGTCATCTACATTGTCAATTTTGTTTCTGATTTCATCAAGTTTCATAATGCACCGCTTTTGTTATTGCTTTTTTATTTTGTGTTTTTCGTTATCTATTACCATTTAATTTGTTTTTCATATTTAATTAAAATTTGAAATCGTTCTAAGCCTAAAAAAATTAGTTTGCTCAATCTTTTGAGATTTCCAAAAGCGCATCCAATATTGCCAGCGCAGCAGCGGACTCAACACAAGGCACCGCACGAGGAACAATGCACACATCATGGCGACCCTCTATTTTTATTGTGGTGTTCTTGCCAGTTTTCAAATCAACTGTAGCCTGCTCGATAGAAATTGAAGGTGTAGGCTTTATTGCTACACGCAGTGTCAAGGGCATACCGTTTGATATTCCGCCGTTTATTCCGCCATTGTGATTTGTTGTTGTGACTACTTTTCCATTTTGGAACTTAAATTCATCATTCGCTTCGCTTCCGCACATTGTGGCAAACTCAAATCCGCTTCCAAACTCAACGCCTTTCACCGCAGGAATTGCAAACAACGCGGAGGAAATTCTGCTCTCCAATCCATCGAACATTGCATCGCCAAGCCCAACGGGAAGTCCGAAAACCATACATTCCACTGCTCCGCCCAAACTGTCGCCAGCTTCGCGGGCATTCAAAATCGCATTTTCAATTTCGCTTGCGACACTTCCATTTTCTTCATGTTTTTCACTATCTTCAAATTTTGTGTTTAATTCAGTTTTAGAGTTTGTGTTATCTTCAGTCTTTGCGTTTCCTTCAGCCTTTACATTTTTTTCTGACTTTGCGTTATCGTCAATAAATTTTTGATTTTCTTCACCAATTATTTCTAACTTTTGATGTCTATTCAACAAGGCAAGCGGTTGCTTTTGAACTATCCTAATTTCTTCAATAGAGACTTCTCTTGTCTTG
The DNA here is from genome assembly GCA_028710495.1 of Clostridia bacterium. Lineage (GTDB taxonomy): Bacteria > Bacillota > Clostridia > Christensenellales > CAG-917 > STD2-102. The sequence continues at coordinate 14,358 of JAQUST010000012.1, forward strand.
TAGCTTCCGCCTTTTATCCCACCTATTTCGCTAATGTAAGCACCGATTTCTATTCCTTTTTGCTCAAGAATATCAATAGCAATTGCGCCAGCAATACACAAAGGCGCAGTCATTCTTCCAGAAAAACGCCCTCCACCCGAACTGCATTTGTCTTTTACTCCCGCAACATAATCCGCGTGTGATGGACGTGGTTTGAATATTATTTTGTCATAATCACCGGTTTTTACAGAAGTATTTTTTATTATCGCTCTTATCGGCTCGCCTGTCGCTTTCCCGTTTTCAATACCGTTTGTGAATTCCACAATATCAGCTTCTTTCCGAGGTGTTGACCAAACATTATTCCCGCTTTTTCTGCGATCAACAAAAGTTTGCACACTTCCCGACGAAACAGAAACGCCTTTAGGCACACCTTCCAGCACCATTCCGATTTCAGCACTGTGGGATTCACCGAATATATCGAATTTAAGTTTCTTAAAGTACGCCTGCATTGTTTTTGCCTCCCAGTTGTTTGTGGTCGGAAAAGAATGTCGGGTATGATTTTTTTACACACTCCGCATCAACAATAGTTGTCTTTCCCTGTGCAACAGTGCCTGCAATTGTAGCGCTCATTGCTATGCGGTGGTCGTTAAAGGAGGACACCAAATTTCCGCTCATTTCTCCGCCATACACATATAATGCGCTATCACGATATTCGGCGCGCACTCCCATTTTTGTAAGCATTTCGATAACTGCATACAATCTGTCGCTCTCTTTAAGTCTCAATCTTTCAACGTTCGTTACTTTTGAAATGCCATTTGCGTTTGCAAGTGCGACAGACATTATCGGCACCAAATCAGGACAATTTTCAGCTGAAAAAGTTATGCTCGAAAGTTCGCTTTTTTTGACCGTAATTCCTTGCTCTGTTTCCGTGATATCTGCTCCCATATTTTTCAAAAGATTGAGTATTACCATATCGCCTTGAAGTGAGTTCGAAGCCAATCCGCAAAGCGTAACATCACCCGACAGAGCACCACCTACTGCAAAAAATCCTGCACTGCTCCAGTCACCCTCGACCTGAATACTTTGAGGAGACTGATAGTTTTGGTTACCTTTGACTATGAATATGTTCCTAGCCCTCACAATTGATATCCCAAATGTTTTCAAAACTGATAGCGTCATATCAATGTAGCTTGCAGAAACCATATCCCCGACGACTTCAATCGTGCTGTCGCCATCAAGCAAAGGCAAAGCAAACAGCAATCCAGATATATATTGCGAGCTTATTCCACCTTGAATAATGTATTCTCCGGCTTCAAGCTTTCCGCTGACAGTAACTGGCAAAACAGTTTGGTCTGTATGCACGCCGTGCGCAGTAAGCACCGTAAGCAGTTCGCCAATCGGTCTTTGTCCAAGTCTGCCCTCACCTGTGAATGTAGCAGTGAGTCCAAGTGCAGATACTATCGGCAAAAGAAATCGCAGTGTTGAGCCGCTTTCTACGGCATTAAAACTTATCTGATGTTTATATGAATATTTATATGGTTTGACCAAAAGTTCATCTTCATTTGTATCTTCAAAATATGCTCCGATACTTTTTAAGCAGTCCATAGTCGCAAAAACATCGTTTCCAACAAGTTTTCCGCTCACAACCGTGTTTTCGTTTGAAAGCGCAGAAGCAATCAACACGCGGTGTGCAAGTGATTTTGATGCAGGAATTTTGATACTTCCGCTCAGTTTTGATTTCTCAATTTTTACATTCATTGATATATTCCTTAAGGTTTTCAAAACTCATTTTGTTTATCTCACATTTCCCGATTGCTCTTATATCGACAAGTGAAATTTGTCCGTCGCTATTTATTTTCTTGTCCATTTTTATGACTGAAAGCAATTGTGCCGTAGTATAGTTGCAAGCGGTGTCTAACCCGTATTTTTTGAACAACTCACAAATTATTTCATAGTCGACTTGAGTTAATTTGTTTGCGCACAAGCTTGCACGCGCAACAATATAAATTCCCTTGGCAACAGCAATCCCATGCGAGATTGAAAATTCTGACAGTTTTTCTATTGCGTGTCCAAATGTATGTCCCAAATTAAGAAGTTTTCTCTTTCCGCTTTCCTCTTCATCTTCCTCAACTATATCTCTTTTCACGCTTACTGCAAGTTCAACGAAGCGCAAGATATTATCTTTGCAAAGACCTTTTTCCAAGATATCAAGAATTTCTCCGCCGCATAAAATGGCGTATTTTATTCCTTCCCCAATCCCGTTTTTAAAATCCAATTCTGAAAGAGTGGTCAAAGTTTTGCTGTCGAAATATACGAGTACAGGCTGATGAAATGCTCCTAGCAGATTTTTGCCTTGCGGCAAATCTACCCCTGTTTTCCCGCCAACTGAGGCGTCGATTGCACTAAGTAAAGTTGTTGGCACTTGAATAATGTCAATTCCACGCATATAGGTTGCAGCTGCAAAGCCTGCGACATCTCCAACAACTCCGCCACCAAGCGCAACAACCAAATCTTCACGACCAATTTCGCATTGCGCCATTTGTTCAATAACACTCAAATATGTGGAAGCTGTTTTGTTTTCCTCTCCACTTTTTATTATGATTTTTGAAGTTCTAAATCCTGACTCGGTAAGAGAATTTATAACATCATCAAGATATAATCCTGCGACATTATCATCAGTTACAATCATGGCTTTTGAGAGCTTATGAACTGACAAAACCGCATCACCGAGGCCTGATAGAATATCACTGCCAATAAGAACACTGTAAGGTCGTTTTGTCGAAACAGACACTTTATTCATCTCTTTTCCTCTCTTTACGGGCGTTTTCTGCTATTTCTTTCATTATTGCGCCTTCACTCAAAAGCTCATTAAGTTTGTTTTCATCTTTGTCGCTTAACGCAGTTTTGAACTCTTCAATATGCTTTTGCAATTCTTCAATTTCGCGCAACAAATTATCACGGTTGTCCATCAAAAGTTCTGTCCACATATCAGGATTTAATTTTGCAACCCTTGTCATATCCTTAAAACTTCCGGCTGAAAACCCAACATGCTCTGCTGAATGCGAACTTTTTACGAAGCTGCTCGAAACTATGTGCGCAAGTTGCGATGTGTACGCAATCATCTCATCATGATGAATAGCAGTTGAAATTTCTATACCCTCACAACCTAGTTCCAAAAACAATTGTTTCACTTTTACAAGTGCATCAATAGGCGTGTGCACGGGTGTCATTATGACAAAGGCATGCTCAAAAAGTCCCGCAGTTGAATGTGATATTCCGCTGAATTCTCGACCCGCCATAGGATGAACACCGCTAAAATTCAGTTTAGGATATTTCTCAAGAAGCGCGTCCATTTCTTCAACAATCTTGCGTTTATTTCCGCAACAGTCAATTACTATTGCGTTGTCTTTGAGCATTGGAGCGACTTCACGCATTGTTTTAATAGCAACAGCTGGTGTCAGCGCAAGCACCACCAAATCAGCATTTTTTATATTATTATCATTGATTTCCTCGTGATATGCATTGAGCATATTTGCCTTTAGCATTGTTGCTTTATCGATGTCAAAACCAAGCACTTTGTGAGAGGTCTTCTTTATAATAGCACGACCGAGAGAACCACCGATAAGTCCCAAACCATATATTGCAATAATCATTTTAGTCCCTCGCCTTGTTCACAAGAGGCAACATAACATCTATGCTCTTGACAACATCAACAAATTGTTCCGGTCGCAATGATTGCGCGCCATCGCAAAGTGCGTGCGCGGGGTCGTTGTGCACTTCGATTATAAGTCCGTCCGCACCTGCTCCAACTGAAGCAAGCGACATCGGTTTGACCAAGCGTGAAAGTCCTGATGCGTGACTGGGGTCAACTATGACAGGAAGATGTGTGCGCTCCTTCAAAATCGGTATAGCGGACAAATCCAAAGTATTTCTCGTGTATGGCTCAAAGGTACGGATTCCGCGTTCACACAAAATGACATCCATATTGCCGTTTGCCATAATGTATTCTGCGCTCATAAGCCACTCCTCTATTGTAGCAGCAAGACCGCGTTTCAACAATATCGGCTTTCTAAGTTTCCCGAGCTCTTTCAAAAGTTCAAAGTTTTGCATATTGCGCGCTCCAACTTGAAAAATGTCGACATCATAGAATGCATCTATATATTTCTCGCTCATAATTTCGGTGCAGATAGGCATACCGGTTTCAGCTTTTGCGATACGCAACAAATCAAGTCCACTTTCACGAAGTCCTTGAAAAGCATACGGCGAAGTTCGCGGTTTGAATGCTCCGCCACGGAGGATTGTTGCACCTGCAGCCTTGACAGCGTGGGCTATTGCAACAACTTGCTCTTCACTTTCAACAGAACAAGGTCCTGCGATAATTTGAAAATGCTTCTCACCAAATTCGTGCCCTGAAACATTCACAATAGTGTCGGCAGGATGAAACTTACGGTTTGCATTTTTATAAGGTTCTTGAATACGGTTGACAGACTCAACAATATCTAAAGAGCGGATTAAGTCAATATCAACCTTTGACGTGTCACCTACAAGACCGATGATTGTTGTGTTTTCGCCTTCGCTCATATGAATACCAAGCCCTAGACTTGTTATCCAATTTGTCAGGTTTTCGACTTGTTTGTGGTCTTGGTTCTTTTTTATGACAACGATCATTTTGCACTTCCTTTTGCATTTTTTCTTTATTGTTTAATATATAATCACTAATTTGATTTTTAAGTTTATATATTTTTTTGTACATCTGGTAAAAAAACTGACAATGACGATTTTTGTTTTGTTTTTAAGTATATTTTAAGTATATATTTTTTTATTATATAAAATCTTATTTTAGGCTTTTAATGCGTTTATATCTTTTGGCTTTACAAAATCTTAAGTTCACGAGATTATGGCATTATATTTTGCAATTATATCGTTTACGAGATTATGGCATATATTTTGTAATTATATCTTGTTTCTCTTTTTTTATTGACGAAAAAAATAAAAAATGACCGCCAATTTTGTTGGCGGTCACTCACTTCAGTTTGTGAAAGGTTCAAGTTTAACGCACGCCAATATATATCACTTGTTGGTGATAAAGTAATAGTAGCTAAACTTAAATCCAAAATTATTTTTCATTTTTTCTCCAAAAGTACGTTCACATTTAATTCATTATAAGTCACACACTTCATATTGTCAATCAACAATATAAAAGTTTTTTCACTACTTTTCAAGAAGTTAAAATTTTAGTTTTTATCCGATTGAATTATCCGATTGAATTTTTAGGTAAATTAAATTATTAGAAGATACAGTGCTTTTATGCAATACATTTCTTTTTTTGTTTTTTTATTTTCTTAAACTAGAGACTAGCAAGCAAACTTTCATTATAAATTGAAATCAAAGCTATTTTTGAATTTTTTGTATTTAATGAAGTCACTATTGAAATGACAATAGTTATATGTTAAGATTATAAAGTATTATACAAACAAACGGAGAATAGTAATGGCAGCAAAGTTAGCAGAACCAAAACAACAGACTATCGAAATTAGCTTGAATTGTAGCAGTACTGTCGGTTACTACAATGTTCAAAACGAAATTTCGCCAATCAAGCGACTATACATAAAAAATCTTACCTATGAAGATATGGAAAATGTAACAGTGACCATATCATCATCGCCTGCTTTTATTTTGCCTATGCAGATAACGCAGGAAATTATGCCTCGCCGTGCTAATGTCAAATTTGAGCCGAGTTTGAATCTTTCGCCATTGTTTATGGTTGCGTTGGATAAAAGGCTTTCAGGCAAAATAATAGTCAGCGTTTTCAAAGATAATGAAATTATCGGCGAAGAAAGATGCGATGTGCAAGTGCTTGCTTTCAACGAGTGCAACTACAAAGAAAAAACTGAAAGTATAGCAACCTTTGTCAAACGCAGTGTTGAAATCAACCGCCTTATATCTCTTACAAACAAAAAACTTGATGCATGGAATATCACAAACCACAGCGCAAGCTATGCACATTCAAACAAAAACTCCGTGCGTTATTATTTTGCCGCAGCATTCAGCCAGCTTGCAGAAATGGAATTTGTCAAGCGCGACACAAATCTTGACAGCGAAATCATCTCCTCCTATTCAGAAATGCTGAGTATGAAAATTGTGACTCCGCTTGAACTTTCTCTAGTTTTATCCGCTATGCTTGAAGGCAACGGCTACAACGCAATAATCGGCAACATCGAAAACAAATGGTATGTAGGTTGTTTCCTTATCAATGAATGTTTTTCAGATGTTGTTGTTGATGATGCTTCAGTCATAAGCAAAAAACTTGAACGCGGCGTCAATGACATAAGCATGGTAAATATAGATGACATTTTCAACGGCTTGTCATTTGAAAAAGCCGAAAAGAATGCCACTGACCAATTGAAACGCGCTGAAAATATAGATTTTTTCCTTGATATAAAACGCTCGCGTATTCTATCAATAAGACCACTTCCCGAACGCATAAAAACTGAAAACGGCTATGACCTCGTAGCAAGCAGAGACTTTGAACTTGAAGTTGCTCCAAAACAAATAAAAGAATACAAAGGTGATATTGCAGGTGAAACCGAAATATCGCGGGAGAGACAATGGGAGCGTAAATTGCTCGAAATGGATATGCGCAATTCGCTTTTGAATTTTCGCATATCACATACTTCAGTCAAAATTTTGACAGCAAATCTTGATGATTTTATTGAAAATATTGATGAGAATGTCGAATTTTCTTTAGCCCAAAAACCAACTGATGCAACTGAAATGCTCTCGAAGCTCACCAAAGACTTTGACCGCGGTTCATCAATGAAGCCTATCGTTGATTATCTTTCATACGAATACAAAAACAAGCGCTTACGCACTTTGCTCACTGGCAAGGATTACGAACGCACTCTTCTCAACACCTATCGTAAGGAAAAAAGCATTCAGGAAGAATCAGGCACAGCAACGCTCTATCTTGCAGCAGGTTTTTTGCGTTGGAAAGAAGATGAAACCGGCGAAGACAATTACGCGCCAATTTTGCTTTATCCTGCAACGCTCACAAAGCGCGGCGTTTCGACTCCTGTTTACTCAATTCAACTTAACACCGAAGAACTTCACCTCAACTACACGCTTCTAGAATTTTTGTATCAGGAATTCAATCTTGATATGCGAGGTCTTGCCTCTGTCAAACTTGATGATGCAAAAAGCATCTTGGCAGTTATCGCCCGCATACGCAAAGAAATCGTCGATCGCAAAGGTTGGGAAGTTCACGGAAATGTCTTCCTTTGTTCACTTTCATTCACCAATTATTTGATGTGGTATGATGTAAAACACAAAATTGATAAATTCAAAGAAAACAAAATAATAAATTCACTTATTCAAAACCGCAGTGAATTTGATGTCAAAGACAACATACTTTCGGAGAATACTTCAGACAACGCATATTTTGGTGATGATAGAATTTTACTTCCTATAAGTGCTGACAGCTCACAGTATTCAGCTATCCGTGACAGTCTTTCAAAGAGTTTTGTTTTGCATGGACCTCCGGGCACAGGAAAATCACAGACCATCACAAACATAATCGCAAATAATATAGTGCGTGGACGAAGAGTTCTTTTTGTCGCCGAAAAAATGGCGGCACTCTCAGTTGTTTATCGCAGAATAAAAGAAATCGGTATTGCTGATTTTTGTTTGGAACTACACTCAGACAAAACAAACAAAGCAGACATACTCACCCGTATTACCGACACGCTGAGCCTTGGCGAAGCAAAAGCCGAACAGGACTATCTTGCAAAGGCAACGGAAATTCAAGGTTGCATAGAAAAGCTTAAGGCCGAAATGTCTGCCGTGCACGAAAAACGCTATTTGGGTTTTTCGATTTATGATGCTATTCTAAACTATTTTGAAAATATGAATGCGCCTGATTGTTTGCGTATTGACAGTCTTTTTTATGAGAAGCTGACTGAAACAACTTTCAATAAATATCTCGAAATTTTGACGGAATTGTCTTTGCGCGCAAAAGAATGCGGCGACATTGACAAGTCCCCTTTCAAACATATCGGAAAATTTGTTTATGATGCTGAGTGGAGACAAAAGGGAGAAGCCATTTTAGACATTTATCTTATGGAGCTTAAGCATTTGCGTTCGTATGCAAAGAGTCTTCTTCCCATATTCAATATGCGTACAGTGTCACTGACAAGCGACAAACTCTCAGCATTATACAAAATTTGCCAAATACTGTCTGAAGATAATTATATGGCGAAATATTTTGCCAATTACAAAACTATTGACAATGCAAAGGGAGTCATCGAATCCTACAACGAGGCGCAAAAGCGTGACGCAGTTATGATGGCTGAATACTCAGCAACATATGGAACTTACCCTCAGATTGAAAGCCTTGAAGCACTGAGAGAAGCCTGCAGCACTGGGAAATACTCCAACAAACTTGTTCGCAAGCTTTTGCCGTATACGGTTGAAAAACCTGACAGAGAACTGTTTTATGAATACATTTTAAAGTGCGCTGAGAACAAAGACATAATAAGAAAGCGCGAAGAAGAAATAGCTTTACTTTTGGAAGTTGACTACTCCGATGCCTCACTGATACAGCGTGAAGTCAAAGTCTTGACAGAGCTTTTTGAAAATGCAAGCAAGCTCTACGCCGAGTGCGATTTCAATATTTTCAATGAATGCTGCGGAAATATCACTCAATATCCTCAAGTTGAACTTCATCTTGAATATTATGTTCGAGCTTATCGCAACTGCGACCGGTCTGGGACAATGTTCAACAAAATTTTCTGCATAAACCGTGAAGCCAAAAATGAAGAAATCAATCAAACAGTAGAATATATAACAAACATAGAAAAGAATATCGACTTCATTCCAAGCTGGTGCAAATATCAAGAAATTGTTGATTACTGCAAAAAGAATGGCTTTGAATTTGTGCTTGAGCCTTTGAATGTTGGTGAAATAACCGCAGATGATATTTTGCGTTGCTTCAAGAAATCCATCTACTACAACTTTGTGAGAAGCGAAGTTTTCCTTGATGACACACTTTGTCAGTTCTCCGCATTGACTTTGGAAGAAACAATGAACCGCTTCAAACTTCTCTCTGGTGAGTATGAAAAATTGACACGTATTGAGCTATACAACCGCTTATGCGCTTCAATTCCCCGTTCAGACACAGAGGGAGACCACAATCTTGAGAAAGTCACTTTGTTGCGCGCAGAAAAAAATAACATGAAAGGAACAACAATTCGAAGATTGTTCGAGCAAATACCTACCATTTTGAAATCCACCTGCCCTTGTATGCTTATGAGTCCGACTTCTGTCAGTCAGTTTTTAGACATTGATATGGACAAATTTGACCTTGTTATTTTTGATGAAGCCTCACAAGTTCCGACCTGTGAAGCTGTATGTTCAATCGCAAGAGGCAAAGAAGTCATAGTAGTCGGCGACCCGAACCAACTTCCTCCGACATCATTCTTCCGAAACAGCTACAAAGATGAAGAGCATTACGAAGTCGAAGACTTGGAAAGCATCTTGGATGACTGCCTTTCAATCGGTATGCCCGAACGACATTTACTGTGGCATTACCGCTCCAACCACGAGAGTTTGATTGCGTTCTCAAATGCTATGTATTATGACAATAGCCTGCTGACTTTCCCATCTCCAAACGAAATGAACTCCAGAGTTTCATTCCAGTATGTTGATGGAATTTATGAACGTGGCGGTGCAAAGTGCAATAAAAAAGAAGCTGATGAACTCATAAAAGAAGTATTGACTCGCCTTAAAAATTCTGAATTACCGCGCCAAAGCATCGGAATTGTCACTTTCAATACTGCACAGGCGAATTATATTGAAGATAAACTTTCAGCGCAAGTCCACCAAAACGGGCTTGACAGCGTTGCCTATGAAGTTGATGAACCTTTGTTTGTCAAAAACCTCGAAAATGTTCAAGGTGATGAGCGTGATATTATTTTATTCAGTGTTGGCTATGGTCCCGATTCATCAGGGAAGCTTTCACTGAACTTTGGTCCTCTCAATCAAAACGGAGGATACAAGCGACTCAATGTTGCCGTAACCCGTGCAAGAAGTGAAATGAAAGTGTTTTCAGCAATCACAGGCAATATGATAGATTTGAACCGCTCAGATGCAAAAGGTGTCAAAGGGCTCAAAGCGTTCTTGGAATATGCAGAGCGCGGCACCGAAATGTTTGTCATTGACTCGAAGAACGTTGCGCCACGAACTCGTGGTCTCGGTGCTATGATAGCCGCGGATTTGAAAGAAAAAGGACTAGTTTGCGAATATAATGTCGGAGTTTCCAACTTCAAGATTGATGTCGCCGTAGTTGACCCGCGCAATAAGGACAAATATATATTAGGAATAATTTGTGACAGCGACAACTCAAATGCTATAACAAGTGTGCGCGACAGAATAGCTATGCACTCAAAATTCTTGAAAAAGCTTGGTTGGAACACTTATCATCTTTGGGTTATCAATTATTTCAACAATCCGAAGCGCGAAATAAACAAAATCAAAGATTTGGTTTCTGCACTCACTGAAAAGCGTGTTCTAAGCAAAAAGAGCGTCAAAGAAACACTGTCAAGATACAAACGCAACTATAAGTCTTTCTATATCAAACCTATGGCAAAAGCGGGCGCAGATTATGTCACAAACTTTGCCAATGAAGATGCAATAATTGCGAAAATACGAAGTGTAATCGAGACAGAAAGTCCGATTGAAGAGCAATATCTTGTTGACAAATTGCTCACGGCATACAATGTCGCGCGCAACAGCAAAAAAGGAGTCGCACAAATTGTCAGCTATCTAGAACAGTTTACAGTCTACAAACAAAGTTTTGACGACAAAGTTTTCTATGTCACAAAACCTGTTGATTTCTTCCGACCGTTCGACGGGAAAATAAACCGCGATATGTCAAAACAATTTCCTGATGAAATCAAAATTGCCGCTCGTTGTGCAATAGAAAGCAAATTGAATTTGAACCGTGATGAAATAGTGAAAGAAGTATACGGATTATTCAACTGCCCCAAAAAATCGAAAGCAGCATCCGCATGGATTGACAAAGCCGTTGAAACCGCAATTTCAAACAATCGACTTATCTGCACTCCTGACGGTATTTTGAAAACCTGATAATTGTAAAAACTATAGATTAAGATTTTGCGCGATTTGTTTTATGACTTACATTCTGAAAATTTGCAAGCAATTGCAAGTTAACTGATTTTGCACATAATCTCAACTCAAGCAGAAGTGAATTAACAAATTCCGAAACTAATTCGTTTGAAAGAATAGCTTATACCGAAGGCTAACAATAATACAAATGAAATAACCAATCTAAAACTAATAATTTCGAAAAGTAAAAAAGAGAGCAATGCTCTCTTTTTATTTTTATCTTCATATCAAAATTGATTATTTGAAATATTCAACACCGTTTTTGAAAATATTCATATCAAAATTGCCGTTTAGATTTTGATACAAACCTTTCTGCCAGCGTTCACTATGACCCATTTTGCCCAAAACTCTGCCATCTGGAGAAACAATACCTTCTATGGCACAAATTGAACCGTTTGGATTGTATGGCGCTTGCATTGTTGCATTGTTAAAACTGTCGGCGTATTGTGTTGACACTTGTCCGTTTTCAATCAATGTAGCAAGTGTTTCTTGATTGCAAATAAACTTACCTTCTCCGTGGCTGACTGGAACACTGAATACATCGCCAACTGTGAATGAATTCAACCATGCGGAATTATTTGAAGCTATGCGGATATTTGTCATAGTAGAAACATGGCGCGCAATATTATTGAAGGTAAGCGTTGCGCTGTTGCTGTTTTGCGGTTCGATTTTTCCAAATGGTAATAAACCCAATTTGATAAGCGCCTGAAAACCGTTGCAAATGCCAAGAGCCAAACCGTCACGCATGTAAAGAAGATTTTCGACACATTCTTTCAAAATTGGATTTCTGAATGCAGTTGCAATAAACTTTCCACTGCCGTCAGGCTCATCACCACCGCTAAATCCGCCTGGGAATGCAATAATTTGCGCTTTGTCAATCAGCTTTTTCATTTCAGCGATAGAACACTCAATATCTTTTGCATTTTGATTTTTTATGACAAACACATCTGCAGTCGCTCCTGCAATTTCAAATGCCCGTGCAGTGTCAAGCTCACAGTTTGTTCCAGGGAAGACAGGAATAAACACGCGAGGTTTTACAATGCTCTTGCCCTTGAATATTTTTTTGGTTGAGTACGAAATATTCTTTGCTTCTCCTCCATTTGGTGCAGTAGTTGAAAAAACTGATTCCAAAGTTCCGGTGAATGCACTTGAAAGTTTTTCGATAGAAAATGAAAGTTCCTGCGCCGTGATTTTTCCACTACTATTGAGCTCACCCATAAACTCCGCGTTCTCGCTAACTATCTTTTCATTCGTTATCAATATGATATCGCCAATGCTGTATTTGTACATCCCTTTATCAACCAGATTGAGATGTGCGCCAACTTGATTACCAATACACGACTTAGCAAGAGTGACCAAAAATCCGTTTTCTTCCACTGCTGAGTTCTTGACTTTTCCGTTTTTTATAAGCTTTTCAATTTCTGCATACATCATAAGAAGCTCATTATATTTTGGCTTACCAAAATAGTCCTTTGCTATTTTGAAACGGTAAATAAAGCCCGAACTTCCAAACGCATTATGAATAATATTATTATCTTTTGCAATACCCATTCCAAAAGCAATAAGAGTTGGCGGAACATCAATATTTTCAAAAGTTCCGCTCATTGAATCCTTGCCGCCTATTGCCCCAATTTTCATATTGATTTGAGCATCAAACGCGCCTAGCAATGCAGACAATGGCTCACCCCAGCGTATTTCATCACGATTCAACCGCTTGAAAAATTCCTGCAAAGTGAGATAAATGGTATTGTATTCAACACCACTTGCAACAAGCTTGCTTACTGCGCTGACTATTGAATAAATCGAACCGATATAAGGCGATTTCACCATAAGGTCAGGGTAAGCACCATATGAAGAACAAGTTACTGTATGTGTAAACTTGCTGACAGGTGGTTTTGAAACCATAACTGTGGCAGGTGTAAGCTGAGTTTTTCCGCCAAACGGCATAAGAACACTTGCCGCACCAATTGTGCTGTCAAACACTTCTCCTGCACCTTTTTGTGAGCAGTTGGTAAGTCGGCTGAGTTCAACGCAAAGAGCATCCTCAAATTTTCCTTCATTCAATAGCTTTGTCGTGTCGCCGTGAAGTGTGTCGAAAAAATTGTCAAATTTTTCTTCGATTATGACATCTTGGATTTGCTTCACTCCGTTTGTATCAAGGAATTTGCGCTCCAAATCAACTATTGTTTCTTCTGCATAAAACATACGCAATCTGCCGTTATCCGTAACTTCTGCAACTTGAGTCGCTTTCAAATTTTCTATTTTTGCAAACTCCAAAAACCGCTCAACATTTTCTTTTTTTATGACAACCGCCATACGCTCCTGGCTCTCGCTGATTGCAAGTTCCGTAGCGGTCAAACCATCATATTTCTTGCTTATGCACTCGAGATGAATATCAAGGCTGTCGGAGAGTTCGCCTATTGCCACGCTGACTCCTCCAGCACCAAAGTCGTTGCATCGAATTATCATTTGCGCTACTTCTCTATTACGGAACAAACGCTGAAGTTTTCTTTCCTCTGGAGCATTTCCCTTTTGCACTTCTGCTCCGCACAGGTCAACTGAATCTATGGTATGTGCCTTACTGCTTCCGGTTGCGCCACCGCATCCGTCACGACCCGTGTCACCGCCAACCAACAAAATAATGTCACTTGCTTGCGGGCGTTCTCTCACAACATTTGCTTTTGGAGCGCCACCAATAACATAACCTGTTTCAAGTCGCTTTGCCTTGAAGCGGTCATTATATAATTCATGAACTATACCTGTCGCAAGCCCGATTTGATTGCCGTAGCTAGAAAAACCTGCCAATGCGGTTTTGGTCAAAACTCGTTGCGGAAGTTTTCCTGAAAGTGTGCTTTTGTGACTCTCAAGTGGATTGCCAGCCCCTGTGATTCTCATTGCTTGATAAACATAAGAGCGACCACTGAGCGGGTCACGAATTGCTCCGCCGAGACAAGTTGCAGCACCGCCAAAAGGTTCTATTTCAGTTGGATGATTGTGCGTTTCGTTTTTGAACATAATGAGCCAGTCTTCATTTTCTCCGCCATTGTCAACTGCAACAACAACTGAGCATGCATTGATTTCTTCACTTTCATCAAGATTGCGAAGATAGCCTTCTTTGCGAAGTTGCTTGACTGCTAGTGTCGCAATATCCATAAGACAAGGGTATTTTTCTGGACGGTTACTGTATAACTCCCCAAATTTTTCACGATAAAGTTCAAGCGATTTTTCGATATGAGGATTATCGCTTTCCACTTTGACACTTTTGATTTCTGTCAAAAATGTGGTATGGCGGCAATGGTCGCTCCAATATGTATCTATGACTTTGAGTTCTGTAAGAGTTGGGTTGCGCTTTTGTGATGTAAAATAATCTTGAACAAAAGAAATATCCTCAAAGTTCATTGCAAAGCCAAAACCCGAATAAAAGTCTTTCAATTTTGCTTTGTCCATATCAATAAAGCCATCCATATCTATGCGCATTTTTTGCAAAATGGTTTCATCTCTTTTCAAGGTACCAGGAAGCAGAATCGTTCCTTCTTTGCTGTCGACAGGATTTATAAGATATTTTTTAATTTGCGCAAATTGCTCATCGCTTAAATTTTCAAAAATAAACACTGTGGCACACCGCACCAAAGGTCGAATTCCTGCGGTCAAAAGTTGAACGCATTGCGCTGCGCTGTCGGCTCGTTGGTCGTATTGACCATCAAGATATTCAACCACCAAAATTTGTTTGTTTTCAAATTCTTTGAGGTTGTCATAAGTAATGTCAACAGTAGGCTCTGAAAATATTGATACGCGTGCACTTGCAAGAGTGCATTCATCAATTCCTTCAACATCGTATCTTAAAATTCTACGGAGATAATCACATTCAATTCCAAGCAAGTGCTTGATATCGTTGCGAATTTTTCCTGTTGCACTGTCAAATTGTTTCAACTTTTCAACATATATTCGATTTACCATTTTTTCCTCTTCACCTTGTCTTAAAATCTTTTCTTCATTCGCAAAACTTTCACGAACATTTTTGTTTTTTCAAAACAATAAATGATTTTATCAAAAGATAAAATTTGATTGTTAATTTCGTTACTTTATTCCAATATCAGTTCTGTACCTTGAGTCGGTAAATTTAATTTTATCGATTTGTCCGTACACTATTTGTCTTGCTTGTTCTATATTGTCCGCAATAGTTGTGACGCAAAGTACCCTGCCTCCGTTTGTCACAAGCACTCCATTGTCGATTCTTGTTCCGCTATGAAATATTTTTATATCCTTTGACATTGGCTCAATCGTTATTGGATAACCTTTCACAACATTTGACGGATAGCCTCCGCTTGCAACGACAACACAAAATCCTGTTTTGTTTTCCCACTCAATACTCAAATCTGAAAGTGTTCCGTCTATGCACGCATCCACAACATTCACAAAATCCGTTTTCAAAAGCGGAAGCACGACTTGAGTTTCAGGGTCACCAAATCGAGCATTGTATTCAATGACTTTGACACCGTTTTTAGTAAGCATAAGCCCGAAATATATTACACCTTTGAAAGTACGGTTTTCGCGCGATAAAGCACTTATAGTAGGCAAAATGATATTGTCAAGTGTCTCATTCGCTATTTCTTCGGTATAAGTGAGGGTAGGCGCAAAAGCTCCCATACCTCCTGTATTGAGTCCTTTATCGTTGTCAAAAGCTTTCTTGTGGTCTTGACTTGCAGGCATACATTTGACTGTTTCGCCATCGGTAAATGCAAGAACTGTAACTTCTTTCCCCTCCAAAAATTCTTCTATAACAACAGAACTGCCCGCCATTCCAAACACCTTGTCGAGCATTATTTGCGATAAACCAAGTAGTGCGGATTTTTCATCTTCACAGATTAAAACACCCTTACCAAGAGCAAGACCGTCCGCTTTCAAAACCACTGGATAATTGAATTTCTCCAGATATTGTTTTGCTTTTTCAAAATCAGAAAACACTTCATAGCTTGCAGTCGGAATTGAGTTTCGCTTCATAAAATCTTTTGAAAACGCTTTGCTGCCTTCAATTATTGCAGCTTCTTTCGTTGGGCCAAAAGCTCTTATTCCTGCTTTTTCAAGTTCATTGACAAGTCCCAAAGCAAGCGGATCGTCAGGCGCAACAAAAACTAAGTCGATATGTTCTGTTTTTGCAAACTCGATAATTTTTTCAAAGCTCAAAACGGAGATAGGAACACATTCGGCAACTTCTGCAATTCCTGCATTTCCCGGTGCACAATATAGCTTTGTCACTTTTTTACTTTTTTTCAACTGACAGCAAATCGCATGTTCGCGGCCACCGCCACCTATTACCAAAACTTTCATTTGCAATATCCTTTTATGAAATTTTATTGAACAAATTTCCAATTTGTTACTACAAAGTCAATTAGCGTTTGATTTTTTGATTATGTCAATAGCTTTTCAAAAATCGATCAAACTTTAGTTTGCAATTATTATCTGAAAATTTAGTTTTCTATTTTTTCAACAATTATTATAAAACAATCAAAAACCAAATTAAGCATATAGAAATTTGTAAAATGATATGAGCTTGCGACAGGTTGGAAGCTTTCATCTTCATCTAGTTTCATTTAGCATACGGAGAAGTGAAAAACTTTCAAGCTGTTTATAAGGTCGTTGAATTAGTGTTTGAAATGTCTAACGCCTGTAAATACCATAGCGATTCCTGATGCGTCACATTCTTCAATGCTTTCTGTATCACGCACAGAACCACCTGGTTGAATGATAGATGAAATTCCAAGCTTAGTCGATTCTTTCACGCAATCATTGAATGGGAAAAATGCATCGCTTGCCAACACAGCGCCTTTTGTTTCGGAGAGCGAATGTTCGCCTGCTTGAGTCGTTGCCCAAATACGGTTTGTTTGTCCAACACCGATACCCAATGTCGCATTGTCTTTTGCAATAACTATTGCATTTGATTTGCAGTGTTTGACAACTTTCATCGCAAATTGCATTGTAGCTTCTTCTTCTTTTGCTGGTGCTTTCTTTGTTACAACGGTAAATCCTTCTTTAGTTTCCAAATCTGCTTCTTGCATAATAAGACCGCCATAGCATTTTTTGAATTCCATTGTACCTTTTGGATTTGACTTGCCTACTTCTGCAAGTTTTAAAACTCTGAGATTCGGTTTTTTTGCGAGCACTGCGATCGCTTCTTCTGTGAAATCAGGAGCAATCACAATCTCAAGGAAAATCTTTATCATTTCTTCAGCTGTAGCCTTATCAATAGTTCTGTTTGAAGCCACAATACCGCCATAAATTGAAACAGGGTCACAAGCATATGCGCGAATATAGGCATCATAAATATTGTCCGCACTGGCAACTCCACACGGATTTGCGTGCTTGACAGCAACTATTGTCGGTTCGCTAAATTCTTTAAGGAGTTCGACAGCTCCGTTTGTGTCATTGATATTGTTGTAAGAAATTTGCTTGCCGTTCAACTGTTCAGCATTGACAAGAGAATTTTTGATAGGAAGCACTTCGCCATAAGCTGCTGCTTGTTGATGTGGATTTTCGCCGTAACGCAACTGCTCTTTCTTTTCGTATGCCAAAGTCAGTTGGTCTGGAAACTCAATTCCGAGTTTGCCACGAAGATAAGTTGAAATCATAGTGTCATAAACTGCGGTGTGTTGATAAACTTTGTACATCAAATATTTTCTTGTATCAAGCGAAACTGAACCTGATTTGATTTCTTCGAATACTTTTTCATAGTCATTAGGGTCAACAATAACGATAACATCCTGAAAGTTTTTTGCAGCTGAACGAAGCATTGTCGGGCCACCAATATCGATATTTTCGACGGCCTCTTGAAACTCAATCCCTTCTTTCATTATTGTTTGTTTGAATGGATAAAGATTGACAATGACAACGTCTATAGTGTTGATGTTGAGTTCAGAAAGTTGAGCCATATGCTCTGGATTGTTTCTTATTGCCAAAAGTCCTGCGTGCACTGCAGGATGCAGAGTTTTGACGCGTCCGTCCAAGCATTCTGGGAATGAAGTTATTTCACTGATGTTCAAAACTGGCAATCCCGCCTTTTTAAGCGCGTTGTAAGTTCCACCGGTTGATATGATTTCGTAACCTTGTTCCACCAAAGTTTTGCATACTGCTTCAATGTTTGTCTTGTCTGATACGCTGACCAATGCTCTCTTTTTCATTTTATCTCCTTAGCAAATAAATTTTTTAATGTTTTGGGTAGCAATTTATGTTCAAGTTCTAATACTCTTTTTTGCAATATTTCGGCGGTGTCATTTTCAAAAACGGGCACAGTTTCCTGAGCAATAATTTCGCCCGTATCCGCTCCCTCATCCACAAAATGCACAGTTGCGCCTGAAATTTTTTCTCTGTTTGCAATCACTGCCTGATGAACTTTCATTCCATACATTCCCATTCCGCAATATTTTGGAATAAGTGCGGGATGGATGTTGATTATGTTATGCTCAAATGCTTTGATTATATTTGGCGTAAGTATCGTAAGATAACCCGCCAACACTATATATTCGACATCAAGCATCTTCATTCTTTCAATCAACTTGTCATACATCTCGTCGATACTTTCAAAATCTGCCTTGCAAAAAACTTCAGCATTTAATCCTGCAACTTTGGCACGCTCAATTGCAAATATGCCCGACTTGCTTGCAACAACAAGCTCGATTTTTGCATCTATCTCACCTGCATTTATAGCATCAATCACACTTTGCATATCGCTTCCGCTTCCGGATACGAAAACCGCAATTTTTTTCATAAGGTCACTCCGTCGCCTTTTATAACTTCTCCAAGAACAACAGCTTCCTCTCCAATGCTGTTTGCGAAATCGACAACCGCTTGTTCTGTTCCGCTTGGAACAACAAGCACCATGCCAATGCCCATGTTGAAGGTGTTGCACATTTTCTCATATGAAATCTCTGCGCGCTTTTGAAGTGCTTTGAATATTTTTGGAAGCTCGTAACTATTTCTGTCAATCTTTACACCAAGTCCATTCGGTATTACGCGCGGAATATTCTCAACAAATCCGCCGCCCGTTATATGAGCTATGCCGTTTACTGTAAATTTCTCAACAATCTTCAGCACGCTCTTGACATAAATTCTTGTTGGTGTCAAGAGAACTTCGGCTGGAGTAGCGCCCAAATCCTCATCAAATTGTTCAAGTTCTTCCAAAACTGGAGGAAATAATCTGCGAACAAGGGAATATCCGTTTGAATGTATTCCGCTTGAACGCAAGCCCACAAGCTTATCTCCCTCTTTTATTGTTGAACCGTTGATAATTTTATCCTTCTTTGCAATGCCACAAGAAAAACCTGCAATGTCATATTCATCTGCAGAATAGAAACCTGGCATTTCAGCTGTTTCGCCACCGATAAGCGCACATCCTGCTTGTCTGCAACCTTCCGCCACGCCCTTGACAATTTGAGCAACTTTTTCTGGAACGAGTTTTGAAAGAGCAATATAATCCAAAAATATAAGTGGTCTTGCGCCTTGACAAACAATATCATTTACGCACATAGCAACCGCATCAATGCCTATAGTGTCGTGTTTGTTCAAAACAAAAGCATATTTAAGCTTTGTTCCGACCCCGTCAGTTCCAGCCACAAGGACATCACCGTCAGGTGCATCGGACAACGAATAAAATCCTCCGAATGAACCCAAATCGCCAACGACATTTTTGTCGTAGGTGGATTTGACATATTCTTTCATCATCTTGACTGCAGAATAACCCGCTTCAACATCAACACCTGCTTCTTTATAATCTATTGCCATATATTCCCTCACTTTGAACTTCTAAATTTATGTCTCTTTATAATACATTTGATATATCAATCAATGTCGCAAACTGCCTAAGTTACAAAATCTTATTCCATATTTAGCTTGTTGGACACCATAACACCTTTTCCGACTGAATAGTTCGAATCAAAACATCCTGTGCAAAAGTTTCCGCCACCGCACGACTTTACAAGAAGTTCAAGTGGTATGTAGTGCAAGCTGTCCGCGCCTATAATTTTGCAGATTTCATCGCTGCTGCGATTGCCCGCAATTAGCTGTTCTTTTGTGTCCATATCAACACCAAAGAAACACGGCCATTTGACTTCAGGGCTTGCGACCAGCATATGAACCTCTGTTGCTCCACTTTGGCGAAGCAATGCAATTATTTTTTTTGAAGTAGTGCCACGCACTATACTGTCATCAATCAAAATGAGGCGCTTGCCCTTGATATTGCTTCTGAATGCGTTAAGCTTTATTTTGACTGAGCTTTCTCTTTGTGATTGAACAGGCTGAATAAATGTACGTCCGATATATCGGTTTTTCGACAAAGCATCAACATACGGAATTCCCGAAACTGCCGAATAGCCCCTAGCACTAACAAGCGCGCTATCAGGAACGCCTGCCACAATATCCGCCTTGATATCAAAGAGTCTTGCAAGCATTTCACCACACTCATATCTGCTGTCATAAACACTGACCCCATCCATTGTCGAATCTGAACGGGCTAGATAAACATATTCAAATATGCAAGGTTTTCTGTCAGAACCGTTGTAGAAACTGCTTGTTATGCTGCCATCTTCTTCAACTGTTATTATTTCGCCCGGCACAACGTCACGGATAAGCGTTGCATCAATGGCATCTAGTGCGCAAGACTCACTTGCAAAAACTATTTGTCCATCCTTTTCGCCCATAACAAGAGGACGCAGACCAAAACTGTCGCGAACTGCAAACAATTTGTTTCCCGACAATATGACCAGTGCAAATGCGCCGACAAATTTTTTGCAGGCTTCAAATAAACCTTGTTCAACACTTTCGGTTGAAAGATTGTTGATAAGTGCCGCTATAACTTCGCTATCGGTTGATGATTGAAAAATATGTCCATTCTCAATCATTTTGCTTTTGATTTCGGGAGCGTTGATAATATTGCCGTTGTGAGCTATTGCCATTCTTCCGTAACGACCGTAGAAAACTATTGGTTGAGCATTGACAACATTGCTAGACCCTGAAGTCGAATAACGCACGTGTCCTATTGCTATGTTAGTGTTGGGCAACAGCATAAGTTCATCTTCACCAAAAACTTCACTCACAAGCCCCATATTTTTGTAATATGCAACTTTATTATTGGGTACTGAAACTGCAATTCCCGCACTTTCTTGCCCACGGTGTTGAAGTGCAAACAATCCAAAATACACATCACGAGCCAAAGCCTGTTTTGATTTTGAATGTATTCCAATAATTCCACACTCTTCGTGCACACCGAAATCCCTTGCGGGGATATTTATACTGTTTCTTCGCTTCATAGTTTACCTTTTGCCATATTAGGCTTATTCTTATTGTATCTCAAAATTTAATCAAAATTGATGCCATGCGCTTTCTATTCTACTATACCCATAAGACGCTTCATAACTTCTTGATATGCGTCTTCGACGCCACCCAAATCACGACGGAAACGGTCCTTATCCAATTTTTCTTTCGACACACTGTCCCAGAAACGGCAAGTATCTGGAGAAATTTCATCTGCCAGAATTATTTCACCTTTATAGCGACCAAACTCCAGTTTGAAATCTATAAGGTCAATATTGATATCTCTCAAATAACTGCGAAGAATATCATTGATTTTGAAGCTCATTTCCTTTATTTTATCAAGTTCTTGCTGAGTTGCAAGACCTATGGCAAGTGCGTGATAATCATTTATCATAGGGTCACCGAGCGCATCATCTTTGTAGCTGAATTCAAGAACAGTCGATTTCATTATTGTGCCTTCCTCAAGGCCCAAACGCTTTGCAAGTGAACCTGCCGCGATGTTTCTGACAATAACTTCAATTTTCACGATTTCGACTTTCTTCACAAGAGTTTCGGTATCGCTCAATTCTTCAACATAATGAGTTTTGATACCTTTTTTTTCAAGCATACGGAACATCTGATTTGAGCAGCGATTGTTAACAATACCCTTGCCCGCAATTTGTCCCTTCTTCAAACCATTAAACGCCGTCGCATCATCCTTATAGGAAACCAACACTATATCAGGATCATTTGTGAGAAAAACTTTTTTTGCTTTGCCTTCATACATTTGCTCTTTTTTTTCGATTGTAGTCATACAGCTTGTCTCCTTTATTTGTTGTCCTAATTGAATTCGGACATTATTTGTTTGTCGTCGTTGAGTATTTTTTCTGCCATAACCTGTTTGAATTCGTCCAATTTTTTCGTAAGCATAGGATTTTCTATTGCAAGCATTTGAATAGCAAGCAATCCTGCATTTTCTCCTGCATTCACTCCAACTGTTGCAACAGGAACGCCCGATGGCATTTGAACAGTTGAAAGAAGGCTGTCAAGACCGTCTTCAAATGAACTTTTGATAGGCAGTCCGATGATAGGCAATGAAGTGTGCGCAGCCATAACTCCTGCAAGATGTGCCGCTTTGCCTGCTGCACAAATAATAACACCAAAATCGTTAGCTCTTGCATTTGATGCAAAGTCACAAGCCTCTTTGGGTGTACGGTGTGCTGAGAGTACTCTAACTTCCGTTGGCACTCCAAACTTTTTCAAAGCTTCGTATGCGCCATTCACAACAGAGGCATCGTTTTTGCTACCCATAACTATTGCAACCTTTTTCATAATTTCTCCTGCCTTTCGTTTTTCAAAATTTGTACTTTTATATTAAAAACAATTTAGCTTTATCATAGAAAACAAATTTATGATTTTTCAATAGATATCGAATTAATGTTTATCATTAGAAATCGAATTTATGTTTATCACAAAATATACTTCCTTATCATTTTAATCTTCACCCGTCAACAAGTAAAACTCTGTTTTCTTAACTCCCAAAATTTGAATAAAAAAAGCGCAGTCGTAATGACCGCGCAATTATGCTATTATTTTATTCTGTTTGAAGATTTGGAAAAGACCGCAAAAGTCCTCTCAAAATCTGATTTCATTTTTTGTTGACTCTGATAAATGCTTTTGCTCATATTTTTCCCTCGTCAAGTCACCTGTACAACGCTAAACTAAGTTACAATACATTACAATATTAAGATACTCTTATCATAGCAAAAAACAAAAATAATGGCAAACAGAAATGCCCCATTTTCTAAAATAATTTATATCTTTTTAAATAATTATTACAAGTGTCAAAAGCTGCGAAGAAGTCTTCAAAAAACAAAAAATCCGCAATTCTTAATTCGCGGATTTTAATTTGCATTTTATTTCATACAAACAATTGTTTTAGTTCTTCTGCAAGTCTACTCACTTTAGCTTTCATACTTTTGGTCTACTCAATTCAGATTCCAATTTATTATTTTACTTTCTTCCATTGCGAATTAATTATCCTTTGGTTTGTATTCTGTTTCGCAATAATAATTGTCTTATTACATTTCTTTAAGCCTACATACTTCAAATATACTTGAGATTAGCTTACTTCAGATTATTCGGATTTCTGCTTACTACTCAACTTTTTGCCAGTCAGCATCTGATGGATTTTTTTGGAATGCCACCATCATTCGGTATTCACGCTCACTTATGTATCCCTGCTCAAGCGCAACTTTTGCAAGTACAGTAAAATTTGAAAGTGAAACATTTTTGATTTTTGCATCATTCAAACGGTCAATGCCTTTTTGCAATTCGTACGTGAAAATCGAAACAATTCCGAGCACATTTGCACCGGCACATCTCAGTGCTTCAACCACTTCAATTGATGAACCTGCGGTCGAAATCAAATCTTCAACAACCACAACTTTTTTGCCTTGCGGTGATAAGCCCTCAATTTGATTGTTGCGTCCGTGTGATTTTGCATCGCCCCTGACATAACCCATAGGCAAGTCCAAAATTTCACTTACTATTGCGGCGTGCGGAATGCCCGCAGTAGATGTGCCCATCAAAACTTCACAATCTGCAAAATTTGCTTTGATTGTTTCAGCAATTCCGTTTTCTACAATCTTGCGTATTTCAGGATAAGAAAGTGTCAAACGGTTGTCACAATAAATTGGTGATACAATTCCACTAGCCCATGTAAACGGTGCGGAGGGGCTCAAAAATACCGCTTTGATTTTTAGTAGTGCTTCCGCTACGGAAACGGCTATCTCGTTTTCTCTATTGCTTGACATAATATTCTCCTTGAACGATTTTATAATTTATAAAAACAAAACAAACAACAACCTATGGCTTATTTATCGTTTTTATCTTATTTATATTTTTCTTTGTAATATACAATTTTTTTCCCCGTTTGATTGCTTGTATTTTGTTTTTCATTATGCATTCTTTTGCAATTTTGCTTTTTTATCCTGCATCCTTTTGCTACCAATGTCCTTGATTCTATTTAGCAATATCGCCAAAACTAAGGAAACAGAAAAAACAATAACGGCAATCAATATATAGGTGAAAAACCCTAATGTATTGAACAGTGAATTTTTAATTTCAAGCCACAACAAAATCACGTGCATTGGGGATTGCAACAGATAAATATATAGCGTTTGCTTACCGATATATCTAATTTTTCCTCCAATTTTGTCATTATCAATTTTTATACAAAGGAAAGTTACGAATAAACCAAATGCCGAAATTATAACTGGAATGTTGCTCAAATAATAAAAATATTGATTGAAAGTTCCTTTTTGAATGAAGCTTGTATAAGTTAAAAGCATACCTAAGCCGCAACCAACAAAATAAACAAACAACGCAACAACGCCAATTTTTTGCCTGTTGTTTTTGAAAAACTCACTATCTGCAAAACGGCTACATTCATAGCCCAGCAAAACAAACAAAACATTGTATGAAAACAGCGTAACAACATTTATTTGAAATGAAAAATCAAACACCACAACCGCATCACGACATATATAATATAGCAAGCATAGAACTATTAACATTCGTCTGACATTGTCGGCTTGCCTATCTTTAACACAAATATATTTCAGCAGCGGATACCAAATCATAACCACAATATAAGACAACACATACCACAAATAACCAAGCCTTCCGGAAAATCCATAAGCGAGGAACTGCTTTATTACATCTTTAAAATTAAATAATAATTGACTTGCAAATCCCTTAATGCCCAAGCCCCAAGTTGTGACAACTGCTTCAGTAATTTGAATTAAAATTATAATGATAATAGTTGGCAATAACAAATCAAAAAAAGTTTTTTTAAGTTTTTCTCCATAACTTTTATTGCCCTTAAACATAAAATAGCCGGTAATCATAAAAAAGCATCCTACTGCGCAAACATTTATCAAATTGACATAAATTGCAGGAAGATTTAGCGTTCCGTCTGTATTTGAATAATACATATTGAATGTGTGATTGAAAACAACCATTATTGCTGCAACTATGCGCAATAATTCTATTGAGCAATTTCTATTTGCTTTGCAAGACTTTGCTGCAGTTTTATCATTCGAATTTATTATTTTCGAATTTTCGACTTGCAAATTTTCATTTGTTATCAAATTTTCACTACTCAACATTTCGGTCTCCAGTTTTGTTTCTCTTCTTTGTTCTTTTTATTTTATGTCTTCTTAATTATTTTTCTTCATATTTCTATTTTTTTAATTTCTATACTCACATTGCTTTTGATTGATTTCTAATTTTAAATAAACTTTCTTGATTTAATCCTTATTTATTTCAATTATTTTTTCTTAATTTATTTTGTTTAGCTTTACACTTCAATTTTTACTAATAATATTACAGCACTACTTCCTTATCGCAAAATGAAGAACTAAGAAAAGATTATACATCAATTTCCTAAACGAACTAGCCCAAACAGATTATCAAAGAGCAGAAATAATTTTTCGATTTCTTGTTTTATTCTTTATTACACCTTGAATCAAATTTGCAATAATAGCTATGGAAAAAGCCGCCAGCATGTCAATCAAAGCAATAAGTATATAAGTGCCGAATCCCAATGTATTGTACATTAATAGAGCTAAATTCAACCAAGCAATAAGAGAATGAATCGGAGATTGCAATAAATAAACATATAAAGTTTGTTTCCCCAAATATCTTATTGGCTTCGCAAATTTTTCGTTCTTAATATTTATACATAAAAAAGCAACAACCAATGATGCAGCAGACAATATAACAGGAATACAACTGGTGTGAAAAAAGTAATCCTTGAAACTTCCTTTGCTTATATAACATAAATAAGTAAAAAGAATACACAAACCCACTCCGAGGCAATACATAAGTCCGGAAACAATTCCTATCTTACTTTTATGCTTAATAAAAAATTCGCTTTTTGCAAATCTACTGCACTCATAACCCATTAGTACATACAAAATTGAATTAGAGAATACAGTAATAAAATTTATTTTGAAACTAAAATTAAAAATCACGACAGCATCACGCCCTAAAAAAAACACAACACACAATATCATTAAAAATCGTCTTACTTTGTCGGCATGTTTGTCGTCAACGCATATGTACTTCAAAAGCGGATACCATATCATAATGACTATATAACTCAATACATACCATAGATAGCCTAGTCTTCCTGTTAAGTTGTACGCAAGCAACTGCTTTACAACATCCTTTAAAGTCACATATAAATAGCTTCCAAATTCGCCTGCTCCCAAACCCCAGGTATGTATTGTTACTTCTGTAAGCTTAATAATGACAATAATGACAAAGGTCGGCAATACTAATTCAAAAAAAGTTTTTTTAAGCCTTTCGCCATAACTTCTTTTTCCCGTAAACATAAAATAGCCGGTTATCATAAAAAAACATCCAACTGCACACACGTTGATTAAATTGAGATATATGACAGGCAAATTCATTTTACCGTACGCATAATAAAATTGATTGAATGTGTGATTGAAAACAACCATTATTGCTGCAACTATGCGCAATAATTCTATTGAGCAATTTCTATTTGCTTTGCAAGACTTTGCTGCAATATTACAGTTTTGATTTTGTCCTTGCAAATTTTCGATTAAGTCAATATGTTTTTCGTTATTCATTTTACCCTTATTATAATCAATATTATTTTACTTATTTTCAAAGTTGTGTTTTCAAACTTCAAATTGCAATTATGAGTTTTCATTTATAGGCATTTTAAGTGTTTGTTTTCCTAGTTAAATTTTTTATCTTTCAAGCGGATTTTTAGATTAAAGCTCCAACTTTTAAACTTATCAACAAAACTCAGCAACACACTTTCTATAAGCTTCAAGTGGATTTTCAGCGGCAGTTATACTGCGACCAACAACAATAAAATTGCTCCCTAGTTCTTTTGCAAGCGCTGGTGTTGAAATACGCTTTTGATCATTTGCGCTGTCTCCGGCAAGTCGTATTCCAGGCGTAACCGAAATAAGTCCGAGTGCCTTGATTATAGGAGCTTCAAGAGGTGAGCAAACAACCCCGTCAAGACCTGCTTTTTTTGCATTTTCCGCATAAATTTTTACTGTTTGTTCAAGTGATTTTTCGATAAGCAATTCGTTTTTCAATACTTCCGCACTTGTGGAAGTCAACTGTGTCACCGCGATAAGTAAAGGCTTATTTCCAACAGCGCCCTCATCCAAACCTTTCTTTGCCATACGCATCATTTCAATGCCGCCACCAGCGTGAACATTTGTTATGTCGACACCAAGTGAAGCAATATTTTTCATAGCCTTGTAAACTGTGTTTGGAATATCGTGAAGCTTCAAATCGAGAAAAATTTTAAACCCTTTTGCTTTTAGTTCACGCACGAGTCCTGCGCCTTCACGATAGTACAATTCCATACCTATTTTTAGATACGGTTTCTCATCTTTTAGCTTCTCTAAAAATTCGAAAGTGGTTTCTTTATTCTGAAAATCGCAAGCAATAATAACTTCTCTATTCATTGTGTGCTCTCCCTATTATATCTTCAAGTCTATTTATTTTGAGTTCTTCCATAACTCTTGGCAACTGCTCTGCAATATGCTTTGAAGCAAGAGGTTCAATCAAATTTTGTGATCCGACCATAACTGCAGTTGCTCCCGCATACATCATTTCAATCACATCATAAGCTGATGAAACACCACCCATTCCAATGATTGGAACGCTTACAGCTTTATATACTTGATAGACCATTCTAAGTGCGACAGGATAAACCCCAACTCCGCTATAGCCACCGCTTCCAACACTTATTATTGGTCTTCCCGTACGCAAATCAAAACGCATTCCAACAAGGGTGTTTATAAGGCTCACACCATCTGCGCCACCACCGCAAACAGCTTTTGCAATCTCTGCTATATCAGTGACATTAGGGCTTAATTTGACAATAATAGGCTTTAATGAATGCTTTTTGACTTCTTTAACTAGGTTTTCTGCTATTTTGGGGTCTGTTCCGAATGCCATTCCGCCACCTTTAACATTGGGGCAACTTATGTTCAATTCGACCGCAAAGACTTTTTCGCACTCATTGAACTTTGCAACAGTTTCCACATATTCGCTTACGCTATGACCGCCGACATTTGCAATAACTTTGTCCGAATAAACTTTGTCAAGCTTTGGTATTTCTTCTGATAAAACTTTATCAACTCCGGGATTTTGCAGTCCGATTGCATTGATAAGTCCTGCGGGGCACTCCGCAATTCGTGGCAAAGGATTTCCATATCTAGGTTCAAGCGTAGTTCCCTTAAGTGACATCGAACCCAAAATATTGAGGTCGTAAAGCTTGGCAAATTCATAACCAAAACCAAAAGTTCCACTTGCAGGAATGATTGGATTTTTCAGTTCGTGTCCAAACAATTTTACTTTTGTATTCATTTTTCGCCCTCCTGAAATGCTGTTTCACCGACACTTAAAACCAAATTGTGCTCAAGCTTATTATTAACCTAAAATGCTGTCTCGTCTGACTAAAAAATCATATGGTTACAATATTTTGGCAAAATTAGATGCCTAAAATACTACCTCGTCTGCACTAAAAACCGGACCTTCTTTGCAGACTCGCTTCGCACCATTCTTTGTCATAATACTACAACCCATACACGCACCAAAACCGCAAGCCATTCTTGCTTCTAGTGATAATTGACCGTTTGAATTGTATTCCGCCAAGGCTTTCAGCATCATCATAGGACCACAAGCATAATAGCAGTCAAAATCAATTTTTTTTGTTTTCAGAATTGAAACGGTGTTTCCCATTTCTCCAAAACTTCCATCATCTGTTGCAACAATTACATCGCCAAGTTTTTTGAATTTTTCTAGATAAAAAACTTCGGCTTCATTTCTGAAACCAAGAAGAATTGTCGGACGAATGCCACGCTCATTGAACTCAATTGCTAATTGAAAAAGCGGAGCAGAGCCTATTCCGCCACCAATCAGCAACGGTTTTTTTGCCTTGTCCAAATCGAATGTGTTTCCTAGTTCGGTCAAAACAGAAAGATTGTCATTTTCGCAAATTTTTGTCATTTCTTTTGTGCCTTGTCCAACAATTTTATAGACAATAGTAAGAAAAGATTTTTGAATTTTAGCAACGCTAAATGGACGGCGTAAATAAAAATTGTCGAGTTTGATTTCAACAAATTGTCCGCTCGACATATTGATGTCGCCACCCTTAAGCACCAACTCATAAGTGCTATCATTCAATGCTTTATTCGAAACGACTTTCAAGTTTTGCTCTTTCATATCTTCCTTTTTCAAATTTGATTGGTAAATTATTATTTACGGCTTCAACAGTTAGGTGACATACAATCCACTTTACGAATTTTACGGTTGCATTCCCAAATCTTTGAGAATTTTAGATGCAAAATTCCTTCGTAGTGATAATAAATTACGAAAATAATAACTTTTTTCAGATTCTGATTTCGATAATTTTATCAATTTCATAAACAAATTCAAGTTGCATTAGATTGTAGAAATTCCCATCGTTATTTCTTCAAGCACATCCAGCAAAATATTGACAGTATCAAGTGAAGTGAACACCGGCACATTGTTTTCGACTGCGGTTCTTCGAATCAGCACACCATCTCGTTGACCACTCATTTCGCCCTCACTTATCGTGTTTACAATGTAAGTGATATACCCTTTTCTGAGCGCTTCCAAAATCTCCTCGCTTCCTTGTGAAATCTTCTTTTTGATACGCGTACGAATCCCGTGTTTCTTCAAAAAGTTTGCAGTACCCAATGTTGCTTCTATGTTGAAACCAAGGTCATAAAATCTACGGATAAGCGGAAGCGATGCGTCTTTGTCAGTATCGCTCAAGGTTGCAAACACTGTCCCGTAATTTGAGACCTTAAGCCCCGATGCTTTTAACGCCTTATAAACCGCGCGATTGAATTGTTTGTCATAACCGATTGCTTCCCCGGTGGATTTCATTTCCGGCGATAAAACAGCATCAAGTCCATTCAATTTTGAATAACTAAAAGTTGGAGCTTTCACAAACCAGCGGTCTTTCTTTGGATATACTCCAGTATAGCCTAACGATTTAAGTGAAGAGCCAAGCATAACCTTTGTCGCAATATTTGCAATAGGAGCGCCGGTTGTTTTTGCCAAAAACGGCACAGTTCGACTGCTTCTCGGATTGACTTCAATGATAAAAACTTTTCCGCTTCCGTCAACAACAAATTGAATATTGAAAGGACCAATAATTCCGAGAGCAATTCCAATACGCGTGGTATAGTCAACCAAAGTGTTTTGCACTTTTTCGGAAAGAGAATAGCAAGGATACACACTCATACTGTCTCCACTATGCACGCCTGCGCGTTCAATATGCTCCATTATTCCGGGGATAAAGACTTCTTCTCCGTCGCAAACAGCATCCACTTCGCATTCTCTGCCTATTATATATTTATCAATCAAAACCGGATGTCTGCGATTGAGCGCAAACGCCTCTTCAAGCCAGCCCAAAAGTGATTTTTCGTCATAGACAATGTGCATCATTCTTCCGCCGAGCACAAAGGATGGACGCATCAAAACAGGATATCCTATTTCATTTGCGGCAGCAATAGCGGCTTTCATATTGAACACAGCTTTCCCTGTTGGCATTGGAATTGATAAGGAATTGAGCACTTCCAAGAATAAATCTCTGTCTTCTGCAAGTGCTATACTTTTGCTTGAACTGCCAAGTATTTTTACTCCTGCCTTATCGAGGTCTTCGGCAAGATTTATTGCGGTTTGACCACCAAGCGCAACGATAACTCCCTCTGGATTTTCGTAGTCTACTATATTCATAACATCTTCAAAAGTCAGTGGCTCAAAATAAAGTTTGTCTGAAAGAGTGTAATCGGTCGACACGGTTTCAGGATTGTTGTTTATTATTATTGCCTCAAAACCCGCTTCCTGAATAGCCCAAACAGCGTGCACAGTCGAGTAGTCAAACTCAACGCCCTGTCCTATGCGGATTGGTCCTGAGCCAAGCACAACAACTTTCTTTCTGTCACTAACTATACTCTCGTTTTCATTGGCATAAGTCGAGTAGAAATAAGGGATGTAGCTTTCAAACTCGCTCGCGCAAGTATCAATCATCTTGTAAACAGGATAGATGTTGTTTTCTTTGCGCATACGATAAACATCGGAGAATTCTATGCCCCAGCAACTCGCGATGTATTCATCTGAAAAGCCGAATTTCTTTGCATCTTTCAACACTTCAATACTGTTTGGATTGTCAATAATGACTTTTTCATTTTTCACAATATTCTCAAATTTTTGCAAGAAAAAGCGGTCAATCATTGTTATACGGTAAATATAGTCGATATTGACTCCTTGTCGTATAGCTTCTGTTATAGCAAAAATTCTTTCATCTGTATTCTTCATTATGAAATCAACCAAATCGTGCGTTGAAAGCTTTTTAAGTTTTGCAATTTCAAGATGGCAAAGCCCAATTTCAAGAGAGCGCACCGCCTTGAGCAGACTTTCTTCGAGTGTTCTGCCTATTCCCATAACTTCGCCCGTGGCTTTCATCTGAGTAGACAATCTTCTATCAGCCCCCGTGAATTTATCAAACGGAAAGCGTGGGATTTTTGTCACAACATAATCAAGAGTAGGCTCAAACGAAGCCAGAGTATTGGCAATAGGGATTTCATCAAGACGCAAACCGCACGCAATTTTTGCACTTACTCTCGCGATTGGATATCCGCTTGCCTTTGAAGCAAGAGCTGATGAGCGTGAAACTCTCGGATTGACCTCGATAACAAAATATTGAAATGAATACGGGTCAAGAGAAAATTGTATGTTACAACCGCCCTCAATGCCTAACGCACGGATTATTTTCAGCGAAGAATTGCGAAGCATTTGAAATTCTTTGTTTGTTAGTGTCTGGCTTGGGGCAACAACCCAGCTGTCGCCCGTGTGCACTCCGACCGGGTCTATATTTTCCATACAACACACTGCAAGAGCAGTATTATTGCCGTCACGAATAACTTCAAACTCTATTTCTTTGAAACCTGCGATTGATTTCTCCACCAAAACCTGTGTGACAGGTGAAAGTTTCAATCCGTTTTTTGCAAGCTCGTGGAGTTCCTCCGCGTTATTTGCAAATCCGCCGCCCGTTCCTCCAAGTGTGTATGCTGGGCGCAAAATAATCGGATATCCTATCTTTTCCGCCGCTGCAAGAGTTTCCGAAACAGTTGTTGCAATAACTGATTCCAAGATAGGTTCACTTATTTCTTCGCACAATTCTTTGAAAAGTTGTCTGTCTTCAGCTTTGGAGATAGCATCAATTGTTGTTCCCAAAACTTCAACATGACATTCTTCCAGAATACCGTTCTTTGCAAGTTCCATACCCAGGTTTAAACCTGTTTGTCCACCAAGACTGCATAGAAGTCCGTCAGGACGCTCAAAGCGGAGTATTTTTGCGATATGCTCCAAATCTAGTGGCTCCATATAAACCTTGTCTGCGATTTTCGTATCAGTCATGATTGTGGCAGGATTGCTGTTTACAAGAACAACCTCATATCCTTCTTCTTTGAGTGCCAAGCAAGCTTGCGTGCCCGCATAATCAAACTCTGCACCCTGTCCGATAACAATAGGACCTGAACCTATGACCATTATTTTCTTAATATCTGTTCTCTTTGGCATTTCCTTCCCCTCCAACTTCCCTTAAAACTGCTGTGAACTGTTCAAAAAGATATACACTATCTTCTGGACCTGCCGCACTTTCCGGATGATATTGCAAAGAATAAACCTTGCATTTTTCATCCCTCATTCCTTCAGTTTCGTCATCAATCAAATTGATATGAGTTATTTCGAGCTCAGTTTCTTTTACGCTTTCTTTTGTAATTGCATATGAATGATTTTGAGCCGTTATTTCAATTTTATCTGTAAGCAAGTTTTTGACAGGATGATTTGCACCACGATGTCCAAACTTCATTTTGTAAGTTTTTGCGCCATACGCTAGTCCAATAATTTGATGACCAAGGCATATTCCCAGTATAGGCAACTTCCCTCGCATTTTTTTCACTAATTCTATGACTTCGGGAACATCCTCAGGATTTCCGGGACCGTTAGACAAAAACAATCCATTGGGTTTGAAACTTAATATTTCTTCCATTGAAGTATCATACGGTACTACAACAACATTGCATCCAAACTGATTGAATTTTTTTACAATACTCATTTTCATTCCGCAATCAACCGCAACAATCGTAAACTCAGGGTTTCTTGTCCTCGAATGCCAGATATTTTTTGTTGAAACAGTTTTCACTTGGTCCGTTGCAAGCGTCGCCATTTTAAGTTGCATTAAGCAATCTTCAATGCTGATTGAAGCATCTGTGATTATTGCTTTCATTGCACCTTCATCACGAATTATTCTTGTTATTTCGCGAGTGTCGACACCGCTTATGCCAACAACACCGTTTTCTTCCATAACCTCTGCAAGCGTTTTTGTGAAACGGAAATTTGAAGGAAAGTCATTATATTCCTTCACAATAAATCCCGACATAAAAATATTTTTACTTTCATAGTCATCATCGGCCAAACCGTAGTTTCCAATAAGCGGATAAGTCATTGTCACAATTTGACCGCAATATGAAGGGTCCGATAGTATTTCCTGATAACCAACCATTGAGGTGTTAAAGACTATCTCTGCAATCTTGTTGACAGAACTTCCAAATCCTTCTCCATAGAAATACTTGCCGTTTTCTAGCACCAAAACTCTTTTGTTCATTATTTCCTCCATAACTTGACACAACCATCGAGACGGAAAAATTCCACTTTGCCGTCAACTAGTGTAAGTTGATTTATACCATATGCTTTTCTCCCCGTAAACGGAGAGCTTTTGCCTTTTGAAATTATATTTTTTTCTTCTAGATATTTTTCGTTTTGTATATCCAACACCGCAATATCCGCGACGCTGCCAACTTCAATCTTTGTGTAGGGAAGATTGAATCTAACGGCAGGATTAAAAACGCACCAGTTTAGCATATCGAGATGGCTTGCGAACCCGGTTTTAACCAGATTTGAATATACGATAGCCAATAAAGATTCCAGTCCAACCACTCCGTTTGGCGCAAGTTGGAATGGCATATTTTTTTCTTCAACTGTGTGAGGCGCGTGGTCTGTCGCTATTATTGTAGCGACTCCGCTGCACAATGCACGCATTGTCGCATCTCTGTGTGGCCGTGGTCGAAGAGGCGGATTCATCTTGAAATTTGTTCTTTGCAAGGTGAAGCTTTCATCCAAAACAAGATGATGCGGAGTCACCTCGCAACTGATGTCCAATCCCTCATCTTGAGCTTCTTTGACCTTCTCAAACGCTTGTATTGTTGAAAGATGACAGAAATGATACTTGCATCCCCCAAGCTCTCTCAAAACCTCAATTTCTCTTGTCACGGCATCCACTTCCGCTCTTATGGTTGTGCCGTATCCCGCAGCTTCTGCGTGCGAACATATCATTGCATTGTTTCGTTTTGCACTCTTTACAATTTTTATAAAGATTTCCCGTTTATTGAACCCGTTTCCGTCATCGCTGAACGCCTTGACTTTTTTAGAAAGTTTTGCTATATCCACAACCTCTTTGCCCTTTTGTCCTTTCGTAGCAGAAGCATATGGATAAACATGAACAACAGCATCATTGTCAATTATTTTTTGTTCTATTGCTAGATTTTCAATACAATCAGGCACTGGATTCAGATTGGGCATAGCCATAACCGTAGTCACTCCACCTTTTGCCGCTGCTCTTGAGCCGGACAAAATTGTTTCTTTTGCCTCAAAGCCCGGCTCTCTCAAGTGCGTGTGGACATCCACCGCACCAGGTATTATCCAACAATTTGGCACTAAATAAATGTCTGCATTTTCTTCTTTGATATCAGGGCCTATTTCCACAATCTTGTCCCCGGCAATCAAAATATCTTTTTGAACAAGGTCGTTCTCATTTTCAAGAACAAGCCCTCCTTTTAATAAAATCACAGCTTGCCCTCCAAAACCATACTTATGACAGCCATACGAATAAAAACTCCATTTGTCATTTGTTTGAAAATTCTTGCTTTGTCGCATTCAGCAACCTCAGAAGCTATCTCCACGCCACGGTTGAATGGAGCAGGATGCATAATTATTGCATTATCTTTCATTGCTTTTGCGCGATCCATTGTCAAGCCGTATGCTTTGTGATATTCTTCAACGGTTATGCCCATATCCTGCTGATGTCTTTCAAACTGCACCCTGAGCAGATTGATGACATCACATTCTTCCACCGCTTCATCAATGGTTAGATATGGAGCTGTAAAGTCTGCATATTCTTCTGGACCGCTGATGAAAACTTCCATGCCGAGTCTGCGCATAACCTCAGAATTTCCGTGCGCAACTCTGCTGTGGCGAACATCTCCGACAAGGCAAATTTTTAGTCCGTCAAAGTGGCCGAATTCTTCGTATATTGTCATCAAGTCTAATAGCGTTTGGGTTGGGTGGTCGGAAGTCCCGTCGCCCCCATTGAAAATTGGAATTTTAATGTTTTCCAAGTCATTGTAGTAAACATCTTGCGTGTGCCTTATGACAACTCCGTCAACGCCAAGACTCTCAAAAGTTTTTACGGTATCATAAAGCGATTCGCCTTTATTCACAGAAGAACCTGCCAAATTGAAACTCAATGGTGTTATCCCCAAATTTATCATTGCAACTTGAAAACTATACTGTGTTCGGGTTGAGTTTTCATAAAACAATGTCACCATTTTTTTGCCTGGGAAATCAACCTTACGCCCGTTTTTGAACTCAAGCGCAGTTTCGATTATCTCAAGGATTTTGTCCTCGCTAAGTGTCCTTAGAGTCAGCAAACCTTTCATAGAGCCGTTCTCCTTTCTGTTTTTAGCATTTATCAATTTGTATATTCTGTTAGTATCACGGTTGACATTTCTAATAGAGTCATTACCGATTGTCAATATGCTTGCGAGGTTATAAAAAAAGCACGGAGCAATTACCGCGCTTTAGAAACAACTATGCTATTAAAAGGAATAGAAGCACCGCAACTTGTGTTTGGATGTATACCATATTTTACACACACGCGATATTTTTTCATATTTCCTCTCTTTTGTTTTTAATATATTACCAAAAAAATAGGATTTTGGCAAATGATTTTTATATGATTGAAAAAATTATTTGTCATCATCGATAAGTTTATTTTTGAATTTTTGAATCATTTTGTTTGTGCGTGTTTTCTCTTTTACTTTCCCGTCTATGACTTCATACAAAGAATACGTTCCTTTTTTTGCAATATATGGAAGCGTTTTTTTCACAGCAAAAGTCGCGATCTTGAAAGTTAAACTCAAAAGAGAGAGCAAAAGCGAAACAGAAACAGATGCCCACGCAATCAAGCTGTTTGTTCCCCGCATACTCACTGCACTGCACATAAGAATGATTGTCATAACTATGAAAAGAAAGTTCGTCATAGCTTTCAAAATATTTATCCCGCTTTTATAGTCCTTGAGCATTTTTTTCGTTCTTTTTAGTCTTTTAGAATTTTCTTTTTGCAATAATGCACTGGCTTTACCTTCATTTTCAGACTGTGCCTCCAACATCAAAAGATTTTGTTTCTTTTTGCCACGCGCAGCGCGGATTGCAATTATAGATGCAAACACAACGATATAAAGGCAAATAATTCCAAGCAGAATATATGAATACTGAGTCGCGCCCCACTGCGTCAATATTGCAAAAATAACAAATCCTGTGCTAAACAAAACAGATAAAATAGTCCACGCAAAAGAAAGCTTTTCCAAAATACTTATCTTTTGTCTAGTAGACACTATCGTGTTACTTTTTGTTTCGCTTACCTTTTGCATTCTGTATCCTCGAAAAAAGTGTTTGTATGTTGGTTCAATGTGTGTCTTCCAAAATTATCACTTTCTTTCATTATGTCTGTTATGTTTCTCAATTTTGCGCTCAACTTTTCTTCCTCTATGTTCTGCATGCCTTATTCTGTGTTTCGCGCGTTTTTCAAGAACATGCAGACTCTTATGTTCCTTATGGAAATCAACCACATCGCCTTCTTTCCAGTTTGCAAGCTCAGCTCTGTTTCGAAAGCGGCGAAGAAAATTAAGTGTTTTCATATCGTTTTCTAAGGCTTATTTGCTTCTTGTGTTGATAGAAAAACAATGATTGTTCTTAAATTGTTTTGAATGGTACGCTTCATAGTACACGCCAATCTTTGTCAATGCGGCCTCCAGCAATTCTCCTTGCCCGCCGCAAAAAAGGTCTTTTTTTGAATAAGTAATGAAACAAGGCGGAAAATTCTCATTTAGGTAGTCAATCGGAGAAATAAAATCTGCATATTCGTTACTTTCGAAACTCTTTCTTCCAGTATCAACATAATCCTTAAGCATTAATTCGCCCAAATTGAAAACTAAACGCTTTGATACGAATGCGTAACGAAGGTCATATACTCCGCAATTTAGCACCAAAGCCTGAACCGGGTGTTTTGTAGCGCATCCTAGCTTATCTTGCAAAGTCGGATTTTTGTCAATAGCACCAACCATTGCCGCGAAATAAGACCCCGCGCTGTCGCCGGTAACTATGAAGTTGTCAAGACTCAAATTAAGTCTTTCTGCGTTGTCTACTATCCAGTTGTAAGCTGTGACCACATTCTGAACTGGCACAGGATACTTATACTCAGGACACAGCACATAGTTTATGTTGACCACATACCAACCATTGAGCGCATACCATTTTGAAATACCAGAACGAAATTTCTTGTCGCCTGCTTCCCAGCCACCGCCGTGTATGTACAGCACAACAGGATATTTTTCGCCGTTTGAACGAGGCACATGATAAAAATCCATAAGGCAATCTTTTGGATATTTTTCGTCATACAAAATATCTTTCTCAATGACAACAGTGCCCTCAGGGTCTTTTATATCTCGCCTTTTGTTCTGAGGTGTATCGAACAGAAAATCAATTGCTTTGAAAATATTTTTTACCGCTGACATATTTTTTTCCTCGCCAAATTCACTTGATTTTATTATTTATTATAACAAACATATGCCTAGTTGTAAATTAAAAACTTATTTGCATGGCTATTTATATAGAAAAAACTGTACTATATTCAATTTAACAAATTCTTTTGAATTCTGCTTGACAATTTATTAGTGATAGAATATTATATTGAAGCATCATTCCGTCGCGGGGTAGAGCAGTTGGCAGCTCGTCGGGCTCATAACCCGGAGGTCGTAGGTTCAAATCCTTCCCCCGCAACCAAAAATTGGTGAGGTGTTTGTGATTTGAAACAAGAACTCCTTGATTTTGAGAGTATCGAGAAATCAAAGAATTCTTCAAATCCTTCCCCCGCAACCAAAATGTCGTGAGGTGTTTGCGATTTGAAACAAGAACTCCTTGATTTTGAGAGTTTCGAGAAATCAAAGAATTCTTCAAATCCTTCCCCCGCAACCAAAAATTGGTGAGGTGTTTGTGATTTGAAACAAGAACTCCTTGATTTTGAGAGTATCGAGAAATCAAAGAATTCTTCAAATCCTTCCCCCGCAACCAAAATGTAGTGAGGGATTTTTGTTTCAAACAGGTATTTTTTTGAAAAATCTCCTCGCACAACCAAAGTTTGCAGATGCAAAAACAAAGAAATTTGTTTTCAAATCTAAATGGCGGCGTAGCTTAGTTGGTTAGAGCGGCCGGTTCATACCCGGCAGGTCGTTGGTTCGAATCTGACCGCCGCTACCACAAAAACAACGCGCTATGGCGCAAAGCATTTGCCATTACGCCAACGCGCACATAGGCAAGCGCATATATTTCCACGACAATGCTATGCTTTGTCACAACATCACAACACACGCAAAAACTTGCGAGAACTGCGGTGCAACGGCAACACTTTGTGTTTTCTGTGGAATTTTATTTTTACTAAGGCCCCATGGTCAAGCGGTCAAGACATCGCCCTTTCACGGCGGTAACCCGAGTTCGAACCTCGGTGGGGTCACCAGAAAAAAATTATGCTTGTGGGAAATCGCAAGCATTTTTCATAGAAATAGTC
>JAQUST010000039.1 GCA_028710495.1 Clostridia bacterium
AAATCGCCTATTTTTTTTCTATTTGGATAACAAACCGACACGTTTGGTATTTCGTATTCACCAAACACATTAAAATTTTGTAACATTACGCACCTACCTTTCTAGCGGGGATATAACTCATAACAAAAGTCCCGACAGTTCCGGTTATTGTTATGTTATTTGTTCCCGGTACTAAATAAAAATATTTACTATTGAACCTATCTACGATTAATTCTCTATTTGAAGATATTGTTTGTAAATCATTATTGATGGTTATTATTTCCCCAGAAGTAACGGTGGAAAATATCATTGCTGCTCGGCCAGTATCGCTAGTATTTTGTATAGAAACATTTGATTGGTTTGATGTAAACGTAAGTGTCAGTGTTGGCTTTGTATATCTTATGCTATCGGACTTATTGCTAACGGCAAAACTTCCGGTTGCGTTTGTTTTGGTTAAAGCAATTGTATCTCCCCACGCCCAAGAAGAGTCGCACTTCGCGGTCGTTGAAAATCCAACTACTTCATTGCCAACGGTAATTATAGAATTTTCGGTAAAAATACAGTTATAATGTACATCCATTAAGTCTTCTTGTAAAATTTTGAATTGTTTGTATGTAGGTTGCCCAAATAACCACATTTGAATTTCTCGGACTCGTTCCCTTGGTATCGGTTCTTCGCTGAAAAATGAAATCTGAAATTCTAATTTAGAAGGATAGGAGACCCCGTAAAAATACGGGGTCTCCCTTCTTAAAATATATTCCTCTATAATTTCAACGTCGTTTCCAGCGGAAGAACTTTCTTGTCCAGAAGAATCTATGCTTGCGCATATAAGCCCATATATCTCAGACGAAATTCCATTGTATAAAAAGTTCTTTCCATAAAATGACATATTTTCACCTCATATTATATTGAATAGTTTGAGGATTTTCTGACAACCCCCCTCGTAGCCATAGCTTGATTTAATTTTTCAAAACTAGATTCAACTGTAGCCTGAATCTTTGCAACAGAACTACTGTCAACACTACCAGAAACGTTGATTTCAATTAGTTTTTCAAAATTCATACTATTGGATGTTGCAGCAGACGCAAGCATATTTGGCAAAATTGTGTTCATGTATTTGTTTTGCTGGTCTTTTGTAATAAAAGCTTCTCCTTTTAATGCCTTAACAAACGTTTCGTTCCCTTTTATATCTCCAGCAAATCCAGAATCTAACCCACTATGGTGAGTCGATGCTCCGAATAAACTCCCAAGGATAGTTCCCGCAACATTTAACAGTGTCCCACCTAAAGTAGAAGCAGTATTAGAATTTGTAGTAGTTTTTTTTGGGGTTGAAGATTTTTTTTTAGAAGATGATGATACCACACTTACCGTCTCATAGGCTTTATCTATCACGCTCTGTAAAACGTTATTAGAAACTTCCCCATATTTTGCGTTCCATGCATATAAATCGTCATAAAAAGCTTTTGTTTTTCCAGAAATCAAATTTATCGCTTGCGTTCTAATGATGTTTTCTTGTTCTAAATATGTCTTTAACGCATCGATTTGTTCTTCATATACTCCTTTTGTTGCTTCAAATTCTTCTTCTAGTGCAGTTATTTTTCCTTGCTGTATTTCTTCATATCTATCATATTCATCATCTAGCGCATTTTCAGATAACTCAACTTGTCTGTCATATTGCTTATCATCTAAATCTTTTTGCTTTTCTGCAAGTTCTTCGGCAAGTTTTAGTCTTTCTGCTGTGGCCGAATCGGATGTATCGAATTGAAGTTCATACATTCTGTTTTGAATGTCGGCAATTTCTTTGTTTGAATCCGCAATTTCGTCATTATATTCTTTTTCGTCTTTTGTAAGTTGAATTGCCTTTTTCTTATCATCAATTAACTTCTTATAAGACTTAATTGCATCTTCTATTCTTTCTTTTTCTGCTTCATAAAGTTTTTCTTCTACATCTAATTCGTCTTCCAACTGGTCTATTCTATCATTTGTTTCTTGTTTGAGCATTTTCATGGTAGAATTTAGAAGACTATCATATGCATCTTTTATTGCGTCGGCTTGTTGCGTGGCTTTGCTTGTTCCACCTCCACCCCCTCTACCCCCGGAAGAGAACGATGTCCCTATGTTTGCTATGCTGCTTGCAATGTTTTTATAGGCAGAGGCAATAGCATTTGCTTGCGATGTAAAATCAGACAAACTAATGTTTGTTAGTTTTCCCTTACTTGCGTCCATTAGTGCTTGCAGAGAAGCGGCCAAAGCAGCAACTTTTGAAGAAGCGGTTAAAGCTTGTCCACCGGCAGATGAAGCGTTGTTACCCATTCCCGCAATAGCGGATGCGGCCAAAGGCGAAAGCTTTTGAACATTTCCAGTTGCCAAATTAAGAATGTCGGCGGATGCAGCGGCTTGAAGTTCTTCTATTTTTGCCGCTTTTAGTGCCTCGGCTTGTGCATATACCGCAGAACTGGCATTGTCCATTGCGCTTGCCTGATTAAAGAACATTTGCAAATATTCTGGAGACAAAGCAAGCAAACTTTGAAGCATATCAAACGATAAAACACCAGTTTTATTATATTCTTCTATTGCGGATGATAGTGTTTCGTAGGCGGACTGCGCATCGTCTAATACACTATTAGCGTCTGAAAATGCGTTTTCTGCTTTTTGCAATGCGTCTACTT
>JAQUST010000027.1 GCA_028710495.1 Clostridia bacterium
AAGTTTTTTTGCGATACTAATAGAAATTTTATTGACAATACTAAAATAAATACGTTTTGGTATTACCAATTTGAAATGCATTATTACATTATCAAATGAAATACATTTTGGTTGTTGTAAAAGAAGAAAATAAAAATGAACAATTTGAAAGATAAAGAAAACTTAGTTGTCTTGGCAATAGAAAGCTCGTGTGATGAAACCGCGTGCTCTATTGTTCGTGGCGGTCGAGAAATTTTGTCAAATGTTGTTGCCACTCAGATTGAAATTCATCGCCGTTTTGGTGGAGTTGTTCCAGAAATTGCATCGCGGAATCATATTTTGGCGGTAGATAATGTCGTGAAAGAAGCGATTGAAAAAGCGAAAATCACGATAGCAAATATCGATGTTATTGCAGTTACTTATGGTGCAGGATTGCTTGGAGCTTTGCTTGTGGGCGTGAGCTACGCAAAAGGACTTGCATATGCGTGGAATAAACCTCTTGTCGCAGTCAGCCATATAAAAGGACACCTCGCAGCAAATTATTTAGGAAGCGATTTGATACCGCCATACATTTGTCTTTTGGCTAGTGGAGGGCACACTGCAATTCTGAAGGTTGAAGATTATGAGAAAACGGAGTTGCTTGGTTCAACTCGTGACGATGCAGCGGGCGAAGCGTTCGACAAGGTCGCAAGAGTATTGGGACTGCCATATCCTGGTGGCCCTGAAATTGAAAAACTAGCAAAAGAAGGGCAGGCAAGTATTAAGTTCCCGCGACCGACATTCAAATCTGATGATGCGCTTTATTTTTCATATAGCGGATTGAAGACTGCAGTTATCAATTATGTTCATACTGCCGAGCAAAAGGGCGAAGAGCTGAATAGAGCGAATATAGCAAGTTCATTTCAAAAAACGGCAATCGAACAAATGTTCGATACCACAATGATTGCAGTTGAGCAGACTGGGATGAAAAAAGTGGCAATAGCGGGCGGAGTATCTGCAAATAGTGCGTTACGCGAAATGTTTGACAGTGTTGCGAGCAAAAAAGGTTTGGAAGTTTATTATCCTCCAATAAAGCTTTGCACAGACAACGCGGCAATGATTGCATCGGCGGGCTATTATATAGTGAGAAGCGGCGCAGATTTTTCGGATTTTTCACTCGACGCAAAAGCAACCGTAAAAATTGGGAATTAAATATCGCAAACACACTGAAATGAAAACAATAAATTTTTGGTGCATTAATTTTGATTTATGATTTCAAAATCGGAAATTCTTTTTTATGTTGATTGTTTTTGGTTGTGCTTATTTGTTTAATAATATATAATAAGGAAACTTTAGTATTTGAATAATATTGCTTTCAACTGATTCATAGACAAATGCTTGCAACAGAGACCGACACAATTGCTTGCGGCATAAAGAGATAAACAAAATTGAAACGGACGCGGAAACTAAAGTAAGTTAAAGCTGAAATTGAAACTGAGAAATTGGCTGAAAATAGTTGAAAACTAAAGAATGGAAAGCACAACAAAATAGCTGCGATATCATACAAAAGTATATCGGCAAAAAAGCAAAATATTGATGTCAAACGCTAGATATTGAGTAATTTTATAAACGGATCACAAAATTTGATTTTTTTTAATTTTTTCTGCAATTTATTTGACAATAAAAGTCTTTGCTGTTAGTATGATATGGCTTGTATCCATGCAAGCAGTTTTTTTCGTTGCGAAAAAAGAATATGAAAACAGAAACAGAAATAGAAACAATGATAAAATCCTCTCCAAAAGTTGTTGGTACAAAACAAGTTTTGAGGAGTATAGCTTCCGACGAGCTACGGTGTGTGGTAATATCGGAGGATGCCGATGAGGCTTTGAAATCGAAACTCATTGATGCGTCGATGAAGTCTGATATTGAGGTGTGTTACGCACCTTCGATGGAATGGCTTGGACATGCGAGTGAAATCGCGGTCGGTGCAGCAGTTGTCGGGATTTTGAAGTGCTGAGGTCTTGAATGGAAATTCCCCAAGGGGTTGCGGAACAACATTCGAAAAAACACAGGAGGATATGTATGCCAACCATCAATCAAATCATCAGAAACGGCAGAGAAAGACAGGTCACAAAGTCGATGACTCCAATTTTGGAGCAATGCCCGCAAAAGCGTGGTATTTGTTTGTCAGTCACGACAACTTCACCAAAAAAGCCAAACTCAGCATTGCGTAAAATCGCAAGAGTTCGTCTTGTTAATGGTATGGAAGGAACTGTCTATATTCCCGGTATCGGTCACAACCTACAAGAGCACAGCGTTGTTCTTATTCGTGGTGGCAGAGTGAAGGATTTGCCAGGCGTGCGTTATCACAT
This sequence comes from Clostridia bacterium, assembly GCA_028710495.1. Lineage (GTDB taxonomy): Bacteria > Bacillota > Clostridia > Christensenellales > CAG-917 > STD2-102. The sequence goes on from JAQUST010000027.1 coordinate 2,331, forward strand.
CATTCGTGGAGCATTGGACACAGCAGGCGTTGCAAAACGCAAGCAGTCACGTTCTAAGTATGGTGCAAAACGCCCGAAATAACATCGAATGAAAAACCGTAAATTTTAGGAGGACATTATGCCAAGAAGAAGTGGCGTGCCAAAAAGAGATGTATTGCCAGACCCAATGTACGGCAGCAAAGTCGTTACCAAGCTTATCAATCAAATTATGAATGATGGCAAAAAGGGAACAGCACAAAAAATCGTCTATGAGGCTTTTGAAATAATAGAAAAGAAAATTGGACAAAATCCATTGGAAGTGTTTACACGCGGATTGGATAACATTATGCCAGTATTGGAAGTCAAGGCAAGGAGAGTCGGTGGTTCAACTTATCAAGTACCACTTGAAATCCGTGACGAAAGACGCCAAACACTAGGCATTCGTTGGCTCGTTATCTTTACAAGAAAGAGAAATGAAAAAACAATGAACGAAAGACTTGCAGCTGAGATTATGGATGCTTACAACAACACAGGTAATGCGGTAAAGAAGAAAGAAGAAACACATCGTATGGCTGAGGCGAACAAAGCATTTGCTCACTACAAGTGGTAGAAAGGAGAAGTGCGGCTAATGCAACAGTCTTTTAAACTAGAAAATATAAGAAACATAGGCATTATGGCCCACATCGACGCAGGCAAGACGACAACCACTGAGCGTATTTTGTTCTACACGGGCAAAGTTCGCAAAATGGGCGAAGTCCACGAAGGCGCAGCTACAATGGATTGGATGGATCAAGAGCAAGAGAGGGGTATCACTATCACCTCTGCTGCTACCACGACCTACTGGAAAGAGCATCGCATAAACATCATCGACACACCAGGCCACGTTGACTTCACTGTTGAAGTTGAAAGAAGTCTGAGAGTTTTGGATGGTGCGGTTGCAGTTTTTTGCGCGAAAGGTGGTGTTGAACCTCAATCTGAGACAGTGTGGAGACAGGCGGACAAATATAAAGTACCGCGTGTAGCATTCGTGAACAAGATGGATATTAACGGCGCAAACTTTCAACTCGCAGTTGAAATGATGCGCAATAGATTGCAAGCCAACGCTGTGCCAATTGAATTGCCAATCGGCGCGGAAGGCGATTTTTGCGGAGTTATTGACCTTATTGGAAAGAAGGCAATCTACTATGCAGACGCTGACCAAGGACAAGGCGAAACAGTCACGGATATTCCTGCTGAATTGATGGACGATTATGTTATCGGAAGAAGTACTCTTATTGAGGCAATTTCTGACTTCGATGATGTGATTTTGGAAAAGTGCATCGATGATAATATGGATGGAATCACTGAAGAAGAAATAAATGTGGCAATAAGAAAAGCAACACTTGCTCTCAAATTGTGCCCTGTTCTTTGTGGAAGTTCATACAAAAACAAGGGAATCCAAAGACTGCTAGATGCAATTGTAGACTATTTGCCATCGCCACTCGATGTGCCAAGTATTGACGGAATAAATCCGCACACTGAAAAGGAAGACGTAAGACATCCAAATGATGACGAACCTTTCAGCGCGCTTGTATTCAAAATAATGACAGATCCGTTTGTTGGCAAATTGTACTTCATCAGAATTTATTCAGGAAGTATCAAAGCCGGCGACGCAATCTACAACTCTGTGAAAGGCAACAATGAGCGTATCGGAAGAATCGTTCGTATGCACGCCAACGATAGAGAGGACTTGACCGAAGCAGGTACTGGCGACATTATCGGACTTATCGGACTCAAGAACAGCACAACTGGCGATACACTTTGTGACAAGGCACATCAAATCATACTTGAAAATATGGTTTTCCCTGAACCTGTTATCAAAGTCGCAATCGAGCCAAAAACAAAAGCAAGTCAAGACAGAATGTCAACGGCCCTCAACAAGCTTTCTGAGGAAGACCCGACTTTCAGATATTATACTGACAAAGAAACCGGACAAACTATCATTGCAGGAATGGGTGAGCTACACTTGGAAATCATTGTGGACAGAATGTTCCGTGAATTCAAAGTCGAAGCGAATGTCGGCAAACCGCAAGTTGCTTATCGTGAAACAATCACGAAGAAAGCAAAAGCAGAAGGCAAATTTATTCGTCAATCAGGTGGTAAAGGTCAATACGGACATGTTGTTATTGAACTTGAACCACTCGCAGAAGGCGATTACGAATTTGTTGATGCAACAGTTGGCGGAAGTGTTCCAAAGGAATATGCACAAGCTGCAAACCTAGGAATACAAGAAGCGATGAAAGGCGGTATATTTGCCAACTATGAAGCAACCGGTTGCAAGGTCACACTTGTTGATGGTAGCATCCACGAAGTTGACTCATCAGAAATGGCGTTTAAGATTGCAGGTTCAATGGCTTTCAAGGAAGCTGCTGCAAAAGCTGGCGCGGTATTGCTTGAGCCAATAGTCAAAGTCGAAGTCAGTGTTCCTGAAGATTATTTGGGTGATGTTCTTTCTGGCATCTCACAAAGACGCGGAGCGACAAAGGGAATGGAAATTCGTAACGGCGTGAATATCGTCGATGCTGATGTACCCCTCTCAATGATGTTCGGCTATGCAACATCACTGCGCTCATCAACGCAGGGAAGAGCAAACTTCACTATGCAATTTGACCACTATGAAGTAGTGCCTAGAAGCATAGAAGAGGAAATCTTAAAGCAAGGCAAGATTTCAAAATAGCAACAAGATTTGTTGTAGCAAAGAAAAAAAAACAATAAAAACAAAAAAATAAAAACAAAAAACAAAACACTTTATTTTTGTTAGGAGGAATTTAAAATGGCAAAAGCGAAGTTTGAAAGAACAAAGCCACATGTCAACATCGGCACAATCGGCCACGTTGATCACGGTAAGACCACTCTTACAGCTGCAATCACAATGTATTCAGCACTTAAGGGTTTTGCAAAAGTCATGAAATATGACGAAATTGATAAGGCACCAGAAGAGAAAGCCAGAGGAATCACAATCAACACATCACACGTTGAATATGAAACCGCAACCCGCCACTATGCACACGTTGATTGCCCAGGACATGCTGACTATGTCAAGAACATGATCACAGGTGCAGCGCAAATGGACGGAGCAATCTTAGTTGTTGCAGCATCAGATGGTCCAATGCCACAAACCAGAGAACACATCTTGCTCGCAAGACAGGTTGGTGTTCCATATATCATCGTATTCTTGAACAAATGTGATCAAGTTGATGACGAAGAACTTCTTGAGTTGGTTGAAATGGAAGTCCGTGAACTTCTTTCAGAGTACAGCTTCCCAGGCGATGACACACCAATCATTCGTGGTTCAGCCTTGAAAGCAATGGAAGCTCTTGTCGCAGGAAAGAAAGAAGATCCATCATTGCATTGCATTCAAGAACTTCTTGATGCAGTCGATAGCTATATCCCAGAACCAAAGCGTGACAAGGACAAGCCATTTTTGATGCCAATTGAAGACGTTTTCACAATCACAGGTCGTGGAACAGTTGCAACAGGCAGAGTCGAGAGAGGCGAATTGAAGATTGGCGATAAAGTTGAAATCGTTGGTCTTGCAGAAGAAAAGAAAGAAACAGTTGTTACCGGCATTGAAATGTTCAGAAAACTTTTGGACAGCGCATACGCAGGCGACAATATCGGTGCATTGCTCCGTGGTATTCAAAGAATTGATATCGAAAGAGGTCAAGTTCTCTCAAAGCCAGGTTCAATTCATCCACACACACACTTCACATCACAAGTTTATGTCTTGACAAAGGAAGAAGGCGGACGCCACACACCATTCTTTGATGGATATCGTCCACAATTCTACTTCCGCACAACTGACGTTACCGGCTCAATCAAATTGCCAGACGGTGTCGAAATGGTTATGCCTGGTGACCACATTGATATGGAAATCAAGCTTATCACACCAATTGCAATCGAAGAAGGTCTCCGTTTCGCTATCCGTGAAGGCGGAAGAACAGTTGGCTCAGGTGTTGTTGCCAAGGTAATAAAGTAATAATCAAAATCTTTCAAACAGCGTCCCGTGCGCGGCAGTTATTCTGCCGCGCCAGGTTGCCTGTGTAAAAGATGTCAACAAGGAGGCTGTACAATGGCTGCAAAAGGCATGGCGAGAGTTAGAGTTACACTGGCTTGCACGGAGTGCAAACAACGCAACTATGACCTAAAGAAAAACAAACAAAAGCATCCCGACAGAATGGAACTTATGAAATACTGTCGTTTTTGCAAAAAACACACCTTACACAGAGAAACAAAGTAAGGCTTAGGAGGCTAGCATGGCGAAAGATATGCCAGTAAAGGAAAACCAAGGCGTTGAAAACACCGCAAAAGTGGCTGATAATAAAACTGCCAATGATGTAGTGGAAGAAGTGGTGTCCGCTCCAGAGTCTGATTTTGCAAATGTCGAAGTTGCAGAGAAGGCAGAACCTGAAAAGAAAACGGAGAAATCCGCTATTGTTAAGGGTGCCAAAACTCAATCTAACAACGGCAAGGTGCAAACTAAGAATACTGAGAGCAAGGCAAAGCCGGTTGCTGAGGCGCAGAAGCCCAGTTTCAGGGCTCAAGCCGAAAAGAGCTCAAATCCTAAGACAGGCAAAGCAATTAAGAAGGGCAAGGATGGAAAGCCAAAGAAGAACATTTTCAAGAAGATGTTCAACGGTATCAAGAGTATCATTTCTGAACTCAAAAAGGTTACTTGGCCAAAAGGCAAAACAGTTGCATCAAATACTTTGATTGTTTTGGTCTTTGTAATTTCATTCCTTATCGTTATCTTTGTCTTTGACTATGTTTTATCGGGACTGCTTTCTCTACTTATGGGAACGGGATGGGTGAACTTGTTCGGTTAGTCGTTAAGGAGCAAAAATGGATAATAACGAACCAAAGTGGTATGTAATCCACACTTATTCAGGATATGAAGGAATGGTGGAGGACAACCTACACAATATGGTTGAAAACAACAACTTGCAGACATTGATCACAGATGTGAAAGTGCCGGTTGTGGATGAAATCGTTGAGAAGGCCGGCAAAAGAAAGGTCGTTCAACGCAAGAAGTTCCCAAGTTATGTTTTCATCAAAATGATTTATACCAATCACATATGGTTTATGGTCACAAACACCCGTGGTGTTACAGGATTTGTTGGTCCTGCTGGCAGACCGTTGCCACTTACACCCGAAGAAGTAAAAAGAATGGGATTGGAAGTCATTGATATTGAAGATTTTGACATCAAGGTTTCAGACAATGTGAGAGTTATCACCGGTGCACTCGAAAGCTTCATAGGAGTTGTTGAGAGTATCAGCGCAGAAAGACAAAAGGTGAAAGTTATTGTGTCGATGTTTGGCAGACAGACACCAGTCGAACTGGATTTTTCACAGGTTGAGAAACTATAAATAGCAAAAATCGGCGCTTTGCGTCGTGCACAATCCGGATGCAATCGCTACCCGTTTTGTAGTGGGAGAAACTAATATTTATTGTTTCGTTTGACCACAATTAGTCAGGAGGATATATGGCTAAGAAAATAACAGCAGTTGTAAAACTGCAGTTGCCCGCAGGCAAGGCAACACCGGGACCACCAGTCGGTTCATCGCTTGGTCCTCACGGAATAAATATTCCTGCGTTCACAAAAGAATTTAATGAAAAGACCTCAAAACAAGCCGGTCTTATCATTCCAGTTGTAATTTCAATTTTTGCAGACCGCTCATTTACTTTTGTTATGAAGACTCCTCCAGCAGCAGTCCTCATCAAAAAAGCTTGCGGAATCGAAAGTGGTTCGGCAGTCTCAAACAAGAACAAGGTCGCAAAAATTACTAAGGCACAAATCAAGGAAATCGCAGAGACAAAAATGCCAGACTTGACAGCCGCCAATATTGACACAGCAATGTCAATGATAGCAGGCACAGCACGCAGTATGGGTGTTGTGGTTGAAGACTAGGGAGGTGCGCTATGAAGAAAGGTAAAAATTATATAGAATCCGCAAAGCTTATCGACAACTCGAAAGCATATGACTCAGACGAAGCTCTCGGGCTTATCGTTGACACAGCAAAGGCAAAGTTTGATGAGACTGTTGAACTTCATGTTAGATTGGGTGTCGACCCAAGACATGCAGACCAACAGGTCAGAGGCGTTGTCGTTCTTCCGAATGGAACAGGTAAAACAGTCAGAGTTTTGGTCATCGCCAAAGGAGACAAAGCAGACGAGGCATTAAAAGCCGGTGCAGACTTTGTCGGAGCAGAAGAGATGATTCAAAAAATTCAAACTGAAAACTGGTTTGACTACGAAGTTATCATCACAACTCCTGATATGATGGGATTGGTTGGTAGACTTGGTAAAGTCCTTGGACCAAAAGGCTTGATGCCAAATCCAAAATCAGGTACTGTCACAATGGATGTTACCCGTGCAATCGCAGAAATCAAAGCAGGTAAAGTTGAGTATAGAGTTGACAAAACATCAATTATACATTGCCCAATCGGAAAAAAATCATTTGGACAAGAGAAGCTCGCACAGAACTTCAATACTCTTATGGAAGCTATTGTCAAAGCAAAGCCATCAGCTGCAAAAGGACAATATTTGAAGTCAGTGTATGTTGCTTCAACTATGGGTCCATCAGTCAAAGTGAATTACAAAAACATTTAGTTAAAAATTTCGACGGAATGTGTCGTCGAGAATATTACTAAATCGCTCGTGAACAAGATTTGAGTTGCGGGCGAAAATAATATCGAACCAATTTGCTTGACAAGGGCAATAGCGGTCGATATAATGAAAACAATATAAGCCGAAGACAGCAAGTGTCGCAAGACATAATTTCGAAAGAAGCTTGCCGAGGAGCATTCACTTCAATGAATATTGAGTGTCGTTCCGTTTTTCGGTACGGCACTTTTTTTGTGCAAAAATCTATCAGGAGGTAACAAATGGCATCGCAAGGAATTTTAGAACTAAAAAGAGCGCAAGTTGACGCAATCAAAGAAAAAATTGCCAATGCAAAAGGTCTTGTCATCGTTGACTACATCGGTTTGACTGTCGACCAAGACACTGCTTATCGCAAAGGTCTCCGTGACAACGGACTCGAATATGCTGTCATCAAAAATCGTTTTTTACAAAGAGCGTTTCATGAACTCGGCTACAATGATTTCGACGAAGCATTGAACGGCACAACAGCAGTCGCATTTTCATATTCAGATTGCATAGCACCAGCAAAATCAATGGCGGAAGCGGCAAAGCTTTATTCAAAAATCAAAATCAAGTGCGGAATGGCGGAAGGCAAATTTATTGACGCAGCTGGAGTAAGCACCGTGGCGGCATTCATTTCAAAGGAAGCTTTGATTTCAAAAATGCTCGGCACAATGCAATCACCAATCACAAATTTTGCAGTTGTTTTGAACCAAATCGCAGAAAAACAAGCGCAAGCATAAACAATGAACAAGTTGCACGAATGGCAACAATAAATTAGAAATTATCGGAGGATACAAATATGGCAGACATCACAAAATTGATGGACGAAATCAAAGGTATGACAGTTATGGAGCTCGCAGAGCTCGTTAAGGCTCTCGAAGCAGAATTCGGAGTTAGCGCAGCAGCACAAGTTGCAGCAGCACCAACAGCAGGAGCAGCAGTCGCAGTCGAAGAAGAGAAGACAGAATTTGACGTCGTTTTGAAATCATTTGGCGCAAACAAAGTCGCCGTCATCAAAGTTGTCAAAGAAGCAACAGGTCTTGGACTTGTTGAAGCAAAAGGACTTGTCGATGGCGCACCAAAGACAATCAAAGAAGCACTTCCAAAGGATGCAGCAGAAGCACTTGTTGCAAAATTGAAGGAAGCTGGCGCAGACGCCGAAATGAAGTAATATTAAATCATTTTAACAAAACTAAGCCCACTCAAAACGAGTGGGCTTTTTTATTTGCTTAAGAGCACTAAATTTTCAAATAAGTCAAATGTTTTATCTTTTGTATTTATCACTTTTACTGCAATACTGAATTATCAATACGAAAATAAAACATCTACTCGATATAATATTTTTTA
>JAQUST010000028.1 GCA_028710495.1 Clostridia bacterium
AGTTGGGCTTTAGCACCAACAAATAACGATAATATGGACGGGATATAAATGTTCATCGTGCTTGCACGGAGGGGCATTTTTTGATTTTAGGGAAAAGAAATGCAAAGCATTTCGAGCACAATATTGCTGATGGGCTTTAGCACCAACAAATAACGATAGTTAGAACGGGGAGTAATGTTCATCGTGCTTGCACGGAGGGGCATTTTTTGATTTATGGGAAAAGAAATGCAAAGCATTTCGAGCACAATATTGCTGATGGGCTTTAGCACCAACAAATAACGATAGTTAGAACGGGGAGTAATGTTCATCGTGCTTGCACGGAGGGGCATTTTTGCAACAGCAATAAAAAACGATTTGGACATTGAATGCTATAAGAGGTTTTGCCGTAAAAAAAGGAAAGCACTTGCAACGCAAGTGCTTAAATAGCTGTGTTATTTTGTCTAAATCAAATCATGAAAAGCATTTTAGTTATATTACATTAAATATTACATTTTTGAGCTTTTTTACTTTAGCAATTCTTTCATTGCGACTAAATAACTTTCCGCGGTTTGCTCAGCTGCGGATTTGCAGTCGGCTTTTGTTGCAACATAAATTTTTAGTTTTGGCTCGGTGCCTGAAGGACGAACACAGACCCAATCGCCTGATTCAAGATGAAATTTTACTGCATTTGTTTTTGGCAAGTCTATTGTTTCGCAGTTTCCTGTTGAGTAAGTTTTTACACTCGAATCGTAGTTTGAAGTGGCAAGCACTTTTGCATCTGCAATTTGTTCAATTTTTTCGCCTTTGATTTTGCTCATAATATTTTTCATTGTTTGCATTCCGTCAAGTCCGCCATAAACTAATGAAATCGCCTTTTCAATATAAAACCCGTATTTTTGGAAAATCGTTTGGAGTCTTTCAAAAACTGAAGAACCAATTGACTCATAATAACACGCCATTTCGGCAAAAAGCATACTAGAAACTACGGCATCTTTGTCGCGAGCATGTGTTCCGCTGAGATAGCCGAAGCTTTCCTCATAGCCAAACATATAAGTGTATTGACCTGTCTTTTCCCATTCTTTGATTTTTTCACCGATAAACTTGAAGCCTGTGAGCACATCAAAAGTGGTTGCACCATAGCTATCTGCTATTGCGCGGGCTAGCTCAGTAGTTACAATAGTTTTCACGATTGCCGCATTTGTCGGAAGTGTTCCACTTTCAGCGTGGCGGGAGAGAATGTAGTCGCAAAGTAGTGAGCCTATTTGATTGCCATTGAGAAGAACAAACTTACCTTCAAAGTCACGGACAGCAACACCCATACGGTCACAGTCAGGGTCAGTGCCTATGACGATATCGCTGCCGATTTTGTCTGCAAGCGCGATCGCCATTTTGAGTGCATCAGGCTCTTCCGGATTTGGAACACGGACAGTTGAAAACTCTGTGTCGGGCTGAGCCTGTTCGGGAACAACATTAACTTTCAAACCAATGCGGTCTAAAATAGTGGTAACTGGTACATATCCGCTTCCGTGGATAGGAGTGTATACAATTTTGACTTTTGAACCAAAATTCTTTACTGCTTCCGCTGAAAGCGAAAGCTTTTGAATGCGGGCATAATATTGTTCATCGACATTCTTGCCGATAACTGTGATAAAGTCATCAAGTTTTTCATCGTTCTTTCCTATGATACATTCAGCGCAAACTTTTGTTTCGGCTTCTAATATGTCAAAATAGTTGAGTTGATTTATAAATTCAACAACACTTGCTGTGGCTTCAGGAGACATTTGCGCGCCGTCATCACCGTAAACCTTGTAGCCGTTGTATTGCTTCGGATTGTGCGATGCCGTGACCATAATTGCACCTACAGCACCTAGATGACGAATAGCAAACGAACAAACCGGAACGGGTCGAACATTTTCGAACAGCCAAACTTTTATACAGTTTTTTGAAAGTATTCTTGCGCATAAGCATGCAAATTCAGAAGAAAATTTGCGCGTGTCATAAGAGATAACAATACCACGCTTCATTGCGTCGGCGCCCAATGTTTTTATGTAGTTGGCAAGTCCTTGAGTTGCACGCTTGACGGTGTAGGTGTTCATACGGTTTGTGCCGATATCAAGAACTCCGCGCATTCCTGCTGTGCCGAATTCAAGTGGAATTTCAAACATTTCGCGTTTCTCGTTTTCGGAAAGTTCCAATAATCTGGCTTTTTCATTTGCGGATAGTTCGGTGCTATTTGAAAATAATTCGTATTGTTCTGAATATGACATAACAACTCCCTTGATATAGTTTTACTTATTTGTTTATTATACACTAGAGAAGTTTATAAATCAATATAGAAAAGATAATGAAAACACAAAAATATAGTAATATTATTTTTGAAGGTGTGTTGCAAATATTGTTTAATAGGAGAGAGGAGCGGAATAAAAATCATATATCGAAATTAGTTTACTGCTTGAGGTTCTGTGTCAAGAGACTTTGTGCCGATAGCAACAATGCGTTTTTGGGATTTGTAGATGTCTTTTCGTATAAGCTGTGAGCCTATCAGATTTCCGTTTTCATAAATATCAATATAGCCAACTGAGCGCAGTCCGTTTTTTCCACGCGATATGGTTTGCTTTTCGCCCTCGGGCATTGTATTGTCCTCAATTTCCTCTACAACATATGGTAAAGTTTTTGTTACTACACTTCGCGCGACAAGTTTGCGTGTCATAATATCACCATAGATATATATAGTAAGTTCGTCGTCGGTTGCTATCGCTTTTATAATAATGGGTGATGCAGTGGAGTTTGTGAAAACGAAGTCGCTCCCAGAGGACACCATTGCATCAAATGAAGAAGGAACATAACTTACCGCCAACGAGTGTCTGCGAACAAAAAGTATTTCGAGATCAGCAAGCAGTGCGCAGTTGTATAGTGTTGTTGAAACTTGACATACTCCGCCGCCAACCCCGTCTACAAATTCTCCGTCCAAGATAATATGCGCTGGCAAAAATCCTCGCTCTAAACTTCTTGCGCCGACAGTTTTGTTGAAAGAAAAAATTTCATCGGGAAACAATTTGACATTAAGCTTGCTTGCTGCAAGTTTTATATTATGCTTACGGTTGGGCGAGCTTGTAGCAAACTTAGTGCTGAACTTTGCACGCAAAACAAAATCGCTTTGAGTGTTTTTTTCATTATCAGTATCATGAACTAAAGGAACATTTTGGAAGTTGTATGCAAAAACCGGTTCTGCATAAAAAGAGAACGAAAACAATATTAATGCAACTGCAAATATAACGGAGAAGATAAATGCTACTTTTTTCACATTGTTAGTATGAGACAAAGGCTTTCAATTAAACTGTCAAATAATTGTAAAATGTCGGTAAATCTTCAATTTACAAAATTAAAAATTATTATATATTTTAATAAAATATTGCAGGTGCCAAAGCAAATTTTTAATAAACAATGAGAATGAGAAGACAATTTTTTTATTAAATAATGCAAGAGCCAATACAATTTATTGATAAAATAATGCGAATGTTTATAGTAAAAGAGAAATTTAGAGAAAGAAAAGTTTAGATTTTCAAAATCTTATTTGCGAAACTGTCAAGTTCGAACTCAGGGTAACGATAAACAGCATCGCCGTGATAATCACTTCCCCCAGTCATAATCAATTTGTATTTTTTTGCAATGTTTTTGAGGAAAGCAATATCGGTTTCGTTGTGGGCGGGATAGAAAACTTCGATACCTTGCAAACCATATTTAATCAAGCCTTCAAGTAGAAGTTCAATGTTTCTGTCTTGTACATAGCGTTTGGGATGAGCGAGAACTGCAACTCCGCAAAACTCAACAATAAGCTCGACAGCTTCGAAGGGTTTGAGGCGGTCGGAGGGTGTGTAGGCAAGTCCACGAACCCCAAGAAATTTTTCGAATGCAAAATTGGTTGTTGGGCAAAAGCCTTGTTCAACAAGCGCTCTTGCAAAGTCCATTCTGCCAACTCCTTCAGCCTCAGCATCAATATCAATACGCATATCCAAAGAGTAAAGTTTGTCTTTAAGCTCCATGTTGCGGGCAATTCGTTTTTCTTTTACCAGCTTAAGTTTTTGCACAAACATAGGGTTTAAGTAGTCAATATTGTAGCCTAATATGTGTATTTCGTATTTTGCGTATGTTGAGAACTCTATTCCGTTGACAAACCTAATTCCAAGTTCCGTGCATTTTTCTTGCGCTTCGAAAAGTCCGTCAACTGTGTCGTGGTCGGTGAGCGACAAAATTTTCACAGCGCGTGAATTCGCCCATTCAACAATCTGGGTTGGAGTGAGCAGTCCATCGCTGGCGTTTGAGTGCGTATGCAAATCAGTCATGTGTTAATCCTCTGACTCCTCTTCATTTTCATCTGAGTCTTTGTCGTCAATAAGCGCAAATGTGTCATCGTTAAACGGCGAATCTGCGCTGGGTAAAGTGTCGACTTTTGAAAGTCTTTTTCTAATTATCTCTGTTCTTGAGTTGGCGCTGTCGATAGATTTTGTGACGCCTTCAAGCTTTTTCTTTGTAGCGACCAAAAGGTCGCTGAATGTGGCGAAATCTTTTTGGAAAGATGCCAGCATTTTCCAAATTTCAGTACTGCGTTTTTCGATAGCAACGGTACGGAAACCCATTTGCAGACTATTGAGAAGTGCTGCTAGTGTGGTCGGTCCACAAACTACTATGCGAAAGCGGTTTTGCAATTCCTCGCTAAGTCCGGGTCTGCGCAATATTTCTGCAAACAACCCTTCGGCTGGCAGATACATTATTGCAAAATCAGTGGTCTTTGGCGGGCGTATGTATTTGCTGTGTATGCTGGCGGCTTCTTGCTTTATACGGCGTTCAATTGCTTTTGATGCAATTTCAACTGCTTCTGCGTCACCTATCTCGGAGGCTTCTACAAGTCGTTGGTAATCTTCGACAGGGAACTTTGCATCAATTGGCAAAAATACGCTTTCTTCGTTTCTACCCGGCAGATTTACAACAAAATCAACGCGTTCGTTTCCAGTTTTTGAGATATTCACATTTTTTGCATACTGCTCAGAAGAAAGTAACTGTGAGAGCAGACTCTCGAGTGCGACTTCGCCCCAAGTTCCGCGAGATTTGACATTTGAAAATATTTTTTTCAAGTCGCTAACACCAGTTTGCAAGGTTTGCAATTCTGAAAAAGAACGGTTTATTATATCAAGTCTTTCGCCGACAAGTTTGAAGGATTCATTGAAGCGTTGCTCCAAGGTGGAAGACAGCTTTTCATCAACGGTTTCACGCATCTTGCCGAGTTGTTTTTCATTGTCCAAACGGACTTCTGTCAAATTCTTTGTGTTTTCCTCTCGCATTTTGTCAAGCTTTTGTTCAAGATTGAAATTGAACTCACGGAAGCGCGCTTCAACCATTTGAGTGTTTTTGCCCTCAGCTTCGGCAAGTCCGGCAAGCGCTTTTTCAATATGTTCCGCTTGGACATTCAGCGCGCTTGTCACCATTTCGTTGTTCATTTTGAGCACGACACCTACATCGCCTTTTAATCTGTCGCTTTCAAAGCGGATTTCGTTTTTCAACTCTACAAAATCTCTGCCACTATTTCCGCCTTTGCGAAAAGTAAGTCGCACAACCATAAAAAGACAAACCGCGGAGACTGCAAGTGTCAAGGCTATCAAAATATATAATGCGGTCATAATTTTTTTCTCCTTTGAAGAAAACGGAGTTGAGCTTCGCGTGTCCTCATATTTTCATCTAGTACTGCGTTTTGCAAAATTTCTTGCATAACGGTATTTCTCGATTTCGCATCGACATTTTGTTCAATCAAATCATTTCCGTCAATTTTCAAATCCTTGACAGAAAATGGAGTGCCATCGATTTTCATTTCATCATAAATTTTTTCAAGCCGTTCGGTGTAGATTGCCTTTTCTCCGTGACTTGCATAACAATCCGCTCTTTGCAACAAAAAAAGTTCTTCAATCACATCGTGATTTTTTTGAATAAACAATCGCACTTTGCCTATTGAGGTTTCTCCACGCAAGTCATACATATGCAAAGAAACAATTTTAGCAGTGCGCTCAATAAAATCACGCGGATATTTCAAATATGACAGTCTCTTTGTAACTAGCTCTGCACTCACGACATCGTGTCCGTGCATATTGCCTTGTTTTAGCACACAAGGGAGTTTGCCCAAGTCGTGGAGCAAAGCCGCCATACGAATTGAGGGCGGTGAAAGCTCAAAGGCTTTCAAGCTGTGCTCAAAGGCATCATATATATGGTACTGCGGTTTTTGTTGAAGCCCGCGCATGGCGGTGAGCTCAGGAAAAATAATGTCAAGCGCACCTATCTTATCAAGCAACCTAATACCTTTTATGTGAGCGTCAGTTATTCCAAGCTCGGGGTGAGCGGTGTCGGCAATCAAAATACGGTTTAGCTCAACTTGTATACGTTCGACTGCAATGTCATTCAAACGGTTTACCATTTTTCTTGCGGAGGCAAGGGTGTTTTCTTCAATAAAAAATCCAAATTCGCTTGCTTGCCTAACCAAGCGTAAAATGCGAAGTCCGTCCGCACTGAAAACATTTTCCGGGCTGTCGGCGGTTGAAATAAGCTTGTTTTCGATGTCACGCAAACCGCCTAACACATCAACAATTTCTTCGTTTGCAATATCATAATAAATTGCATTCATCTTGAAGTCACGGCGCAACGCGTCCACTCTTATGTTGGTCGTGAATTCAACTTTGTCAGGAGTGTGAATCCCGCTATCCTCGGGGTAACTGTCTGAGCGAAAACAGGTATATTCTGCCTTGAAATCTCCATTTTTGATTATGGTTGTTCCCACTCGCAGGTTTACAGGCAAAACCTCGAATGAAGTGCCTTTGAGAAGCTCACCAAGTTCTTCAACGGTCAGCGGAGCGCAAATATCAATGTCATAGGGGTGTAGCCCTAATATGCTATCCCGAACAAAACCTCCCACCAAATAAAGGGGAGAAGCTTTTGAAATAAGCTTTGACAGTTCTTTCAATTTTTCGGGAATATTTATTTTTATTGACATTGTGACTTCTCCTCGTTATTGAATGTTAAACAGCTATGTAGGCAAAGTTCAATGTGGCTTTATAGTGTTAGTTATTTTTTTCGTAAACAGATGGAGAAAGCACACATACATCGGGAAGATTCCTAAATTTTTCATCATAATCCAATCCGTAACCAACAACAAATTCATTTGGAATTTCAAAGCCGACATAATCGCCAAAAAGGTCGACCTTGCGTCTTGAGGGTTTGTCAAGCAATGAGCATAGTTTGATTGATGATGGCTTGCGCGCGGAAAGCATTTCCATAATATACGAAAGAGTGATGCCGGTGTCGATGATATCTTCAATAACAAGAATGTGTTTGCGGTCTACTGGAGCTGATAAGTCTTTCATTACCTTGACTTCTCCTGAACTGGTTGTTCCTGCGCCATAGCTTGATACTGCCAAAAAATCCATTTCGGCATCAACTGTCAAGCGTTTGAAAAGGTCAGCCATAAAGATAACTCCGCCACGCAGAATGCACACTACAAGCAACTCTTTGTCGGCATAATCACGATTTATTTCATCTGCCAGTTCCTGTGTTCTTATTTCAATTTGTTTGCCTGTCAATAATACCTTTTCGATTTCACTTCCGTAGTTCATAGTTTCTCCTTTGTGATTTTGATTATGTTTGTTGTTTCGTTGGTT
Source organism: Clostridia bacterium (assembly GCA_028710495.1). Taxonomy (GTDB): domain Bacteria; phylum Bacillota; class Clostridia; order Christensenellales; family CAG-917; genus STD2-102. The sequence continues at coordinate 7,677 of JAQUST010000028.1, forward strand.
ACTTTGATTTTGTCAGATATTTCAACGCCTGCAATAAACAAAATGTCATTGCCGTCTGCACAAACCAAAATACGGTTGCGTTCCCAAAGCGGAATTTTCCTGTCCGTGAAAAAATCACCGAGGCTTTTTGTTCCGCCCCCGAATTTGGTGAATTGGTCGCCTTCATCACGATAGCGAAGAATTGCGGATTGCGGAAGTTTCTCAAGGTCAAAAATTAGTTCGCCAACCTCTAGTTTCTCACCTGTATAAGGTTTCAATTTGTGTGAGAAAAGACAACCGTTTATTTCTGATGGAAATCGCAATTCAGAAAACAAAACGGTTTTTTTTGAGTCAAAGTTGGCTTCAAGCGCAAGCAAGATTGAGTTTGGCTCTTTTATTGCAACAAGTCCATGGGCGAGAGAAATCTGTTTTGCGGTTTCGGCTGTTTGAAGATTGAAAAGTGCTGTAAAGTGGCATTCCTCAATGTCTTGAAAAATGCCAAGCGCATTTGCTCCTTGCATAACTTCACATTTGAAAATAGCTAGCGGAGGAAAAGGCATCACAATTCTGACTGCGTTTTCACTGAACTTCACAACCGGTCTAGCACAGTTTGAAATATATTCTTCCGCTTCGCTTGCATTTCGAGCCAGGCGTGAAAGTGTTTGTCGGTAAGCAGGATAGCGTTTCTCAATAAGCGGTAAGATTTCAAGGCGCAAAAAATTGCGATTTGCATCGGTTTCGTTGTTTGTTTCATCATCAATATAAGGTATTTGATTTGTTTTTACATAAGCGTTGATGTCGCTACGCGAAAAGTTGAGAAGAGGACGGAAATAGCCGTCGTGCAATGTTTCAATCCCGCGCAAACCTTTAAGTCCTGTTCCTCGCAAAATGCGCATAAGGATTGTTTCCGCTTGGTCATCCTGGTGATGCGCAAGAGCAACGAAATCGCATTCGCCTGAAACTAAAAGCTGATTGAAAATTTGATAGCGAAGTTCGCGCGCAGACTGCTCAACAGTCTTATGGTTTTCTTTTGCAAAAGAAAGAGCGTCAACAGAGAAACTTTTGAATTTTATGTTGTTGAAAGTGCAGAAATCTTGAACGAATTTGCTGTCGCGTTTTGATGATTCACCACGAATACCGTGCTCAAGGTTGACAACGAAAAAATTGCAATCTGATTTTGAAAACAGGTGTAAAAGAGCCATAGAATCTCGACCGCCACTCACAGCAACGGCAATAATTTTTCCTTTGAGGATTTCGGTGCTTAATTCTAGTGTTTTTACCATAGAGTTATTATAGACTAAAATAAAAAAAAGTCAAAGTGAAATATTGGACAATATAAACTTTACATCATATAGAATAATGCAACTGTAAAGAATAAAAAATATAAGAGGCGCAAAAGTGAACGTCATTATATAAAAAAATTAATGCACACTATAATTTTAATGTTCAAAATTTCTTAAAGTAACTAAAATTATTTCCAAAACTTCACTATGAAACTTTACCAAGTGATTCCCAAAGAAAGTAACTAAAATAATTCGCGAAAATAACTTTTGAAAGCAACTCTCAAAGAAATTTTGCGATGTGTTGAAAAGCTGAATTATCAGGGTTTTGTTACAAGTCTGAAAACTACTGCAGTGCAGTCATCGCTTGCACCTTGCGATAGCGCTGCATCAACAAGAGCGTCTGCAAGAGTTTGTGGATTGAGAGAATTGGTGTTGTCAATCGTTGCGGCAACTCCATCAGTTGTTAGAGTATCGCATATTCCATCGGAAACAAGCACTGCCATATCGGTGTCATAAAGCGAAATTCTCATAGTGACGGGAGATATCTTGTCCAAAATTCCAACAGGCGGAGCACCGCTTTCGATGACTTGAATTTCTTCACCGTGAACAATGAAACTGTCAGATGCTCCCATTTTGACTAGGTCAAGGTCGCCAGTCATACGGTCTATAACAACCAAATCGAGTGTGGAATAGTCATCGCTGTTGCGCAAGGCAAGCAGTCGGTTTACAAGTGACAAAACAAGTGAACTGTCAAAGCCTGCGCGATAAAAATTTTCGATAAGTGAAATTGCAGTTGTGCTTGAAGTCATTGCATTTTCACCGCTCCCCATACCATCGCATAGAGCAATAAGTAGCTTTCCATCTTCAAGTTTTGTGATTATTTTGCTATCTCCGCAAACATTTTCGCCCTCGCGCTTGTGGTCGGCAATCCCGAATGCGACATTGAAGAGTGGAGCAGATTGAAGATGCACAACTCTCCATTCGCTAGTGAGATATCTGCGAGCTTCGTCAGTGGAATAATCATCGTCAATGCGTTCCATTCGCTGACCAAGTGCTCTTGATACAAGTTTGTCAAGCACTAGTTTGTTGGTGTCGCCTTTGCGAACAACAAGAGTGACTTGACAGCCTTTCCCCTCGCCATAAACAACGGCTTCGTTTGCGATTATGTTGTGTCGGGCAAGTTCTCGCGTAATTTTAGCTTCTCGTTCAGGACTGAACGAAACACGCTTTTTTATATCTTTTGAAAGAGTGTCAAGCACAACCGAAACGCCTCCAAATTGCTCTGAAATCATCAGTTTGCTTTCAGTGGTTTCGTTCAGACTTGCTAGCTCTTTTTTTGCTTGCTCGCTTGTGTGATTTATGGTGTTGACAAGCCCTTGCATATGGTTGCATCGACTCG
>JAQUST010000029.1 GCA_028710495.1 Clostridia bacterium
CCAAATTGCTCTGAAATCATCAGTTTGCTTTCAGTGGTTTCGTTCAGACTTGCTAGCTCTTTTTTTGCTTGCTCGCTTGTGTGATTTATGGTGTTGACAAGCCCTTGCATATGGTTGCATCGACTCGTGATAAATGGAGGCATATCCAAAATGGTCACTTTGTCACGGCATAGACTTGCTTCAACCATAGGCAAGAGCACACCGCGTGTATCGTTTGCAAGAGCAGAGAAACAGCTGTCTTTGTCCGAGCAGTTTGCGCAATAATTGCAGGCTATGCTCTCGGATAATTTTTCAGCGCTGTAACGCCCCGCAGACTCGTTTGATGAGCCGAGTAGTGATGACATATTCCAAAAAATCCGACTGACATTTTGAAGCTTTGACGAAAGCTCAACACGGTTTTGATTCACAATAGTTCGTGTCGCATGCCCGCCATTTAATCCGCCAAGAGCGCTGGCAAGCGATTGCACAATATTTTTGGGAGTTAAAACGAACAGCATAAGTCCCGAGGCAATTGCTATAAGTTCAAGATAATCGAATGAAGCTACGCCGACATAAAGCGCTAGCAATGCATCAACCAAAAGCATGGCAGATGCAGATGCCAATTTGGTGAAGCTTTTCAAACCTACAGACGCTGTTGAAAGAAGAATGGCAGTCGCAATAAAAGCAATGTTGCCTGAAGCAAGAGCAACGCCAAGCCCCATAATTACGCTTGCAAAAAGTGGAATAGAAGGGGAAAAAGAGAAAGTCAAAAACAATATTGAATATGCCAAAAAGACATAGTATAAATTGAAATTGAATATAGGATTTGAGAATAGAGAAATAGAAATTGCAAGCAAAAGAGCAGAGAGTGAAATAAGTTCGTCTAGCGATAATCGATAGTTTACACCTCGTAAAAGCACAGCATAACAAGCGATTTGGCTACAATAAGCAAAAAAGACTGTTAGCACAACATTGAGAGATACCGTGAGATAAACATCAGAAGTTAGCAAAGTCAAAACTATATACGGCGTCATAGAGACTAAAGAACAAAGAGTCAATGTGATTATTCCGACGGAGCGTGAAAGTCTAAAAAATATTATGTAAACGATAGCTAATATTATGATTGGAGCAGAAGCATAAATCAGAGCTTGCGTAGAAAAATCGCCCGTGAGTGCTGCCAGAATATATAATGGTGCAAGCACAAGCATATTCTGCTTTGCAAACACTAAGCCGACAAAAAAACCCAAAGAGAATGGAGATAAATCACCCGCCATTTTCGCATTTGCGAACAACACCATAAGTGCGAAGATAACTGAATATTTTGTTATTACTTTGAGAGTAAGTTTTGGGCGAGCTTTTACTCTTGATTTTGCTCTTTCAATAGATAATGATAGTGTTTCCATACAAGAAAAAATAGCAAAGTTTAATCAAAAAGTTTTTCCGCTAAACAGGAAAGATTGAAGAAATGAAACTGCTTTTGTCGAAATAAAAAACCTCCGCTTGGAAGGTTGATTTTATGAGTTATGTTTCTATTAGCATTTATACTTATTTTAATGTAAAGTTTTGCTTTTTCTCTTTAATAATTAGCATCGAAATTGTAAATAAAAAAGAATAAATCAAAAATTATTATTTCATTTTGTCAATCAAAAAATTGATGTCCAGATATAAAATATGGAGTACAGATATAAAATAATTGAATAGCAAAGCTTATTTTTTTACTTTATCAGTCTATTGATTCCGACACAAAATACTGTTACTAGTCCTGCACCACAATGAGAGCCAATGACCGCGCCGACATTGTTTATTACAATGTTTTTAATTCCTGTTTTCTCTGTAATTTTTCTTGCAAGCCATTCGGCTTCAGCTTCAGCATCACCGTGTCCGATAAAAATCACTTCGTTTTCGTACCCTTCCATTTTTTGAATCATTTTTTCGAGCATAGTACGAAGTGCGGGCTTTTTACCAATTTTTTTGTCGGTTGGTTTGAGCAATCCGTTTTCATCCATCACTAGGATAGGCTTCAACTGAATTGCGTTTCCGATAATTGCAGTCCCTCGTGAAACTCTACCACCTCGGTACAAATGAAACATATCGTCAACAGAAAAAATATGAATGATATGTTGCTTCAAATGCTCAGCATATTCTGCACATTCTTCGATGCTTTTGCCGAGTTCGCGTTGTTTTAATGTGTAATAAGTGAGCAAACCTTCGCCAAGACTTGCGCAGTTGCTGTCAACAACTATTATTTTTCGGTCAGGAAATTCAGATTTCAATTTTTCGACAGCACAAATATAACTTTTATAGCTCCCGGAAAGTGACTGGGCAAATGAAATATGAAGAATATCAAAGCCTTGCGCCAAAATTGGACGGAAGAATTCAAGAGCTTGTTCTATTGTCACTAGAGAAGTTTGAGAAACTGAGCCAGCACGAAGTTTGTTGTAAAACTGTTGCGCTGACAAATACGGCGTGTCCGCGCCGTCATAAAGAATATTGTCCATATAATATGACATATTGACAATAGCAAAATTTTCTTCAAAAAGCGATGGTGGGAAATCGGCGGTCATATCGGTCGTGATATAGAAGTTGTTCATATTTTTGTTCTCCTGCATAAACATAAAAATGTTAGCATATTTTTTTTACTAAGTCAACACAAAACAGTTGACAAGCTTGCGCGTGTTGTTGTAAATTAAAGTAGTTAACCGAAGCTAACAAATTTAACTGCAAATGAATATAAATGATTATTCGCATACGGTTTGTAAATAATCGTTGTAACCGATAAAGAGGTAAAAATGACAGACAAAGTTCTGATTATGGTGCTCAGCCTTGTTGCTGGTGTAGCAGGGACAGCAATTGGTGGCATTATAGGCGCACTTCTCTCAAATAAAAGCTCGAAATTTATGAGTAGAGTGCTTGCATTCGCCGGTGGCATTATGGTCGGGGTTGTTTGTTTTGAAATGATTCCCGAAGCTATCGAAATGACTGCAGTCAACAATCAAAACTGGTCGAGTGTGCTAATTACGCTTTCTGCAGTTATCGCAGGAATAATTGCAATATATTCGCTGAACAAAGTCCTTGATGTTTTGGAAAACAAACGCGCAGTGCACAAAGATTTGCAGAATTTGCATCACCAAACAGCAATTTTGCAAGTTGAAGAAGACAAAGAAAATTGCGAAAACGGATTTATTTCAAACAGCCAAAATAAAACAAAAAACTCACTGTTCAAAGCGGGATTGGTTATGCTTCTAGCAATTGCTCTCCACAACTTTCCAGAGGGAATGGCAATCGGTTCTTCAGGCGTAGCGTCAACAACTACGGGTATAATTGTGGCGCTAGTTATTGCTGTTCACAATATTCCCGAGGGCATGTGTATCGCGGCTCCGCTGGCAAGTGGAGGCGTTGGCAAAGTTAAAACTGTTTTACTCACTGCGCTAGCAGGTGGAGCAACTTTTATTGGAGCGATTATTGGTATCTTGATTGGCGGGATATCACCTATTGCAACCGGAGTTTGCATGGGTCTTGCGGGTGGCGCAATGCTTTATGTAACATTCGGTGAAATCATTCCGCAAGTCATTTTGATGGAAGAGGGACGCATACCTTCTGTCAGCACTTTATCCGGGATTTTGTGTGCGCTTGTCATCGTTTATATATTCTGAAATCGTTATATAATTATAGCGAATGAAAATGAGTCCTTCTTTTGAGGGGCTTTTTATTTTTGTAAAACAAAAAAATCTTAAGAAACGCGGAGAAAACCTTAAGCAAGGCGTAGAAATCCCCAATGTAACGCGGAGAAAATCAAAGGCAAAGAGGAGAAAACCAAAGGCAAAGCGGAGAAAACCAAAGGCAAAGCAAAGAAAACCGATGCGAAGAGGGGGAACTGAGGTGAAGAGCGGGAACCGAGGCAATGCAGAGAAAACTGAGGCGAAGAGTAGACGAATGAGGCGACGAACAAAAGGAAGAAGCGAAGAGGGGGAAAGCCGTGCAAAACCAAGATATAGCCATGTAAAAGATGAGTCATAGCTTAACCAATACAGAGAATAAAGTCGAGATAAAAGCAGACTAAGCCGATACGGTGATGTGAAAATGGTGAGGCAATATTATAGCGGAATGATAAACAAGAAAACTGAATATTGCTCTATGCGAGCGTAAACCCTTATAATTGACTATTGACAAAAAAGTATTATTACTTTAATATAGTTCTATTGATAAGCTATAACTTCGGAGGCAGATTATGCAACAACACAAAGTCGAAACAAAGCAAAAACTACTTGACCAAAACGGTAATATCGCAGAACCGGGATATGCTACAAATCAAGTGTGGCAATATGACAGGAATGACATTAAAGCCGGAAAAATGCGTATCAAAGAATGGGATTATTACATAATTACAAACCAAAAATATTCACTGGCACTCACAATAGCCGACAACGGCTTTGCAGGAGCAGTCAGCGCATCATTTATTGACTACGAGCATGCAAGTGATATCACAAAAACCGCTATAAAATTATTCCCGCTCGGCAAAATGGGATTTCCATCAACTCCTGATGTCGGCGACATTTCAGCGATTATCGGAAAATCGGAATTGACATTTGCAAATGATGGCAAAACCCGCCATTTGTATGGTGTTTACCCAAAATTTGGAAATAATATGGAAACTTTGGTTTGTGATATAACACTATCGAATTTCCCTAAAGACAATATGGTCATTGCAACTCCGTTTGCAAAAGATAAACATTTTTATTTCAATCAAAAAACTAATTGTATGACGGCAAAGGGTTTCTTCAAAATCGGAGATGTTGAATACAAGTTTGAACCGAAAGATTCTCTTGGCACACTCGATTGGGGACGTGGTGTCTGGACATATGAAAATACATGGTATTGGGGTAGTTTTCAAGCCATTCAACCTGATGGGACAAGCCTCGGTTGGAACATCGGATATGGTTTTGGTAACAACGACGCGGCATCTGAAAATATGGTTTTTGTCAACGGCGTCGCTCATAAACTCGACGAAATTACTTTTAATATCCCCGTGAAAGACGGAGAAGATGATTTTATGGCTCCTTGGACATTCACATCAAACGACGGCCGCTTTGAAATGCAATTTGAGCCTATTATTGACCGTCGCGCGCCACTTAATCTTGGCATTATTATGATGATTCCTCATCAAGTGTTTGGCAAGTTCACGGGCAAAATTGTGCTTGATGACGGCAATATCATCAATGTAGAAAATCTTATCGGCTTTGCGGAGAAAGTTCACAATAAATGGTAAAACGGTTCTGCATCAAATGACAAAACTCAAATAAAATATAATAGCTGGTGCAAACAAAACTGCGTCGGCTCGGAGGAAAGTATGGGATATTTCGTATATGCGCTTCTAGCAATTGGCATTCTTGCTACTGCATTGTTTTTGTATGTTCGTATCAAAAAAGGAGGACTGCCCGGTACATTAACAAAAACTCTCGCAAGTGTGTTTTTCATTTTGACGGGTGCGGTGGCTTTCATTGCCAATCCAAATTGCGATAGAGTTTTCGGATTGCTCATTTTGGTCGGTTTAGTTTTTGGATTGATTGGTGATATTTTGCTTGACCTCAAATATTGTTACCCGCAAGACAATGAGCTTTATACATTCTCGGGAATGGGTGCATTTGCACTTGGACATATCAGCTATTTGACGGCAGTTTATTATACATTCTACACTGGAAACTTAGTCACTTTGCTTGTGCCGATAGCTGTAGCAACGGTTATTGCTTGTTTAGTAGTTTTTGGCGGACCTATGCTTGGAATGAAATATGGCAAATTCAAAGTTCCTGCACTTGTGTATGCGTTTTTGCTCACATTCATGCTGACTGCAAACATAATTTTCTTGATAGTAACTCCTGGTGTAACAGCGTTTTGGATTATTATGGCAATTGGCGGCCTTATGTTTATTGCATCTGACCTTGCACTTTCACAAACATATTTTGTTTATAAAAAGCAAATTGATGAGACTGGCAATGAAGTGGAAAAACTTGTCTATGAAAACAAGCCCGGATTTGTTATCTTCATTCACGTTACATATTATGCTGCACAATTTTTGCTCGCAATGGCGTTGTTTGTTTTTTAGTCTAAAGTAAATTCGTGCGATATTACTGTTTTTAGTGAATAAAAGTGAATTTGAAACAGTACTAATAATAGATAAAATAAACAAAAAAGAAGCTCTGAGAGCTTCTTTTTTAATGCGTAAAAATTTGAATATATTTAAGTTTTGTTGATTAGCTTCAATTATGGCAACTAATAACTTAATTTAGCAGATAGAATTCAATCGGTCTTTCAGTGTTGTATTGTATATAGCATTATAAAATCTGCAAAATTTCATTTACTTATAACTAGCACTTGATAAGGGAAATAGTAATTAGACAATAAATTCTTTGATATCTTCAATAAATGCGTCGCATTCATCACTGAATATTTCGATAATAACATCTTCACTCAAATCAAGACTGAAAATGCCAAGCATTGATTTTGCGTTTACGACATGTCTGCCGCTCCTAATGTCAATTTCAAAATTGTATTTTTCTGCTATCGAAACAAATTTTTTGACATGTTCAGCTAGGTTCAAGTTTATTGATACTGATTTCATATATGCCTCCGTATGGAAAATTTTAATCAATTTTGGTCGCTCAATTTTTATTGTGAAATTTTTTGTGCAAAATTCTTTTGTAATTTGAATTTGCATATACGTTTTAGAGCGATTTTCTGTCCAATGTGTTGAAGAAAGTATTGAACAAATTTCTACAATTATATTTTATAGATTTTTATTTGATTTGTAAAGCGCTAATCAAATAAAGTGATTATTTCAGAATTTACAAATTATGCTAATGCTTTAATTGTGTAAGTCATTTAATAAAGTAATAAGCAATACAACAACTAAGCGCAATAAATTAGACAAACCAAATAGTCAAACAACTAAGCAATCTAGACTGTCAAACAACAAAGCAAGCCACCAGTCAGATAGTTACACTATCCAAGCAGCTTGTCTTCAAGTTGGTCGAACGTCATTGGCCCTGCGCTTAGCACTGCTGTGTGAAAGCTAAGGTCGGTATAGCTTTCGCCATATATTTGTTTGTAGCTGTCGCGGAGCGCAAGCATTTTGTAGTAGCCATAATAATATGCGGGATAGTTTGCAGGATTTTCAACAACAAAGTCTATAAGATTTTGTGCATAGTCGGTGAGCTCTGAAGCTTCCGTGTTGTAGAAATTAGCGAGATAATTTGCAGTTTGATTCAAATCATAGCCCAAACCGTTGACAACTATATCAACAAGAGATACCAAAATGCCTGTTGTTATTTTGTCTTGCAAATATAACTGATACACCAAAGATTGACGCTCATCGTCTGAATAATATTTTGAAGTGTAAAATTGCGCATAGTTGCCCCAGCCTTCTGAATAACCCGTAAAGCCGAACAATCTTCGAACAGGACTGACATCGGTGCTTTTGAAGTAGGCATTTTGAAGCAGATGCCCAGGGTAGCCTTCGTGCGAAAGCAATTCAAAAGTGTTGTAGTCACTGGAAGAATATGAATTTATATAGATAATTTCAGGAGATGAAAGACTGTCAGCTGTTGACAAGAAATAAGCAGCAGGAGAATAAAAATCGGCGAGCGATTCATCTACATAATTGAAAGTCGCTGTCGGGATTGTGCTGGGAAGCGTTGGAAAATCGTTTGCTATTTCATCTTCAAGTGTGGCAATAACAGTTTGCAAAGAAGACATCGATAAATCCTGATTTGCCGTGAGAGCAGTGGTATCTGCATCCAAATTTGACTTGTCATATTTTGTGTCATAGCTTGCGAGAAGTGTTTGATATGTCGTGACAGAATTATTGAAAAAACTCAAAAGATTGTTGTATGCAGTTTGAATTGAGTCGGAAGTTGAGGTTTTGCTATTGAAAATGATTTGGTAAAAACTCTCTCCGCCCTCAAAGTGATAAAGACCTAAATTATTATTGTTTTCATTGCCAATAAAGGCTTGGATAGTTTGTGCAGTAGTGCGGTACGCTGGCAAAAGTTTTTCTGTCAACAGTGTGAGATTTTGCGATTTGTATTCCGTTTTTTCAGTATCGTTCAAAAAATCACAGCTATGGATTTTGGCATCAAAGTTTGCAACCAAAAAATTATTGGCGTCTTCGCCTGCGGGTGCAAACCCTAAACATTGGTCTACGATACCTTGATATATTGCATCCGACCTGCCATAACCGTTGTTCACTCGGATGATCTCATAGTCGCAATAGGTTTTGAACGCACTCTCGCTTTGTTCAAGAAGCGACAAATAATTGTCGATGTCAAGAAGCTTTGTGAATTTGAATTCTGCCAGTTCAACAGGCAAATTGCAGTTTGTGCCCGAAACTGAACCAAGATAGCCGCTCTGCAAATAAAAATAGTCTTTCTTTTTTGCGACATCGGAAAAAGAATTCATAAGCATTTGCCAGGTATCTTTTTGTTTTTGGGTCAGTGCGGAAAAGTTGAAATTCATAAGGTCAGAATTTAGACTTCCGTAGGCTGAATAACTATCATAGTAATCATTTTCGTCAAGATTTGGGACGTAAAGCATAGCAGTGCTGTTTTCCAAACCATAAGTAGCAGGATCTGAAAGCAAAAAGTTGATCGAAAGAGCATCGCCATTTAACATATAATAGACAAGTTCGTCGCAGTATTGGTCAAATTCCTCGCTGCCATAAGCACCAAATGCCGTGCAACAAGTTAAACTTGCAACCAAAATGACGACAACAAAAATTAGCGATAAAAAACGAATTCTGTTATTTTTCATACCGATAGTTTACTACAATGATAGTCATTTTACAAGTTCTTTTGTGTGATAAAAGTCTTCTCTTGCTTTTTTGACCGAATTTTGATATAATAAACATATTAAATCAAAGAGTAAACTGTTTGTTTACTGTCGGCAAAAATTGCAAGTTTGCAACAAGTATATTGATAAATAAAATAATAAACTGTTTGTTTGACACATCGAATCGACTTCAAAAATCGCCACTGTGTTTGAAAATTTTACAAAGAATCGATGAAGTGTTTTGCTTCTTATTAGTGAATTGATACAAAAAGCGGTGGAGTAGTTAACACTTGTTTGTAAAGTGGTATAAAGAAGCAATGAAGTAATTCGTTGTTGCATTGGTAAATTCGTGCGAATTTACTGTGGAGTAATTAACACTAAATTGGTAAAAAACAGTTATATTTGATAGCATATTAAAATGTAGGCTATTGAAAACTTGTCATCAGGGTTGATGAATAAGTTTGAATATTTGAATTTAAGCGGTAACAAAACCGCAAGCGAGGTATTATGGAATATACGGAAGGAATGGATGCTTTCGTTGCGATACTAGAAGATATGGCTGCATCGCCAGTCGTTATGTCGGCAAAGAAAATGAAATCTTTGCTGAAGTGTATCGCATATTATGATGAATTCCGTGCGGCGGTTGATATAGCAAAGGAAGGCTTTGATTTTGAAGAAGCGATGTCGCGTTGTTTTGCCTCGTTTGGCACTTCAAGCTCATTCCGTATGCCTATGGGCACAAAAGACAAAGTTGCAATCGTGATTTGCCTTTTGCTTGAGTTCGACCAAGGGAAGCGCGATTTTTATGATTTTATAATAAAATGTTTCCCAAGTGACAGCGCTGTTGAATCGTATATTCAGTTTTGTGTGAAAGTTCTCAGACCGTTCAAAGAGGCGATGTTGTCACTAATAGAGCACGGCGATATGGAAGAATATGCTCAATCTATGGTCAAAAACGAAGTTGAGTTTGCAAATGACGGGCTTCAAAATCAAACTGAGTACCTTGTTGTGACAGTGGTTGACAAGGTGAAAATTGCAAATATAAGTGATGAAGACCGAGCGGATTTTCTTGTTATGCTTGAAGGCTTTGCGGCAGCAATAGACAGCCGTGATGCGCTGATGATACGCTCAATTTGGTTGGGATTGAAAAAAGCGCTTTTAACTCACAAAATGTGTCCCGTTGAAATCGCGAAATTAGAAGACGCTTTGAGGCTTTATTTGGTTGTGAAATAGATTTTATTTGAAATGTTGATTGAATGAAAAAAAGAAGCAC
>JAQUST010000013.1:0-3303 GCA_028710495.1 Clostridia bacterium
TGCTGATGAGGACTTGCTGATGAGGACTGCTGGTGAGGACTGCTGGTGAGGACTGCTGGTTAGGACTGCTGGTTAGGACTGCTGGTGAGGACTGCTGGTGAGGACTGCTGGTGAGGACTGCTGGTGAGGACTGCTGGTGAAAGCTGCCGTTGTAAGCGAAAGTTTTGATATTTGAAAATCGGTTTTTGGAAACGCGGTTAAACTGAGTTGAGGTAATTAGCGTAAGTCTTAATAATGCGACTGCTACTCTACTGTTTTGTTATATTTTGAGTACCTGCTTTTATATTTCTATATTAGACTAAAAGATAATTTAAGAAAAAAACAATTAAAATATATAACTAAGCGTTAATGTGAAAAAAATCCTTTAATGCACAACATATAAGAGCATTGCAATTTGAATAAATACGACGGAATGCTACGTAAAAATAATACCTATCTCACCTTAAAAAATAAATGCAAAAAAAATAGAAATAGAGACAGTAAACAAGTAGACTATAATGTAATGCTAGTACACTTATAGAAATTAGAGTTTAGATAGAGAAAAATGTGGCAATTGAAACTGTTTTTAGACTAAAAGAATGTATATTGCGAATTCAATCATTGACTAAGTGTGAAAATATTGTATTTGATATATAGTTGAGAAAATTTGAAGTGGATAGCGTTTACAAAAAACACGATTTACAACAAAAATCTTTACAAAACTAAATTTTGACTATTTGCTTATGTTTTGACAATAATAAAGGCAAAAGCTTAATTGAGCAACGTGCTAATTTTCAAAATAAGCTTATGTTCTGCGGTAAAAAATAAACGTGAAGTGCTAAAACAACACGCAGGTTAAACGTTTATAAATATTCTCAGGCGTAAAAAAGTTATAAATTGAAAAATCAATAAGGAGATAAAATGGAAAGAAAATGCGCTTCATGCGGGAAAAACATAGTTTTTGAAGAAGATTATTACTGCCAAAAGTGTGGCAAATCGATGTGTTCGACATGTTATGAAGAGAATTATGGAATGTGCAATGATTGTAGTTCTTATGTTGTGCCATATCAATGATAAATAGGCGGAAATAAACTAGTTTTTGCAATTTCTGTATTCTGTAGAAAAAAGAGGGTGTCATAACGAGAAAGCACTTATACAAGCGGAAAATGAGAAAGGGGGAATTGATTTAGATCACAAATAGTGCGGTAATGATGATTTTAATTTAATATAAGCGGAAAATGAGAGCGGAAAATGATGATTTTAATTTAATATAAGCGGAAAATGAGAGCGGAAAATGAGAAAGGGAAATGAGAAAGGAAAATTGATACAGAGTGGGTAAGCAATTCTGCAGTAATAATTTTTATTAAATATAAGTGAAAATGAGAGCATATAAAGAGAGCTGGCGCAATTACAATAAAATGTATCTAACAAAATAAATGAATATGTAATTTTTGTCTCCAAATTTATGGGACGAGGAAGAGGGTTTCAATATTTGAGGAGATATATCCAGATGATATTACTCTTATTGAAATTGACGAAAGGTTATTAGAATTTTCTGGCAAGAAATTCGAAAGGCTACAGCAATGAGTCTGTGTTTCGGTTTGTTCTGATGCCGATAGTACGCAATCATCAGAGGAAATTGTTGCGACTTTGACTCCGTTCAGTATTATTTCAAAATACAAAATCTCGCCATAAGCATATAGATTACTGTTTGTCAAAAGAGAAGAATTTGTGTCGCAAAAGTATAAAAGGTCATCACTAAAAACCAGTGAAGAAGGCTTATTGAGTTCCGGAGAGTAAGCATATGTCATAGAAACGGGCTCGGAATTGTGGAGGTTTTCATTTTGAGTTGTGGCGGTTACGGTGAAAATGTAGTCGCCAACGGATGTGAACAAGCTGTCAAGGTCGGGGTTTTGTGCAGTTGTTCCTGCGACAATATTGTTATTGTATAAAGAAATCAAGTCAAACATATTGCTCGCTGTCAAGCTTGCAATATCAAATTTCAAGGTGTTGTATTGAACTCCATTTATAGTTTGAAGAGATAGTGCAGATAAAAGAGATAATGAATATGATTCAAAATTGGATAAGTCATCGGTTGCAAGAGAGTAAGAAGGCGAAAACTCAAGGATAATATTCATCTGAGAATAAGCTGCCGCATCTTCGGCAGCAGGAAATTGAGTTCCATTCTCAAAGTCTGAGAGTGCAATATTTGCACACCATATCGCGTTGTCTTTTTGAAGCTGCAAAGCAAAGCCATCTGCGTAATTATCGCTTTCTGCAGTGTCCGCAGAAAGTCCGAAAATCAAAAATTTGCCATCATTATTTTGCAGAAAACCAGTGTTTTTCGCGCTTAAAATGCGTTCTTTGCATGTTAAAGTCAGTTGTGTTTTGCGTGAAGCCCTGCCCGAATATGTTTCATCGCCGATAGCTTCAACATAAACAATATGTTCTCCTGTTTCAAGCACATCTTCTAAAACAACTTCCAGAGTTGAAACTGTTTTGATAAGTGTTTCGCCATCATAAATATTGTAGCTTACCACATTTTCACATTGCGACCACGATAGAATATAACTTTCTTCATTCCACAACAAGACAGGTGAAAGCGGAATGCTTTCAAATCTCGCTTCAATGGTTGTGGTCTCCAATAGCGTAAATTCAAGAGAAAGAGAAGTTCCATTGTCTAGTAAAATATTAGATTGATACCAGCCGACAAAGCTCCAACCGTCGCTTTCGATTGCTGTGAGCGGTATTACGGCGCCCGCGCTCCATTCACCGCTAACATCTGTGATGAGCGACATATTATTCGATAGAAGCGATAAGGTGGCTTTTTCGGTGTTATCACCTTCTTGCGGATTTTCGTCTTCACTGGCATCGGAAGAAGGGTTTGAGACTTCGGTTGCGGTAACTCGCAGGTCATAAAGATTTTTGCTCACGGTGTGTAAATTTGGAGAAAAAGAATACCCATAGCGTTCAAAGCTCAAGATGTCGCCGTCAATAAGATTGAAGGCGGAAAAAATGCCATAAGTATTTGTTGTGACTGAAGGGAAGAAGTCTTCCCCATTTTTCAAAATGCTGACATTTGCTAGACAGCCGTCAATTGTTACAATTTGTCCAGATACGGTAAAGCCTGCTACTGCCGCAGATGCATCTTCATCAGTGTTGCAAGCATATAGGCAAAAAGCTGAGCAAAGCAATAGCACCGCAAGTAAGAATTTGCGGAGAGATAATAACGATTGAAATTTTGAAATAAGTTTTTTCATTTTATTAAGCAATTTTGTTTTATAAATTCGTTTACGCTCATCAAAAAGCATTTTGTTTTATAAA
>JAQUST010000013.1:3403-25741 GCA_028710495.1 Clostridia bacterium
AGTAAACAGCATTTTGTTTTATAAAGTCATTTAAAGCAACAGCAAACAGCATTTTTGTTTTTTAAAGACATTTTGCTCTATATTTAAGAGCAATAATTTTTATTATCGAAAGCTATTGTTGCGCTCTCGATATTCAACAGCGCTAAATATTCAGCAAATTTATTTCAACAATCTGCGACAGCCTGTTGTCGGCACTTGCGGCAACCAATATAATTGTTGTTGCATTTTCCGAAAAAAGGTCAGTCACACGAGCATAGCAATCCGATGTGCAAGACATAATGCTCTCCAGCTCTGAAAGCGATAATTCATTTGAGTATGCGGATTTGTCACAATAATAATAGCGATTCGCTTGGGCTGAACCCGACCACGAAAGAAAATACTCTCCGTTGAAACATGCGATAGAGGCGTTTTGAGGAGAAGCTAGTTGTTCGGAAAATGAGTGGATCAAGGATTGTGGAATAGAGTTTGAGCGAAGTAGGTCGCTAGTTTCGGGGATTGCAGTCACGGTTATTGTGTAAGCCGAAGAAAGAGCCAAAATACCGCTTAAATCAAAAGAGGTGTCGAAAACCGTGCCAGCTAAAATGGAATTGATTTTAATTTGATAACTTCCCGCATAATCGACAGATTCCCATAAAAGCATATTGCCGTTGACAGAAAGATTTTGCGGGGTCGATAGGGTGCCATGCACGGTGAAATTGAAGCTCGCGTATTCTGACAAATCACCGTTGTCATCAGCAGTGCAAACTTCTAAAAGGTAATAGTCGGGAGAAAGTACATAATTTGTTATTTCAAAAGAACATTCCGCATAGGGAAAAAATTGATTTTCGCAGACAAGAACGGTGTTTAGGCGAATATTGTAGTAAGAAGCGCCATCAACTCCACTCCATTTTGCAAAACATTTTTCATCAGTAAATTCTGCGGTAAGGTTTGAGGGAGCGTCAATAGCGTAAGCGATCGAAGAAAAGTGGTGCGCTGTCGAATATGAATATAACGACAGGTTCGAAAATTCGAATATAAGGGCGAAAACAAAAAAGAAAACGCCTAAAAAATATTTCTTTGGCTTTTGGCCTATCATAATAACTTCCTTATCTTTTGTGTACAACTTTAAGAAAAATTTACACCACAAAGACCGTGAAGTCAAGAAAAAAGCCTAAGAATTGAAGATGAGAGAAAGACTATTGCGGAATTTTGCACTATGAAGAAGCCCGAAGGTCTTTTTTCAATTTGCGGGATTTACTGATTGTGGCACGTAATAATTTTACGCGATATTGACTACTCCAAAATTGCAATATTTTATTGCCTTTTCAATATTTAGATGATATACTAAGTAAGTACTATATATATGATAATAAATATATTATCGTATAATATATATTTATGAGGAGAAAAAGTCAATGAATGAGGTTAAACATAGCTACAATGAAACCGATATTCAGGTGCTTGAGGGGCTTGACCCCGTTCGCAAGCGCCCTGGTATGTATATCGGCTCAACTGAAAGCAGGGGATTGCATCATCTCGTGAGTGAAGTTGTGGACAATAGTATTGACGAAGCGCTTGCAGGTTTTTGTGATAAAATCACAGTCGAAATCCTAAAAAGCGGAGCAGTGCGCGTCAGAGATAACGGTCGAGGAATTCCGACGGGAATCATTAAGTCGGAGGGAAAATCGGCAGTTGAAGTTGTCTTGACAAAACTACATGCCGGCGGAAAGTTCGGCAACGGCGGATACAAAATCTCGGGCGGACTCCACGGTGTTGGTGTTTCGTGCGTCAACGCATTATCGGAAACTCTTGAAGTTGAAGTAAGACATGACGGCAAGGTTTTCTCACAGCGCTATCACCGCGGTATTCCAGAGAGTGATTTGGCTGTGACGGGAGAAACCACTGAAACGGGAACTACAATCACATTTTTCCCAGATGATGAAATCTTTGAGACAATCGAATTCAGCTATGAAACTATGAAATCAAGACTGCGCGAACTTGCCTACTTGAATAAAGGATTGACAATCGTTATCAGCGATTTGCGCGGGGAAACAGAACGTGTTGAAACATTTCGTTATGAAGGAGGTATCGTTTCGTTTGTTGAAAATATAAACAAAAACAAAGATACCATTTTCCCGAACGTCATTTATTTTGACGCTGTTTATGTGGACAGCGAGATTGAAATCGCAATGCAGTACAACGACAGCTACAATGAAACCATTTTGGCTTTTGCAAACAACATAAACACGGAAGAAGGCGGAACTCACCTTGACGGCTTCAGAACATCAATCACAAAAGTCATCAATGACTACGCCAAACAGGCAAGCATTTTGAAAGGCGATGACAAATTGTCCGGCGAAGATGTTCGCGAAGGTTTGACGGCTGTTATTTCAGTAAAACTGGCAGACCCGCAGTTTGAAGGACAAACAAAAACGAAACTTGGCAACAGCAGTATGCGTACGGCAGTGTCAAAGAGCGTACAAGAGGGACTTGGTACTTATTTGGAAGAACATCCTAAAGAAGCCAAAGACCTTATTTTGAAGTCTATCACGGCGCAGAGAGCGAGGGAAGCGGCGAGAAATGCAAGGGAACTTGCACGCAGAAAAAGTCCTCTTGAAAGCACGACTTTGCCAGGAAAACTTGCCGATTGCACAGATAAAGATTCCTCAGTTTGTGAAATTTATCTTGTTGAGGGAGACAGCGCGGGCGGCACAGCGAAAACAGGTCGTGACCGTAGATTTCAGGCTATACTTCCGTTGCGTGGTAAAATCTTGAACGTCGAAAAAGCAAGACTTCACAGAGTATTGGAAAATGAAGAAATAAAAACGATGATAACCGCATTCGGTTGTGGTATCAACAACGAATATGATGAGAGCAAACTTCGCTATAACCGCATTATCTGTATGACAGATGCTGACGTCGACGGCTCGCATATCCGTATTTTGATGCTTACGTTCTTTTTCCGCTTTATGAGGCCGTTGATTGAGAATGGACATGTGTATATTGCTCAACCTCCTCTCTATAAAATTACGAGAAACCGCACAGATAACTATTTCTACAACGATGAAGAGCTCGAAACTTTCTTTACTGAAAACGGAAGAAAGAGCGGAAGCGAACTTCAGCGTTACAAAGGCTTGGGCGAAATGAACGCAGACCAACTTTGGGAAACAACGATGTGTCCACAAACCCGCACGCTCTTGAAAGTTACTATGCAGGATGCGATATCAGCGGATGAGTTGTTCACACTTCTTATGGGCGAGCAACCAGAGCTCCGCCGAGCCTTCATCGAGGAAAATGCAAAACTCGTTGAAGACCTTGATATTTAGGAGGATTTATGGCAAAGCACCCGGAAAAAATAAGAGATTATGTACAACATTTAAATGATTCAAAAATATTAAATGTCGAGGTTGAAGACGAGATAAAAAAATCGTTTATCGCCTATGCGATGGCAGTCAATGTGTCCCGAGCAATTCCTGATGTCCGTGACGGTTTGAAACCTGTTCACCGCAGAATTTTGTACTCGATGAGCGAACTTGGATTGACTTCTGACCACGCTTACCGTAAATGCGCGCTGATTGTTGGCGACGTGTTGGGCAAATATCATCCACACGGCGACAGTTCGGTTTATGATGCGTTGGTTCGTATGGCGCAGGATTTCAGTATTCGTTGCCCGCTTGTTGACGGACACGGAAACTTTGGTTCGGTTGATGGAGACCCTGCCGCTGCATACAGATATACTGAAGCCAGATTGAGCAAAATTGCGTCCGAGATGATTCGTGACCTTGACAAAAACACGGTTGATATGTATCCGAACTTTGATGACACCAGAATGCAACCAACCGTTATGCCATCCCGATATCCAAATTTGCTTGTAAACGGCTCTGATGGTATCGCAGTCGGTATGGCAACATCAATTCCACCTCACAACCTTAATGAAATCATCGAAGGAACTATTGCTTTGATGAGAGACCCTGAAATGACGATAGATGACCTTTGTGAATTTATTCCCGCTCCTGATTATCCAACGGGCGGATTGGTTTTGGGAAGAGCGGCAATCCGTCAAGCTTACCGCACTGGTAAAGGAACGGCAATCATTCGTGCTAAGACAGACATAGAAGAGCTTCCAAACGGAAAATCAAGAATTATTATTACCGAGCTTCCATATCAGGTCAACAAGGCCAAACTTATTGAGACTATTGCAGACCAAGTCAAGGACAAGAGAATTGAAGGAATTTCTGACATAGCTGAAGAAACTGACCGCACAGGTATGCGTATTGTTATCGAATGCAAGCGAGATGCAAATCCGCAAGTTGTGCTCAACACGCTTTACAAGCAGACCAGTTTGCAAATCAATAACAGCATGATTTTGCTTGCTCTTGACAACGGTGTGCCAAAAATCATGAATTTGAAGCAAATTCTTAACGCATACATTGTGCACCAAGAAGATGTTATCACACGCCGTACAAAGTTTGAATTGAACAAAGCGGAAGAAAGAGAACATATTTTGCACGGTCTTGCCATTGCACTTGCAAGCATTGATGAAGTCATCGAAACAATAAAGAAATCAACTGACCGACAAGATGCGATGACAAAACTTATGGAGCGCTTCTTGCTTTCAGAAAAGCAGGCAAATGCAGTTATGATTATGCAACTCCAACGCTTGTCAAGTATGGAAGTTGAAAAAATCAACGATGAGTTGTTGCTCAAACAAACAGAAATTGCGAATTATAAGCTTATTCTTTCGAGTGAAGATGCCGTCAAAAATATCATTATCGAAGAGATGACCGATATAAAGACAAAATACGGTACACCAAGAAAGAGCGAAATAAGTTATGATTATTCTGAAATCAATATAGAAGACCTTATCGACCGCGAAGACATTGTTGTGACTATGACTCACTTTGGTTATATCAAGCGTATGCCGGTGACAGAATACAAATCACAGCGTAGAGGCGGTATGGGTATTACGGCGCATAAAGCCAAAGAGGAAGACTTTGTTGAGAATATGCTTGTTTCAAATACTCACGAACAACTATTATTCTTCACAAACTTCGGGAAAGTGTTCTCAATGAAGGGTTACGAAATCCCGGAAGCACAGCGTACAGCGCGTGGTCGTGCGATGATAAATCTTCTTCAGATTTTGCCAGAGGAAAAAGTTACCGCTATACTTCCAATCAAAGAAAATCCCGAAGGCTTCTTGATGCTTGCCACAAAGAACGGACTTATAAAGAAAACTCCACTCAGTGAATTCGCAAGCATAAAGAAAAACGGAAAGAAAGCTATCACTTTTGTAGATAATGATGAACTGATTACTGCAGTTATCACAAGTGGTGAAAATGAGCTTATTATGGCAGCGACAAACGGTCTTTCAATCCGCTTCTCTGAAACTCAGGTTCGTCCGACAAGTCGCAGTGCTCAAGGTGTCAAGAGCATGCGGCTCGAAGAAGGAGAAAGAGTTGTTGATATGGCAGTTTTGAGTGAGGATTGCGAAATCTTGACAATAACTGAAAAAGGTTATGGAAAACGCTCTTCATTTGTTGATTATCCACTTCAAGG
This sequence comes from Clostridia bacterium, assembly GCA_028710495.1. GTDB lineage: Bacteria > Bacillota > Clostridia > Christensenellales > CAG-917 > STD2-102. The sequence goes on from JAQUST010000013.1 coordinate 8,939, forward strand.
CAGAGCAGGAAAGGGAGTCAAAGCAGGGGTATTTAGTGAAAAAACAGGCAAACTTGTCAATTTGAAAGTTATTCCTGCCGATACTGATGTGATGATGATAGCAGACAATGGAATTATTATAAGAGTTCAAGCCGATGAAATTTCAAAGATTGGTCGTGCAACTCAAGGCGTCAGAATTATGAAGCTTAAAGAAGAAGGCAATGTTGTTTCAATCGCACTCACGCCACACGAGGATGAAGAAGTAATAGAATTTGATGAAAACGGAAATCCTATCGTGAATGAAAATATTGAAGGTGAAGTTGCAGAAACAGTAGCTAGTGAAACAAAAGAAAGTGAAATCGCAGATGAGGCAACAGCACCAACGAATAATGGCGGAGAAGAGGCATAACCCACAAAAATCAATCAAAATTTGAACCAAGTCTGTCAATAGTGATGAACAAACTTCAAAACGATAAGAAAACACCGTGAAAACGGTGTTTTCTTTTTTGCACAATTTGGCATAGTCGTGAATAAACTATTGCGAGGTGAGCTATGGATTATCTTTTGCCGAGTGACGAGACAATGAAGAGAATGGCCGGAGAATATGCCAAAATTAAGCGTGTTTGCATACCGCGACGGGCAAATGCTTTTGAAATGGAAGATAATATTAAGGGAGTCTCTGGACAATTCGTTGAAAAAGCTCAAGACGAATTGGACAAGCAAAATAAAGTGATGCATAATACCGTGGTGGAAACCGTTTCAACATTGCAAGGAGCAAAAAGCATTGCGTTGTTGCTTGCTTTTTTGAACATTATGAAAACTTGGTGAAAGAAAAGAAGTAGACATATTTTAAGAAAAAGTTTTATGATAAAAAAAGATTATTTTCAAATAAGTCCCGTTTTCTAAAAAGAAAACGGGACTTTTGCAATACACAACATGGAAAAGAGATTTCAACCTCTTTTGAATGTTACTTGAACAGAAGTCTTGAATTCAAGATTTTGCAAAAAATTTGCAGGCTTTTCCCAGGTATAGCCAAATTTTCGATACATTCCTTCGGCTAATAATAAAAAGTCTACATTGGTTTCTTGCGAAATTTGAAAAGTGTTTTTTAACGATTGTGTTAGCGTTGCTTCAGTTTTCAAAATTATCTCTTTCAATTTTTCTTCACTTATCAAAAAAAGCGATATAGCTTCATCTTCTTCAACAAATTCTCTGAGAACGAGATTCATTTTGATTGAGGCTTCAACAACACCTTCTGAGAATTTTAGTTTTCCTTTCGTGCTTATAATTTCTAATTGCGCAACCTCACCTTCGGGAAAATCAATGGTTAGCATACCTCCGTTTTCTTTGATTTTCAAAAAATTTATACATTGCGCAATATCTTTTTCAACTGTGAAAGGCACAACGTTGTCTCCGACAATAATATTTTTGGTTAAGTTGTATTCATACTGTTTTGTCGAAATCGTTTCGCCCGTAGGGCTAGAAACTGAATTTTCAGGCAATTCGGCACGTTCTAAAAATGCAATAGCAGATACTGCGGATTGAGTATAATTGTCAACAATATAGTCTTTCACCTTGTATCGGGTGAGATTGCTGAATGATATTGATTCCAAAAGCAAAGTTTGAAGGTATTCGGCAGATGATACAGAAACGGGAGTTTCAGCGGAAAGAATATCAATAGGCTTTTCTTCTGTGCCAACGATCAAAGCGTGCAGCGTCAAAAACCACCCGTTAACCAAATTCTGTATTTCTTCATTTAAGCCAATTTCAAGCGCATCTTTTGAAACTATAATGATATTGCAGTGCGTGAGGGAAATTATCATACCCATCTTCTCTCCAATTTGGGAAAGTGCGCCGCTCAAACTCTTGTCAACAGCAGAAAATATTACGTATTTTTTTGAAGAAGCGTTACCGGAACTTGAAGCTTGTGGCACAATAGATTGGGCAGAAACATCGTATCCTTCTTCTGTATAATCGATACCTAAACCCAAAACAACGGCATTGTCAGTCAGTACGTTGATTGAAACTGAACGACCAAAGAAAATCATGACACAGAGTGCCAAAAATACTACAAGCCATTTTGCGCGAAGTATTTTGTTCATTTTTCACCTCCGTGATTTGAAGGAGCGGGCAATACGATTGTTGTTGAGTTCACAGAATTTTTTTCTTGAATTTCAGACGAAGTTACTTCATGTTTCCCAGGAGCATTCAAAAGAATTGGAGCATTTTCTTTTTCAGGCATTATCTTTTGTTTTTCGTTTTTCCGTTTAGATATAATTGCGACCAACAAAAGCGCAAGAGGCAAAATTGAATTGCCACACCAAAATGCAATGCTCACAAATTGTGTTGTAGCCATATTTATAACATACTGCATCGATTTGACTGATAAGAGAAAAATTATTATTGCGCCCACATATATTCCTGCAAAGACGGTTCGCTTGCGAAATAGGAATTCACCAATTTCAAAGCAGCCCCAAAGTAAACACGATAAATAAATAACTATCATAATGAACCAAGGAATAAGACCTGCCCATTCAAGTTTTCCCAGAGTTGATGCGAATTCGTTGAAAGTAGGAATTATAACTAAAATATTTTCAATTAAGAATAAAGCTCCGCCAAATATAGCAATAGAAATAATAATATTTAAAATAATAAACCCATAAGTCACAGGCACTGCAAGAGCTACATAAGGAAATTTATGTTTTTTCATCTTGATAAAAAGAAACGGCAACAAGTCGCCAATCCACAAACCAAAAGAATTCATATTGACAGTGAAGTCACCAACACTCATAGTGAACAGAGGTTTCAAACGGTCGAAATCCATTTCGCCATGCAAAAAAGTGTAGTCAAAAAATAATAGAGCAATAACCAAAATGAAGAAAATTTCAGCTGTTCTCGCAATTGAAACAATTCCTTTGTATGCAAGATAAAAAATTGGTAGAATGAAAGTGACGATTATAATATAAGGAGCTATTGAGCGAAAAAGCGAACTAATAATAAAGGTCGCTCCGGAAGAATAGTACAGAATAAATTTCCCGGTAAATATTATAAGAAGGAGGACGAGTAAAATTTTGAGGGCGATAGGGCAATTTTTTTGAGAAAGCTCAAAACCATTTATTGAAATGTAATAATAAATAAGGATAAACAGCAAAATATCAATTATGCATAAAACTAACTCGACCATAAGTACCATATTGCCGATTGTGACAGACACCAGTCGCGGAAGTCGTGACAGCTTGAAAATCAATGCAGAGAAAAATATCAACACGGCAAACTGACGATTATATATTTCGTTTTTTTGTAAAATATTATTTTTCATTTTCAGTTTTTTCTACAGGCTGTCTGTTGCGATTTTTATTAGGGAAGGAGAATGGTCTTTTTTTCATTCCTATTACACTGTCCACGATTATAGAATCTTTAAGGTCGGGCACGATAACTGGGGCAAAAGGCGCAAGGAAAGGCGTGCCATAGCCGTTTATACTTGCCAAGTAACATACAAGAATAATCAAACAAAACAGTATTCCATACAATCCTAAAACCGCGCTTACGCAAAGAAATGCAAAACGCAGAATGCTCATTTGAGCAACTTGATCGGGTATGCAGAAAATTCCGATTGCGGAAAGCGCAGTGACAAGAACCGCAGGAGAACTTATTATTCCGGCTTTCACAGCAGTATCACCGAGCACAATAGCGCCGACGATAGAAAGAGAAACACCCATAAGCCGTGGCATTCGAATGCTAGCTTGACTCAGAATCTCAAATAGCACTAGAACTATGAGCATCTCGATTTCGGGAGTAAACGGTAAGCCTTTTATCGAAGACAAAAGAGTGAGTAGGAATTTTAGAGGCAGCATTTGGTAATGATACGATTGCAACGCAACGTAAGCTCCGGGAAGAAGAACTGTTAGCAATCCTCCCATAAGTCGAATAGCTCTCACCATAGATGAGCGCCAAGAATTATTGTAGTAATCATAACTATCTTGCAAATCTTCTACAAGAGCATAAGGCAGTGTCAAGACCACCGGAGAACCGTCAACAATAACGCACAGTCGCCCTTCCAGCATTTTTGCGGCAATAATATCGGGTTTTTCAGAAGCTGCTACTTGACTAAAAATAGAGAATTTCCGCTCTTCCAAAAATCTTGCAATATAATCGCTGTCAATTATACCGTCTATATCAATTTTTGAGATTCGCTCCTTGACTTTTGAAACAATGTTATCGTCTACAACTCCGTTGATATAACAGATAGATATCGGAGTACTTGAATATTTGCCTACTTTTACTGTGTCAACGACAAGCTTTGGCGAACGAATTTTCCGTCTTATAAGAGATACGTTGGTTTTCATATCTTCAATAAAACCCTCACGAGGACCTCTGCTCACACTTTCACTAGGCGGTTCAACGATTGAGCGTGTATTATATTTTCGAAGCGAAAATAAATAAAATTTTTCGGCGCCATCAATAACAAGAGCAATATCACCCTGCGCAATATTTGTGCAAATTTCCTCTGCGGTATCATATTGTTTGATTTCCTCAGAAAAAAATGTCGTTTGTCTCAGCGTTTCGGCATAGGGTGGAGCAAACTCTTTTGCCTGAAGTAGCGGACGAAGAATATCTCTTTCCAACAAATCTTTGTCCGTTAATCCATCAAGGAATACGAAAGCCAAAGAAGTTCCGCCCGAAACAAGCTTGCGCACAAAAAGATCGGAACTGCCCAAAAAAATGGATTTCATTTCTTCTAATGTTTGTTCGATTTGTATCATATTGCCCTCGATGGATTTTGGACAAATAAAATTGTTAATATACATAAATTTTTCGTTAAGACGCCTATTAAATTGACTATTTATCAAAAATGACTATAATTTCAACATAGGAGCATTAATAAATGAAAATAATTGATACACACGCACATATCTATCCACAAAAAATAGCTCTAAAAGCCAAAGAAAATATAGGCAACTTTTATAGCATAAAAATGACGGGAGTTGGCGCAACCTCAGAGGATCTTATTGCAAGCGGAAGTAAAATCGGAGTGCAAAAATATGTCGTGCATTCGACAGCCACAAAAAAAGAACAGGTCAAAAGCATAAATGACTTTATAATTCATGAAGTAGGGCAGCATCCGGAGTTTGTTGGTTTTGCAACGCTTCACCCTGATATGACAGAAACTGAAGTTGATAGTGAAGTTGAAAGAATAATGAAAGCAGGACTCAGAGGTCTGAAGTTGCATCCTGATTTTCAAGCTTTCTTTATAAATGAACAAAAGGCAATGAAAATTTATGAAGCATGTCAAGGTAGACTTCCTATATTGTTTCATACAGGCGATTCAAGATTTGAATATTCATCAGCAAACAGAATGGTTGAAATAGCGAAGAAATTTCCAAATTTGATTTCGATAGCGGCTCACTTTGGCGGTTATTCAAGATGGGACGAAGCATTAGTATACAAAAATGTGGGCAATATATTCTTTGACACTTCATCAACATTATTCAAGTTTCCTGCCGACAGAGCAAAGAAATTGCTTTTTGATTTAGGATGGGAAAAATTTATGTTTGGAGTTGATTTCCCAATGTGGCGTCACGATGAGGAACTGAATAGATTTTTAGCGATGAAACTTCCTGACGAAATCAACGAGGCAATTCTCTCTAAAAATGCCGAACGAATACTTAATATATAAGTTCTGTAACTTAAAGTAGTTATTGTGAAAAAAGCGTCGACTAAACAGTCGACGCTTTTTTAGTAAAACAAGTTTCAAAATATATAAATAAAGTTATTTTTTTATAAATATATTTTCAGGCAAAAACAGTTGTTTATTGAAAATAGAAAGAAAACAATAAGCATTAAAACTTATATAGACATAGTATAAACTAGAGCGTTATGCTCAAAGGAGGGTACTATTATGAGTTTTTTTCCCCAAGGCAATGGATGTAGATGTGGCGGATGGTGTAGCAATAATTGTGGATACAACAATTGTTGTCCGCCGCCATGCCCGCCATGTCCACCGGTTTGTCCACCGGTAACAATTCGAATTATCAATCCGCCACCTTTCCCACATCCTTTTCCGCCGTGTCCGCATCCGTGGCCTTTGACACAATCTAATGAAGTTGTTGATCAATCAGAGCAACAACAAAATCAACTTCCGATGGATCCGCAGCATAGACCTCTTCCGCTATGTCCTCCATGCGTTCCTTGTTGTCCACCTTGTTGCCCGCCATGTCCACTCTTTCCACCCTTTCCACCTTTTCCACCCTTTCAAAAAGCAAATTTCACAGCTCGATTTGTAAGAACAGCGGAAAATTTATATGAAACTGGAGATACAATTGACCCGATTACAACAGACTATAATAATTCAGAAGGAATTATCACGCTAAATAGCGGATTAGTTATATTGTTGCCTGGTTTGTATAAAGTATTGTACGCAGTGACGATAACAGGTGGGGAAGTAGAAGTTAATGCAGAAATTGGTTTAAGAGTTGGTGGAGTTATTGACGTAGCTTCAAAAGCTTATGCAACAATTGATGCAGGAAGTACTGAAACATTATCGAATTTCGCAATTGTTGATGTAGCGATTCATACTACTCAAATTGTTGAAATTATCAATATTGGTGAAGATTCTGTAAATGTTGCTGCCGTTAATATTATCGTTACTAAAATAGATTAAATTATCTTACTGAAATAAGGAACGTAGAATTTTATCTTGGGCTTAAAGCCCAAGTACATATGTAGTAAAAAAAGCTAAACAAATTTGATTATTAGAAAAAATTATTAGAAAAAGAATAAAATATAAACACTTAAAGTTAAATAAAAAAACAAGTAATAGAAATATACAAATATAGAAATTGAATTGTAATAATTTGTCAAATTTTGCAAAATAATAATTTTTTTTCTCTTTCCTCGACAACTATTGAGCAAATTCGGAAATAATAGAAAACCAAACGGTTTTTATTTGCATTCGCTTTGGATTTTTGATTTTTTAGTGTACACTTGTAAATAATATATATTTTAGAGCAAATAATAACTTATATAAAATAAATAAATAGACTTACAAAGGACAATTTGAAAACATTTTTTGAACTTGACATCAAACAAGAGGTGAAAGATTCAATTGCAGATATGGGTTTTACTGAACCTACTCCAATTCAATCAGAGATAATACCTCACATTCTAAACGGCAAGGACTGTCTTGCACAAGCACCAACGGGAACAGGAAAAACCTGTGCGTTTGGAGTGCCTATCGTAAATATGGCGGACGTAAATGATCCGCTCGTGCAAGCAGTCATTCTCTGCCCGACACGAGAACTTGCTATGCAAACTGAAACCGAACTTAAAAAACTTGCTACACATTTGACAGGTCTTAGAATATTAGCCGTATACGGAGGACAACCAATAGAGCGTCAACTTGCAGGATTACGCAAGAAGCCACAAATCATTGTTGGAACACCCGGGCGAGTTATCGACCATTTGCGTCGCAGAACTCTCAAACTTCACGGCACAAAAATGTTCGTTCTTGATGAAGCAGATGAAATGCTAAATATGGGTTTCAAAGAGGATATTGATTCAATTTTGGGTCAAATGCCGGGAAGAGTGCAAAGTATGCTTTTTTCTGCAACAATGCCAAAAGAAATTCTCGAAATTTCCACTGCATATCAAAAAGACCCGGTTTCAATCAAAACCACGATTGAGGGAGAGAGTATGCCTCCAATCGTTCAGTATTATGTGAAACTCAAAGAGACAACAAAATACGAAGCGCTCAAAAGAATCATTAAAGAGCAGGACTTCAAATTTGTGTTGGTTTTCACAAACACGAAACACAAAGCAGCAGAACTTGATGAACAACTTGATGCTGACGGATTTCTTTCCGCATCACTTCACGGCGATTTGAGACAGCGTGTCCGTGATACTGTTATGCGCAGTTATCGTGACAAGAAAATCAATATTTTGGTGGCTACTGATGTTGCTGCCAGAGGCATCGATGTTGACAATATTGAAGCGATTTTCAATTATGACGTACCGCTCGATGAAGAATATTATATTCACCGCATAGGCAGAACTGCGAGAGCAAACAGGACGGGTATCGCATATTCGTTTGTTACCTCCCGTGATATACACAAGCTGAATTTTTATGAAAAATTGACAGGCTCTCCAATAAAAGAACTTAAACTCGAGGGTCTAAGCGAGGAAAAATTGAACAAATCAAGAAGAAAAGAAGATACCGGCAAAAAATTCTTTTTGAATGTCGGAGCGAAAGATGACTTGACTGAAGGGAAAATGATTCAATATATCATTTCAAATACTACAATCAAATCAGAAGACATTGAAGAAGTCAAAATATTAGACATATTCTCGTTCGTTACAGTGAGAAAAGAAATTGCCGACGAATTGTTGACATTAAGTGGCGGAAAATTTGCAAATCGCAGACTTGCAGTTGAAACCTCAGAAGAATTGCCAAGAGGCGGAAGCGGTTCATCAGGACCAAGACGCGGAGGAAGGTCTTCAGAAAGGTCATCATCACAAGGTAGCAGGAATTATAGCTCATCATCTTCAGATAGACGACCATCACAAGCAAGAAGCGGTGCCGCGCGTTCATCTGAAGGCACACAACGCTCAAGCCGTAGCCAATCGGGAGACGGACAGTACAGCCGTACAAGCAGAAGTGATGCTCCTCGCACTGGCGAAGGTCAATATTCACGCACAGAAAGAAAGCCGTCCGCAAGCAGAAGTGAAGGAGAATACAGCCGTCCAAGCAGAAGTGATGCTCCTCGCACGAGTGAAGGTCAAGCCTCACGCTCAAGTGAAGGTCAAGCCTCACGCTCAAGTGAAGGTCAAGCCCCACGCTCAAACCGTAGTTCTTCATACAGAGGTGGAGAAGGTCAATACTCACGCCCGCGTTCAAATGATAATCAATACTCACGTGCCGGTCAAAATCAAGGAACTCGCACTATTGAAAAACCTAAACAGGAAAATGCAGATGAATTTGCTCCAGTTTGGGAACAAGGAGCAATTGACGTTGAAACTGACCGCAGAGTGAAGCCGGCAAGTACAAGAAACTATTCTGCCAACAGCAGTGAAGCTCCTGCCAGACGCAGAACTTCTACAGGCACTTATAATAGAGATGGCGCGTCAAGCGGAGACCGCAGACCGGGTAGCTCAAGTGGTGAACGCAGACCAAGCGGAGCGGGATACCGTGTTGCAAACAGTGCAAGCGGAGAACGCAAACCAAGCAGTGGCGGCGGATACCGTGGCGCAAGCAATGAAGGCGGAGAACGCAGGTCAAGCAGTGACGGTTATCGCAGAGAAGAAGGCACAACAAGAGGATACCGCGGAGCAAGCAGTTCAAGCGGAGAAAGCAGACCAAGCACAGGCGGATATCGTGGTGCAAGTGGAGAAGGAAGACCAAGCACAGGCGGATACCGTGGTGAAAGTAGTTCAAACGGAGAACGCAGACCAAGTACTGGCGGATATCGTGGAACAAGCGGTGAAGGCAGACCAAGCACTGGTGGATACCGTGGCGCAAGTGGCGAAGGTAGACCAAGCAGTGATAGTGATTACCGTAAACCAGCCAGCACAAGCGGATATCACAAAACTGACAGCACCGAGGGCGGAACAGGAAGTTCAACTTACAAGGGCACAAGAAGTGCAAAACCGGCATACGGAAAATCAAAAAGCTATGCAGGAAAAGCGAGCTCAGGTGGAGCAGGAAGCTTCCAAAAGTTTAGTAACGGGACAGCACGAAAGAAAAGTGCGCCAGTGACTTTTGGTGATAAACCTGCGAGAAGCTACAAAAAAAGAGAAGACTAAATCCCAAACAAAAATGAAGGCTTGCTAAACAGCGAGCCTTTTTTATAGCATTTTTCAGAAAAAAATTGAAAATCTTTAATGTTTATCTTAATATATATCTATTGAATAATAGGGTCAAAAATATAAATTGAAATACTTTAGCGAATTAGTTGACTAAAGTGCTAAAGTGAATTATAATCCAATTATTGAAAATAATCATTTATTATGATTAGGAGAAACTATGGAAATGAGTTTGAAAAGACTGAAAAAAGATGAAAGAGTTTCGTTGAGACTTCGTGAAGCGTACGAAAAGTTTGGATATCGCAAGTACAAGATGAGTAAATTTGAAGAATACAGCTTGTATCTTGACAACAAGAACTTTTTGAAGTGTCAGCAAATCATTACATTCAATTCTCTTGATGGCAGGCTGCTTGCACTAAAACCTGACATCACTTTGTCTATTGCCAAAAACACTAACGCGAAAAAGGGGCAAGTCGAAAAACTTTACTATATAGAAAACATCTATCGACTTGCAAAGCACACCAAAGAATTCAAGGAAATCGGACAAATTGGACTTGAGGCAATGGGCGACATTGACGCGTACACAACTCTTGAAGTTGTTTATCTTGCGCTTGAAAGCCTTGAAGTTATTGACACAGAATTCGTGCTCGATATTTCGCACATGGGTTTTGTGACAGGATTGCTTGATAGCCTAAAGGTGAACAGCGATGTTCGTGAAAAATTATTGGAATGCATAATATCGAAAAATTTGCACGATATGAAGAGAGAGGCTCAACTTGCCAAAATAGATGAAAAAACCGTGAAGTGCATGGAGCAAATCGTCATGCTGAACGGTGATTTTTTGAGCGGGTTGAAAACTGCGCGAGAAATTGCGCTGAATGAAGCAATGGAATCGGCAGTTTGCGAACTTGAAACATTTTATCAATCTATAAATAATACTCCTTACAAAGATAAATTGAGACTTGATTTTTCCATTTTGAATGACACTTCGTATTACAACGGAATTATTTTTCAAGGCTATGTCAAAAAAATTCCTACAGCTGTTTTGAGCGGAGGCCGTTATGACTTGCTTATGAACCGCTTCAATAAAGAAATGGGTGCAATAGGTTTTGCGGTCAATCTTGATGAGCTAGGGCGTTATTATCAGGATGAAAAAGAAATGGGAGTTGACATCTTACTTTTATATGATGAAAATGTCTGCGCCAGCGAACTTTTTGATGCAGTGCGAAAACTAAATGATGAAGGCTATCGCGTGTTTACAGAAAAAACCGTTTCAGATACAGTCAAATTCAAAAAAATCTTGAAGTTTCAAAACGGAAAAGTGAGTGAGGTGGAGAATGTTTAATATTGCGCTTCCCAAAGGTAGGCTTGCCGATAAAACTTGCAAGCTATTGAAACAAATTGGAATCAATACTGATGAGGTCACTTCAGACTCAAGGCAACTTGTCATTAAGGATGAAAAGACGGGAATTCAATATTTTCTTGTCAAACCAAGCGATGTTGCAATTTATGTTGAGTACGGCGTGGCAGATATCGGAGTTGTGGGCAAAGATATTTTGCTTGAAAGCAATCCAGATGTTTACGAACTTTTAGATTTGCAACTCGGAAAATGCAAAGTTGTGGTTGCAGGACGAGAGGATTTTTACGAAGATAAGGAAAGACCTCTGCGTGTTGCCACCAAATTTGTGAACATAGCAAAGGACTACTATGCGTCCATAAACCGTGAAATTGAAATCATAAAATTGAATGGTTCTATTGAGCTTGCGCCTATTCTCAACATGTCAGATGTTATCGTTGACCTTGTGGAAACAGGAACGACACTGAAGGAAAACAAACTTAAGGTTTTGACCGAAATCATACCTATAAGCGCAAGGTTGATTGCCAACAAGGCAAAGTATAAGTTTAAGGAAGCAGAAATAAACGAACTTGTGGCAAAGCTTAGCGAGGTTGTATAATGGAAATAATTGATGCGAAAACTCTATCAACTGAACAAATAATAAAACGTGAAGATATTGACACTTCTGATGTTGAAGCGACAGTTTTTGAAATAGTAAATTCCGTGCGTCGAGATGGTGACAAAGCACTTTTTGCCTACACTGAAAAGTTTGACGGAACAAAACTTGATTGTCTTGAGGTATCAAAAGAAGAAATTGATGAAGCATATGAGCGCGTTAGTGATAAGTTGAAAAATACCTTAAAACTGGCAAAGTGTAACATTGAAAAATTTCACACAATGCAAAAACGCGACAATTTTGAAATAAACGGTGAAGGCGGAACTTTGGTCGGTCAACGAATAACAGCGATTGAAATGGTTGGAATTTATGTTCCGGGCGGTACGGCGAGTTATCCCTCAACAGTGCTTATGAATGCAATACCGGCAACTATTGCTGGTGTAAAAGAAATAGTTATGGTATCGCCGTCGGACAAAAACGGAAAAATCTCAGATGTGATTTTGACAGCGGCAAAAATTGCCGGCGTAACCCGAATATTCAAAATTGGTGGAGCACAGGCAGTTGCTGCTCTTGCTTACGGCACTGAAAGTGTGCCCAAGGTTGACAAAATTGTTGGCCCGGGAAACATATATGTTGCTACTGCAAAGAAAATTGTGTTTGGCGTTGTCGGGATTGATATGATAGCAGGACCAAGCGAAATTCTTATCGTGGCGGACGAAAGCGCTGTTGCAAAATATGTTGCGGCGGATTTGCTTTCGCAAGCAGAACACGATATGCGCGCGTCTGCGATATTGATAACAACAAGCAAAGTTTTGGCGCAAGCGGTCAGTGTTGAGGTTGAAAAGCAGTTGAAGAAACTCCCTCGTGAGGAAATTGCACGCGTGTCTATTGATACAAATGGCAAAATTATTCTCGTAAATAGCTTAGAGAATGCTGTGGATATCTCAAACAAAATTGCGCCTGAGCATCTCGAACTGTGTGTTGAAAAACCGTTTGAATTGCTCGATAAAGTTTTGCACGCAGGCTCGGTGTTTTTAGGAAGCTATGCGCCAGAGGCGTTGGGCGATTATTTCGCAGGCACAAACCATACTTTGCCAACAAGCGGAACTGCAAGATTTTCATCCGCATTGTCAGTTGATGACTTTGTGAAAAAGACTCAATATATTTACTATCCAAAAACAGCCCTTGAAAAAGTGGCTCAAAATATAGTTGAATTTGCAGAGTGCGAAGGACTTTTGGCGCACGGAAAGTCAGTGGCAATTCGATTTGAAGACAGCGACAAAATTAGATAGCCAATAATTTAGACTAATAGATAATAATTAGTTTTTATTTAGAAACTAAAAAACATAAATAAAAGTCTATGAAGATGCAATTAAACAAAAGGAATTGAGAATATCGTCGCAATTCATATAGAAAGGTTGAGATATAAATCGTAATTTTCGTGAGGTAAATATGAGTGAATTTTTAAGCGCAAGATATGAAAATATGAAACCGTATGTCCCAGGTGAACAACCAAAGGATATGCAATATATAAAACTGAATACAAACGAAAATCCGTTTGCGCCATCTTCAGCAGTCGCAAAGGTGATAAAAAATTTTGATGTTGAAAAACTACGCTTGTACCCGACTCCTGAAAACAAAGAACTCAAGGTTGCTCTTGCAGATTACTATAAAGTTGAAATCGAAAATTTGTTTTTAGGCAACGGCTCGGATGAGGTTTTAGCGCTAATATTTATGGCGTTTTTTGACAAAGAAAAAGAGGTGTGCTATCCTGACATAAGCTATGGATTTTATCCCGTTTATGCAGACCTTTACTGTTTGAAAAAGAACGAGATTGCCGTGAATAGTGATTTTTCAATCGATGTTGATGCCTTCATAAAAACAGAAAAAAATATTGTTATTGCAAATCCAAACGCGCCGACAGGAATGGCGATAAGCGCAAAAGAAATTGAACAAATTGTTGCTGCAAATCTAAAACGGCTTGTCGTGGTTGATGAAGCGTACATTGATTTTGGCGGAGAGAGCGTGACAGGTCTTGTGAACAAGTACAGAAATCTTATTGTTGTGCAGACTTTCTCAAAATCGCGCGCACTCGCTGGCGCTAGATTTGGAATTGCCATTGCAGACAAAAAAATAATTTATGATTTGGAAGCAATCAAGTTTTCATTCAACAGCTACAATGTCAACCGTTTGACAGAGGCGGTGGCACTTGAGGCTATCAAGGATGAAAAATATACTCAAAAATGTGTAAAAGAAGTTATAAAAAACCGTGAATGGCTGAGCACACAGTTGAAAAATCTAGGCTTTGAAGTTTTGCCGTCAAGCACAAATTTTGTGTTTGCCCGCACAAACGAGATAAATGGTTATGAGCTGTATGCCGAATTAAAGCGCAGAGGAATACTGATACGTCAATTCAATAAAGAGAGAATAAGCGAATTTGTACGCATAACAATAGGAACTATGGAGCAAATGAAAACGCTTGTTTTGGAGATAGAAAGCATATTGAAAAAATAGGAAGCATATTGAAAAGATAGAAAGCATCATACAAATGATAAAGTAAAATGAATTTACGAGGCTATCAAAATATTAGATTTCTTTTTTGCTGTCATCAGAAAAAATGATAACCTAAAATGAATTAATAATTGATACTGTAAAAAGAATTCGATAATACAAAATAAAAAAGAGATAGAAAAGTAATAAAAGAGAAAGCGACAAAAAAATAAGATAAAAACACTCTGCAAATTTTGTAATATAAGTGAAAACACTTTGTAGATAGAAAGAAAAAGTAAGTTAAGGATAAATATTTTACTCAAAACAGCACGGCATATCGTAGACAAAAGGAGAAAATCATGAGACAAGGCGTCATAAACAGAAGAACGAAAGAAACAGATATCACGATATCACTCAATCTAGACGGCGAAGGAAAATCAGAAATTTCAACAGGAAGTGGATTTTTCAATCATATGCTTGAGTTGTTTGCCTCACACGGACGCTTTGATTTGAAGGTTCGCGCAAATGGAGACACTGATGTTGATTTTCATCATTCCGCAGAAGATATCGGAATCGTTCTGGGTACGGCATTCAAGGATAATCTTGGCGACAAGCGTGGAATCAAGAGATATGCAGACATAATTTTGCCAATGGATGAAGCTTTGATTTTGTGCGCATTGGATTTTTCGGGGCGCAGTTATCTTGCATATGACGTGACTTTGAAAGCAACAAAACTTTCTGACAATGGAGAGGAAATGTCCGCAATAGTTGGCAGTTTTGATACCGAATTAGTCGAGGAATTTTTGCTTGCATTTGTTCGTTCTTCAGGTCTGACACTTCACATAAAACAATTAGCAGGCACAAACACTCACCATATTTTGGAAGGGGTTTTCAAAGCTTTTGCACGAGCACTTCGTGAAGCGGTATCATACGACGAAAAATTTAAAAGTGAAATTCCATCTACAAAAGGAAGCTTGTGATGATAGCGATTGTTGATTATGGAGTCGGAAATTTATTTTCCATAAAAAGTTCACTAAATTTTTTGGGACTTGAAAACAAAGTTACAAATGATGCGAATGAAATTGCTGAAGCCGATCGAGTTATACTTCCCGGCGTTGGCGCATTCAAAGACGCAATTGACAAGCTCAAAGCAAGCGGACTTGACAAAGTGCTCAAGCAGTTTGTGGAAACGGGAAAGCCTCTTTTGGGAATATGTCTTGGTATGCAAATGCTCTTTGAAAAAAGCTTTGAATACGGCGAGCACGAGGGTTTGGGATTTATAAACGGAGAAGTTGTTGCGCTTCAAGATGATGTGAAAAGTGATTTGAAAATTCCGCAAATGGGATGGAATGCACTTGAGCTAAAACAACCAAATCCGCTGTTTAAGTATACAAAACAGAATGATTATGTCTACTTTGTGCATTCATACTATGCTAAGAACTGCGAAAAAAGTTTGATAGCTTCCGTTGAATATGAGATAGAAGTGACAGCTGCTGTGGCAAACGGAAATGTGTTTGGTGTGCAGTTTCACCCCGAAAAAAGCGGAGATGTAGGACTCAATATTTTGCGGGCATTCTCAGAAATTTGACAACAAATTGATTAGGCAAAAGCAAGTAAGAGCCCTTAGATTTGTGAAAAAAAACAGTAATATAGAAAATATTTTAAAAAACAAGAACAATAAAACTAGCAAAACGGTTCGTGATAAACAAGAACAATAAAACTAGCAAAACGGTTTGTGATAAACAAGAATAGCGATACAAACAGAGTGGATTTTTTACGAATACGAAAGCCTATAAATATGTATCGAAATCCAAACATAGATAAAATATTAAAAGAACGAATAACTCAGGATGAAAAAATATTAGCTCGTTGAAAGCAAAAAAACGGGGAATGGCTCTGGGAGAGGACAATATATGAAAATTTTTCCTGCAATAGATTTGATGAACGGCGAGGCAGTTCGCCTGACAAAAGGAGACTTCGACACAAAGGAAGTCTTTTCGTCTGTACCGAATGACGTTTTAGAAAAATTCAAATGCAGTGGAGCAGACTCTCTGCACCTCGTTGATTTGGATGGAGCCAGAGACGGGAGCATAGCTAATTTTGAAACGATAAAAACGCTTGCAAAACGAAAAGATTTTTTCATAGAAGTCGGCGGTGGAATCCGCGATATGGAAAGAATAGAAAAATATCTTGAGCTTGGTGTCGGGCGCGTTATTTTGGGTACGGTAGCGGCCACAAATTTTCAATTTGTGGAGGATGCAGTCAAGAAATATGGAAAAGCTATTGCGGTTGGTGTTGATGCAATGAATGGTTATGTTGCAATAAACGGCTGGAAAACTATAACCGAAATGCAGGATATTGCATTTTGCGCGAAGTGTCGTGATGCGGGGGTGTCCACAATCATCTACACAGATATTTCAAAAGACGGTGCTATGGAAGGCACAAACCTGAAAGTATATGAAAAACTAAGTAATATCGAAAACCTAAAAATTGTTGCATCAGGCGGAATTTCATTTCTAAAAGAAATTGAAATCTTGCGTGATATGAATATTTACGGCGCTATTTTGGGCAAAGCACTTTACAA
>JAQUST010000013.1:25841-27403 GCA_028710495.1 Clostridia bacterium
ATGAAAAACTAAGTAATATCGAAAACCTAAAAATTGTTGCATCAGGCGGAATTTCATTTCTAAAAGAAATTGAAATCTTGCGTGATATGAATATTTACGGCGCTATTTTGGGCAAAGCACTTTACAAGGGATTGATAGTTTTGGGCGACGCAATCAAAACTGCAGGTCAACGATAGAAATTGCTCAAATGAACAAACATAATTGCTTGCCAAAAAGAGCAATAAACAAATCAATCGGAAGTTTGAGTACAAATATAAAGACTTGCAAAGCTAGAAAAAGTTGTCGAACAAACATAATTGCTTGCCAAAAAGAGCAATAAACAAAGCAATCAGAAGTTTGAGTTGAAATATAAAGACTTGCCAAGCTAGAAAAAGTTGGCGAGTAATTATAAAGGGGTTCAAGAAAGAGATAACCGTCACTTAAAGCAATTCGGACAAACTTTAGTTTCCGAAAGGGTGTTGTTTCAAGAAAGAGAAAACCGTCACTTAAAGACAAAGATTTAAGAAGATAGAAAAACTGTCGAGCAAATATAATACAAAATTTGCGATAAAAATCAACTTGAATTTTGAGATAAAGCAAAACAGTGATAAAAACAGTGGCAAAATACGGAGGCAAAAGTGATAACAAAGCGCATAATCCCATGCTTGGATGTAAGAGACGGAAGAGTTGTCAAGGGTACAAACTTCATAGGAATCCGCGATGTCGAAAGCCCTGTTGCGCTTGCGCGTTTTTATAACGAAAGCGGAGCAGATGAATTAGTCTTTTATGATATAACCGCTTCCTTTGAGAAAAGGGCGTTGTTTACAGATATTTTGCGCGAAGTCGCGAGTGAAATATTTATTCCTTTGACTGTCGGTGGCGGAATAAACGAGGTTTCAGATTTCGACAGAGTTCTGAAATGCGGAGCAGACAAAGTGAGCATCAACTCAGGAGCAATCAAAAATCCAAGGCTTATCAGCGAAGCTGCAAAGCGATATGGCAATCAATGCGTTGTTCTGTCAATGGACATAAAAAGAGTTGACGGCAAGTTCAAAATTTTTGCAAAAGGCGGCAGAGAGAACACGGGCATAGATGCGCTTGATTGGGCAAAGCGTGGAGAAGATAGCGGCGCGGGCGAACTCGTAGTCAACAGCATTGATACAGACGGAGTGAAAAACGGCTTCGACATTGAACTTTTGGAACAAATCGACAAACTGGTGACAATCCCTATCGTGGCATCGGGCGGAGCGGGAAATATAGAACATTTCGTGAAATTGTTCAAGACGTTGCCAAGAGTGGACGCGGGGCTTGCCGCTTCAATTTTCCACTTCAAAGAGGTTTCTATAAAAGGGCTGAAAGAAGAACTTAGAAGAAATAATATTGAAGTCAGATTGTGATTTGAATATTATTTACTTTTTAGAAAAGAATTCAAATTCGAAGTCAGCCGATTGAGAGCATACCTTGTTGACAAGCGAAGACGGAAAATAAGAAAATACGAAATTTGAATGACAAAGCGGATAATAATAAATTTGAGTAACGCTTGAATGACAAAGTTCGAATGACAAAGCTCGAATGACAAAGCT
>JAQUST010000013.1:27503-44675 GCA_028710495.1 Clostridia bacterium
TCGAATGACAAAGCTCGAATGACAAAGCTTGAATGACAAAATTGAATGACAAAGTGAGGACAATATGTTGAAAATTGATGAACTAAAATTTGACCAAAATGGACTTATACCCGCAGTCGTACAAGATTATTGCTCAAAAGAGGTCTTGACAGTAGCATATATGAACCGTGAAAGTCTAGAGATTTCCATTGAAGAGCAGAAAACTTGCTTTTTTAGCAGAAGCAGAAAAGAGCTTTGGCGCAAAGGCGAAACGAGCGGAAATTTTCAGCACATTGTTGCAATAAAAGCTGATTGCGATCGAGATGCACTTGTGGTTGAAGTCAAAAAAGACGGACCAGCATGCCATCTTGGCAACGAAAGTTGTTTTTGCGATTATGTTTTTGTCAGTGAGGAAATAAAATCTTTTTCGCTTGAAGAACTATATAAAATGCTTGAGGGTAGAAAAGCGGAAAAAATCGAAGGCTCATACACAAGCTATCTCTTTGAAAAAGGAATTGACAAGATATTAAAAAAAGTTGGTGAGGAATGTACTGAAGTTATAATTGCGGGCAAGGGTAATGAAAAAGAAGAAACTGTTTTTGAGATTTCTGATTTGGTTTATCATATTTTAGTGCTTATGATTGAAATGAAAATACCTCTTTCAGATGTTTTTGGAGAACTTTCAAAAAGACATATCGTCGACCACAAGGTGAAGCAAGAGAAGATGAAGTAAGTTTTTTTGAAGCAAAAAAATTGAATAAATTGAATAAAAAGTTTGATTGATTTTGCTGCAACGAGATGAGAAAATTCACAATCAAAATAATATTTTTGATTGTTTCTGGTTGCATAGCACAAAATAGAATTGACAGCTGAGGATTTTCCAATATTTGAATTGCAAAAAGTCACTTTACTGTTGACTTTTTGTTTTAGGAAGAAGAAGTTAAGAATTCGATATATTGTATGAAAATAAAAAATGTTTGAAATTGTCGAAAAATGTATGAAAAATAAGAATAGTTTTTGTATAATAATGTCGAAGTAAAAAATAAAAAAAATTAAAATATAATTTTATGTATATTTGCTTATCCTAATCAAGGCTCTATTCGCTTTACATCATAAAGCAATAGGCATATAATAATATTATAATAGTTTGAAAAAAGAAGGTTCACGATGGTTTCTATTGATATTTTGTTGGATATAGCAATAATTTTGTTTGTGTCCAAAATATTCGGGTTAGTAATGAGGAAAATAGGCATTCCTCAAGTAGTTGGTTACCTGCTTGCCGGTCTTTTGATTGGACCTGCAATATGGGGAGAACTTTTTAATGGATGGAGCATCGTCGGCGAAAGTGATGTTTTGAATATATTGGCGGAAATCGGCGTGATAATGATTATGTTCTCCGCAGGACTTGAAACCGATATAAAGGAAATGAAAAAAAGCGGCGGCAAAGCAACATTGATTGCAATGGGCGGAGTTTTGCTTCCTATGGCTCTGGGTTTCGCGATTGCGATTATGTTTTTGGGAACCGAGAATTTATTGAGATGTGTTTTTGTCGGCACAATATTGACAGCCACAAGCGTTGGCATTACGGTTGCAACCCTCAAGGAATTGGGAGTATTGAAAAGCAAAGTCGGAAACGCTATTGTATCCGCTGCAATTATCGATGATATCATTGGTATGATAATTTTGAGCATAGTGATTGGGTTTAAGGATGTAAATGAAAATCCATTGATTGTTACAGGAAAAATTGTATTGTTTTTCGTTTGTGCAATAGCTGTCGGAATATTAATAAAGATAATATTCCAAAAGATAAGTGCAAAACATCCACATTCACGCAGAGTGCCAATAATGAGTCTTGCTGTTTGCTTTTTGTACGCGTGGGCGGCTGAAAAACTTTTTGGAGTTGCAGATATTACAGGCGCATACATTGCCGGTCTCATATTGTCATTCAACAAAAAAGATGCAGAGTATGTAGACCGCAAAATTGAAATCAACAGCTATATGCTCTTTGCGCCGTTGTTTTTTGCAAATATAGGAATAAAAATTTCGTTTCAAAATTTCACCCCCGAACTGTTGGTGTTTGGATTATGCTTCGTTTTGGTTGGCATACTCGGGAAAATTGTCGGCTCAGGAGGCTTTGCAAAGCTATTGGGCTTTAATTTGAAAGATAGTACAAAGATTGGCGTGGGCATGATTGCCAGAGGTGAAGTCGCGTTGATTGTGACGCAAAAAGGTATAAGCGCGGGACTGATTGAACCTCAATATATGACCGTTGTTGTTATGTTGATTTTGGTGTCATCGTTGCTTGCCCCAATCCTTTTGAAACTGCTTTATAAAGGTGATACATTCCTAGATACTCCCGAACACAATCACATAGATATTGAGAAATCAGCAAATTTTGCAGCAAACTTAGAGGGCGAACACGTATTGCCTCATGCTCCTGATAACAACAATACCACGGTAAGTTCGACATAACCAGCAAAATAATAATTTGTTAAAAGAAAACCACTCTGTCATTTGGCTGAGTGGTTTTTTAAGTTAAACGGTTAAATAAATGGCTGTTTTGGCGCAACTTGTGGATACGGCAGTACTGGATTTTTAAGTGCCACACCTATTTTCGATGCGAATAGCTCAAATGTCTTGTGGATACTGCAATACTGGATTTTTAAGCTTAACGGCTATAATAAATCAAACGGAGTAATAAAAAACCGCAATCAGTAGCTAAGTCACAAAATAAACAATCATTCCGACTATGCCTGAAACTATCAGTATCAAAATAGGGTTTATTTTCTTTATTCGGAGAGCTAAAAGCGATAGTATAAACACCGAAATAGAAACCCAGTTTGTTGTTGCCAAAGTTATATTAGATTTATCGCCCCAAATTGCATTTATAAATAATGTTAAAAATGCCGCCGCAATAAGGCCAACAATAGCTGGTCTGAGTTGTTTCAAAACACCTTGAATGCTTTTAATACTTTTGAATTTAGTGTACAAGAAAGCCAAGAGGGTGACAATGATACAGGCGGGAAGAATCATCCCAAGAGTTGCAACCAAAGCGCCCGGAATTCCAGCCATCTGTATGCCCACAAAAGTTGCCGCATTCAACGATATTGGACCGGGGGTCATTTCTGCGATAGTTATGAGTTCGGAAAATTCCGCGAAAGTCAACCATCCGTTTCCATCGACTACAAGACTTTGAATGATAGGTAAAGCGGCATAACCTCCACCTATGCTCAACAATCCGACTTGAATAAACACCCAAAGAAGTTCCAAATAAATCATAGTTTCTCCTCCTTATCGTGCTTTTCTTCATTGGTGTCGGTAGTTGCGTTGTCGGAGTCGTTTTTTGAGCAGTCTAAATTGTTGTCTATATCATCAGATTTATTTTGTGGATTGTTTGAGTCGCTGCAATTATTTTCGGAGTTGTTGTCTGGAGTATCGGTGTTATTTACAGAGTTGGTTGAGTTGTAGGTTATATTAACGGATTTGTTTATATCTTTGTCTATGTTGTTTGTCGTAACATCAGAGGCATTGCCTATATCGTCAGAACAGTCGGATATATCGTTAGAGTCATTGATTGTGGTCTCGGAGCTGTTGGAAGACTCTTTTTTTTGTGCCGCATCTTGTGGAGTTTCTGTTGTTTCCGCTTTTTTTGAAAGCTTTTTTTCTTCTATAATAGTCAAAACAATACCTAGCACAATACACGCAAGTATGACGTAAAGCACATTGATTTTGAAAAAGAATGTCAGCACAAAAGCAATCGGCATTATGAAATACGCAAATATATTTTTTTCTTTTTTTACGCTTATTGTGAGACTTATGACTACATCACAAATTATTGCGGCTATACCTGCTTGCATTCCAACCATAATGGCGGAAATAACTGCATTGTCGCGTATAAGGCTGTATAAATAAGAGACAATAGAAAGAATAACTAGTGGCGGAATTATTGTGCCGAGCATAGAAAAAAATGCGCCTGCAATACCTGCAAGTTTGTACCCAAGCATAATAGAAGCATTCACCGCTATTGCTCCCGGTGAGGATTGCGCAATGGTTGTGACATCAAGCATTTCTTCGTCAGTCAACCATTTTAGTTTTTCGACATAAAGCTTTTTCATAAACGAGATAATCACAAAACCGCCTCCAAATGTGAAGGCGCTAAGATACAGCGAATTTAGAAATAGCTTTAGACAGATTTTGCTTTTAGACATTATTTCCTGAATTGTAAATTTTTCCAACTACTATATTTATACCATAAGTTTGCATGAAAGTATAGAAAAAACCCAACCGTTGCAGGTTGAGTTTTTATATTTTGCTTTTTATTACGCTATTTGCTGTTGATTGTAAATTGAACAAGTGTCATTGAAGCAATTTAGGAATTTGCAATAAGCTACTAGCGGACCAATAATAATAAATGCTCCCAAAATCATCCACAATAGATAGCTTGTTACAGTGACCCTAGGTGATTTCCCATATTTGAGTTGGAAATTGCCCCATCTTGAAATAATAATACAACTCCAAATCAGTGAGTAAATGCCAAATGTGACGATACTCAGCAAGATATTTAGTGCAAGCCCGAGTGTATGCTTCCCATCCTCTGCGCATGCAATATTAGTATCCCTAGCCATGACGTAAATCAAATAAAAACCATAGATGCCAGCGGTTACTATTGTAAGTAGAAATGTTCCAATAAAACTTCGATTGTCTTTTAATCTCATAAATATTCCCTCCTTTATTTTTTATATTTATATGCAATTATTCATCATTTATTTAGCACATCATCTAAGTTTATCATCTAAATATTAAAAATACAATAAATATTGTTATTTAATAAGCCAGTATAAAAAGCTGATAAAAAAATTACAATGCTCCTATGAGTTTCTCAAGTGTTTCCGATGCGTTGCCAAGATAAAGATAGGTGCCTTCTTTTCGTGTGTAAAGCGGATTGTCAACTCCTGCATATCCAGGTTTTGTGTCATAGTTGAAAATGAAAATGTTTTTGCAACAATCAACGCTCAAAACGGGCATTCCGTAAATAGGAGTTCCAACTGCTTCGCGCGCGGCAGGATTGAGAACATCGTTTGCGCCGACAACGATTGCAACATCCGCTGTCGCAAATTCATTGTTGATGTCTTTCATCTCATACAAATCTTCATATTCAACATTGGCTTCGCAAAGTAAAACATTCATATGTCCTGGCATTCTTCCTGCAACAGGGTGAATTGCGTATTTGACTATTGTGCCGTTTTCTATCAGCTTGTCTGCAAGTCTTTTGACTTGGTGTTGAGCCTGTGCTATTGCCATTCCATATCCAGGAACAATAATTACACTTTTTGCTTTTTTCAAAATGTCAAGAGGGTTTTCTGTCTTTTCTTTCTCGGTTTTAGTAGAAGTGCTCTCGGACTTATTTGCGATATTCTCAGTAATTGCCAAAGTGTTCTCGTTCGTTGCCAAAGTGCTCTCGGTCTTAACGGAAGGGCTCTCGGTCTTAGCCGAAGTACTCTCAGATTTTGATGAACTTTCTATTTTTTTTGAATTAGTGTTTTTAGCGAGCAAGTCTGTTGGTGCATTATTCGATTTTGCATTTTCAAATTGCAAGTCGGTCTCTTCGGCTTTTGAAGCTGCGCATTCTGAATGAGATGCCGTAGTATTTTGCGCTTTGGAATTTTTGGTAGAAGCAAATTTTGTTTGAGACATTTTGCAAGAAGTTTTGCCCAGTAAAATGTCGAATAACTTTCTGTTGATAGCCTTGCACATAACCTGAGTGAGTAGAAGACCACTTGCTCCGACAATTCCTCCGACCGCAACAAGCAGCAAGTCGCTTATTGCAAGTCCTGCGATTGCGCCTGCAACACCGCTCAAACTATTGAGCAGAGAAATGGTTATCGGCATATCAGCACCACCGACTCTTATGCTGAAAAGTGTTCCAAAAGAGGCGGAAGCAAGAATATTTGTGACGAGAATTAGCCACATAAGGCTTGTCGGAATTATGCCAAGAGCAGCAATAACAATCGTTGTCGCAATCAAAACAAGACTAACTATGGTCAAGGCTTGCTGACCTTTGAAAATAATAGACTTTTGAGGCAGAATTTTGTGCAATTTGCCCGCTGCAACCAAGCTTCCGAAAAGTGTCAGTGTGCCAACTGCAAGTGCGAGAGCTGATGTGGTGAGAGAAAATGGCGCAGTTATTGCGCCAATTCCTAAAAGTGCAAAACCGCCGACAATAGCACTCGCGCCACCACCCAAACCGTTTAGTAGAGCAACAGTTTGTGGCATTTGTATCATTTTCACTCGGATTCCGAGAATTGCACCAAGAATTGCACCAATTGCTATTGCTAAATAAAGTACCCATACTGGGAAAATCTGGTTGTAGATGAGCGTCAAAATTATTCCGAGAAGCATACAGGTTGCACTGAGTCTATTCCCCAAGACGGATTTATTTACTTTGCTCATAAGATAGATTCCAAATAGAATACCAATCGAGAGTATTGAGCACAAACTGTAATATATGTATGAACTAAACAAAGGAGTTGTCATTGTTTGCGCCCTCCTTTCTTAACAATCATACACAGCATTCTGTCAGTAACAACAAAACCGCCGACAACATTTATCATAGCAAGAACTATGGCTAGTCCGCCAACTATTGCGGAGAGGACAGGGTTTATACTTTTGAAAGCAATTGCCGTGGCAGTCAAAGCGCCTAGAATTGTGATGCCACTGAGAGCATTCATTCCCGACATGAGGGGAGTATGCAAAAGACTGGGAACATTGTTGATTAAAAAGTAGCCGATAATTGTGGCAACAATGAAAACACCCAATAATATGCCTTGTATTAAGGTCATTGTTTAATTCCTCCAAATCATAAATAATTATAATTGCGGATTTTTGCAATTATAAATTTGCGTTAAAGCTTTTAATAAAAATAATAAAGACTTATAGCTTTTGCGCAAAGACAAGAAAATTATAGAGAAAGCATTTTATGTATTAAAGACCCATAGCCTCTTTTGCGCCTGAATGAACAAGCTCGCCATCAATGCAGACCAAAATACTGCTGACAATTTCATCGGTTCTGTCAAACACAAATTTCCCGTCTTTTGTGAGATAATCAAACAAATTGTAAATATTGTGAGAAAACATCCAAGTTGAGCTGGTCGGCAATAGTCCTGGAATGTTTTTGATGCCTTGAATAACGATTCCGTGTTTCGTTTCTATTGCTCCGGGAGGCGTTATTGAGCAGTTTCCGCCTTGGTCTATTGATATGTCAATTATTGTTGAGCCTGCTTTCATCGAAGATACCATATCTTCTGTCAAAAGGATTGGAGCTTGTTTGCCCAAAAGTAATGCGGAGCAGAAAACTATATCGGCTTTCGAAATTGCATCGGCTAGGTTTGCCCGTTCCTTTGCAAGCCATTCATTACTTAGTTTGTTTGCGTGCTTTCCATCTGCGCTAACTGCAATTTCAACAGGCACGCCAGTGTCGACAATTTTAGCCCCTAGCGATTTTGCTTGTTCGTTTGCATCTGGTCTGATGTCAGCAGAATAAACGACTGCTCCCAAAGCTTTTGCTGTTGCAACTGCTCGAAGACCTGCAACGCCTGTTCCCAAAACAAGGGCGATGCTAGGCTTTATCATGCCGACAGCCGAACCAATCATAGGCATAAATTTTGAAAGAGTTTCCGCAGCCATGAGCATACCTTTGTAGCCTGCACAAGTGCTCATTGAAGAAAGTGCATCCATATTTTGTGCTCTTGATATGCGGGGAATGCCGTCTAGCGTCAGTGCAATAATGCCGTTGGCGGTCATTTTTTTGACCATTTCGTGATTTACCGGGCTGGCAGGATGAATAAAAGTGATGAGATACTGACCTTTGTGCATAAGGTCAATTTCGTGTTTTTTGAGTTTATCATTGAATAAGGGTTCTTTAACCTTGAGAATAACATCGGCTTTGTTGAAAATGTCCTCTACATTTTCCATTATAATTGCTCCGGCGGTTTTGTAATCTTCATCGCTGAAGAAAGAGCCATTTCCCGCACCTTTTTCTACCAATACAGTGTGTTGGGCATTGACCATTTGTGCTACCGTTTCCGGTATTGCCGATACACGCCTTTCATCGTGCATAATTTCTTTTGGTACACCAATAATCATAAAAAGCCTCCATATCTATTTAATTTGATTTTTTATATTTTGCTGGTGACAAAGTTGTCGATTTGTGGAAAATAATGTAATTGAAACTTCAAATTGTATCGTTGATATTAGAATAAAACTTAATATAGAAAAAGTAAATACCGAAATGAAAAACTTATTGAGAATATTTCGACACATAACGACAAAAAGCAAGATATCGTTGTCAAATCAAGCAAAATATTATGATAAGAGGCGAAAATTTCATTACGATTGTAAATACTTCAGGGGGACATAATGTTATCAATACATAATATGAGAAATCTTTTTAAGTGCTATGAAATATAGTAAATAATTCTGTTTTTTTGCTTTTGGAGTTATAGTTGTCAAATCAAGCGAAACATGCTGTCGACTTGGAAAATGAAACGCATAAAATTTAAATTTTTTTACTTTGAAATCATTATTTAATATTTCCAAAATCAAATTGCTGTTTCAAAATAAAAAACCTCCGCGCAAAATGCTCGGAGGTTTAATAAAAATAGATTTTTAGTTGTTGTCTTCGATTTGGATTAGAACTGCTCCTTGCTTGGCTTGACATAACGGACATTCAGTCCATGCTTCTTTAAGTTCTTCTTCATATCCGCAGTCTGCGCACTTCCATTTGATAACTTTTGTTTTCTTATACATTGTTCCGTTTTTCATTTGATTGTAAAGTTGTTCAAAAGTTGATTTGTGGCAAGTTTCAACTTGAATAAGATTGTTGAACAAACCCTCTATATCTTTGAAACCTTCCTCTTTTGCAGTCTTGGCATATTCGGGATAAATTTTTGTTGCTTCGTTGTTTTCATCCTCAGCCGCTAGCTTGAGGTTTTCAATCAAATTCCATTTTTGTTTGAATGGATAACCGGATTGAATGTCGATGTTTTCGATTGTGTCGGAACAGGCAGTTTCAATAAATGTATAAAGCATTCTTGCGTGATTGAATTCCTGAGTTATGACATCACAAATTAGGTCTGCCATAGCGGTGTAATCTTGCTGCCTTGCACCGTGCTCTAAAAATTTGTATCTAGTGCGAGCTTGGCATTCGCCAGCATATGCTTTTGCTAGATTTTGATAAGTTTTGCTATCGATAAGTTTCATATATATACTCCTTTGTGATTATTTTTGACAATTGAAAATTTTTTATTCGTGGAAAAAATTTTTTTTGAATTTTGATAAATATATAATTTTATTCTATTTTGAATAATTTTATTAGCAAAAAAATAGCTTATGGCTTAATGTCTTTCACTGTTGGAGCGCAAATAATATTGCCATCAATATCAAAACGCGAGCCGTGACAAGGACAGTCCCAAGTCTTGCTGTTGCAATTAAAATTCAACTGACAGCCCAAATGAGCGCAAAATGCACGACATATATGCAGATTTCCTTCTGCATCACGATAAACCGCTTTTTTCAAGCCTTTATGAAATACGATCGCACCTTCATCATTTTTAAGAGACTTTGAACTTTTGAACGGTGGCAAAATCGGTACGATTAACAAATTTTTCATAGTGCAAAGCATATTTTTGAACATTGATAAATACCCGTGTTTTTTTCTTTGAGGAGAAAATAGTTTTTCATATTTATTTTCTATACCGTTTATCATATCAGAAATCAACATTGAGCCAATCATAGCATTTGCCATTCCCCATTTATTGAAGCCGCTTATGACAAAAACATCTTTTGATTTTTTGCTGTAGTATCCAATATAGGGAAGATTGTCAAAAGTTATGCAATCATTTGTCGACCAGCTGTGGGTGCTGTCTCCGTTTTCGGTAAGTTTTTTTCCGTTTTCATAAAGTCTATCGAATTTGCCGATTTTGTCGTCTCTTCCTGTTCTATGGTCAAGCCCTCCGACTATGAGTTTATCTTTGTAGTTGCGAAAGGTGAGTCCGTTTTCGGGATCACTTTGATACATTCCGTTTATATCTGAGGATTTATCAATAGAAATAGCATATGATGTTGACTTGTACATTTTCAAAAAATACCAGCCAGGAAAGTTGATTATTGGAAAATTTGTGGCAATAACAAGTTTTCCAGCTTGTATTTCAGCATTTGAAGTGTAAACAATTCGTTTGTTGAAATTGATATCTAAAACCCTATTGTTCTCGATTATTTCAAAGTTTTGAGGAAGTGAGCTGAGAAACTTTATCGGTTCAAACATTGCTTGATTAGGAAGCCTTATTGCACCCAATACAGTCCTTCCCAAAATAGTCGGTGAATGAAGATATTCAGCATTTGAACCAATATCTTTCAAGGCTTGAAATTCGTTTTCTAAAAACGAATCCTCTGATTCAGCATAAAGACAACTGTCAACTTTTTTGAAGTTGCAATCAATGTTGTATTTTGCGACAAGCTTTTCGTATTCCGATATAGCGTCCTGTTGAGAATCAAAAAACAATTTTGCATTCTCGAATGAAGTCGCGATAAGTTCTGAATATATCAAGTCTTGTAGCGCTTCAATATGCGCGGTGGTATTGTGAGTTACTCCCGAAAAAAGCGTTTCTGCCTCGATAAGTGTAACTTTCTTTCCGCTTTCAGCAAGACGGAATGCAGTCAAAAATCCAGCAATTCCACCGCCTACAACCACAATTTCTCTTTTGATATTCGAATCAAGTTGTTTTTCACTTGATTCTTTCACATCTATCCATATTGAGTTCATAAATATATTATTTCTAAAAAACTTATAATTATATCATTATGAGAAAAACAAACAAGCACCGCTTGGGTGCTTGTTTGTAAAAAAATGAAAATGAAGATAAAGCTTTGTTATGTAGACAAATTTTTCGGCTGTTTTTTAGTATTTGATTATATCAAAATTGTCTTCAAGCAGCAGCCAGTTTTGCGGGAACGGTAAACCTAGCTTCCAATAACTTATGCCTCTAAGTTTAAGGCGTTTGATAAGGTCAAACTTTGCTTGAATGCTTCTTGCATCTTCAAACCACACCTCGTGCCTAATTCCGTCAGCGTCAGTATAGAAAAAATAAGGTGCTTGAGCTTGCATGTTATATTGAATTGCCACTTTGTATTGACGGGCTAGTGACAAGGCAAATTGTGGGCTTATCGCCCTTGCAAACTGTCCGCCAGGGACATAGGGAAGCTTCCAGTCATAACCGTATAGATTTTGTCCTAACAGTATTTTGTCGGCGGGCATTTCGGTCAGAGCATATTGCACAACTTTCTCAACTGGTCCTATTGGAGAAACCGCCATCGGCGGGCCTCCCGAATAACCCCATTCGTAAGTCATCAAAACAACATAATCAACAATGGCGCCCAACGCCTTATAATCGTGGGCGGCATACCATTGACCTTGTTGATTCGCGCTCGTTTTTGGAGCAAGTGCAACCGACACCAAATAACCCTCTTTATGAAGCCGTTCGGTTGCCATAGCAATAAACTCCGTGTAGGCGTTGCGCAAATCTGCAGGCATATATTCAAAATCAAAATGAATATCGCTGAACTGCCCAACTCGTTTTGCCTCAGCAATTATGTTGTCAATCAGCAAATTTTGAACCGCTTTGCTTTCCAAAATCTCCCTTGCCAACTGGTCGCTAAATTGTCCGTTTGATATATTTGTCACTGCCATCATCAGGCTATTGTTGTTCTCGGAAGCAATTTCTGTTATACCTGTCAGTGGAACAAGTGAGATTGTGCCGTCATTTTTTGCCTGATAGCTGAATGGCGTAAGGTATGAAAGAGTGGGAGCAGCTTTTCGAGTTTCAGTGAGTAAGGTTTGGCTTGCCTGTCCTCCAAGCGGCTCAATATATGCGTTTGAAACAGCGGGAGTTTTTATGTGTGTTGGTATGTATAGTCGCAAACCTATTTGAAGTGTTTGGTTTGGATCGATATTGTTTATGCGTGCAAGTTCGGCGTAGCTTATTCCGAATTTTCTGCCAATCGCCCACAAACTGTCTCCGCGCTGGACTGTGTAGAATGACCCTTCCACAGGAATGACCAGAGCTTGACCAACGACAAGATTGTTTGGTTCGGGTAGTTCATTGGACGATACAATAGCTTCAACCGATGTATTGAAAGTATTAGCGATTTTCCAAAGGGTATCGCCCGACCTTACAACATATATCTGCATGAAGAATCTCCCATTTCATTTATTTTATATCAATTTGAAAGTGTTTGTGCTTTTTATTATATTGATAAAGCTCTAAACAAGTTACAAACAAATGTTTAATTTTCATGAAAATCTCTTACTTTGTTGAAGCGGAAGAAAAGAGAAAATACAATTTCATAAAGAGATACACAATGGCGAAGCTGCAAAAGTAAAAGTAAGGTAAAAGAGGAGCGGGAGGAAAGAGGTAAAATAAGCACAAACCGAGTTTCAACAGAAAAGTACAAAATGAGATTGGTGAAGTGACAGAGCGAAGTGATAAGTGAAGCCGCAGAATGAAATTATAAAAGCAAAGTGACAAAAGTGAAGTGCTAAGCGAAGTATTGATATAGATTTGTGAGCCATAATAATTTATTGAAGACGGGATAAAATGAAAAATTTCACTTTGCAATATGTTCTATGCAAAATGTTGCAAGATTTTGCTTATGTAATCTTGAAATTTAAAACAGTTATGATATAATAAAATATAATTCGACAAATAGTAATCTAAATTTTATAAAAAGATTTTTGGAGGTATAAATGGCAAAAATTATTGTAGATTGGAAAACCCTTACCGGTTTTATCACTGATGCCTTTGTAGGTGTTGGCGTTCCTCGTGCAGATGCGGAAATTTGCACAGATGTTTTGTTGGAGTCAGATAGAAGAGGTATTGAATCACACGGTTGCAACCGTTTTAAGCCTATCTATATTGACCGCATTGAGTGTGGCATTCAAAACCCTGTCACAAATTTTGAAATTATTCGCGAAACTCCGACAACTGCAGTTGTGGACGGTCACGACGGAATGGGACAAGTCATCGGTTTCAAGGCTATGACATTGGCTATTGAAAAGGCAAAGAAGTTTGGTATGGGTATGGTTGCTGTTCGCAATAGCTGTCACTACGGCATAGCGGGCTATTATCCTTCAATGGCAATAAAGGAAGGTATGATTGGTATGACTGGCACAAACGCCCGTCCGTCGATTGCTCCAACCTTTGGCGTTGAAAATATGCTCGGAACAAACCCGTTGACAATCGGCTTCCCGACTGATGAGGAATTTCCATTTATTATTGACTGTGCAACCTCAATCACACAAAGAGGAAAGCTCGAATATTATTCCCGTATCGGCAAGGACACTCCTGCGGGTATGGTCATCGGAAACGATGGCAAAGCAAAGACAGATACAAATGCAATATTGAAAGAACTCAACACAGGCGAGGCAGCACTTGCTCCGTTAGGCGGAATAGGTGAGGAACTCGCAGGCTACAAGGGCTATGGATATGCAACAGTAATCGAAGTTTTGTCAGCCGCGTTGCAAGCAGGAAATTATTTGAAAATGTTGACTGGTATCGGAGAAAATGGCGAGAAAGTGCCTTTCCATCTGGGTCATTTCTTTATTGCAATCGACACAAACGCATTTATGGGTGAAGAGTCATTCAAGAAAACCGCAGGCAACATTATGCGTGATTTGCGCAGTTCAAGAAAAGCTCCGGGTGCAGAACGAATCTACACAGCAGGCGAAAAAGAATACTTGGTGTGGCAAGAACGCAAAGATTCAGGCGTGCCAATCAATGATGCAGTCCAAATTGAAATGAGCAAAGTTCGCGACAAATTAGGTTTGAAGCAATATGTTTTCCCTTGGGAGAAGTAAGCAAAAATCGAGACAAACAATATGCGAACGAGATATTTAATATAGAACCGAGATAAACAATGTACAGTAATGATGAAATATATTTGAGGGCAAATATATTAGAATGCAAAAAGGTTAGAGTTCAAAGAAAATTAGAATTCAAAAAAAGTTAGTTAAAAATCATTTTAGAAGGCAAAGCATAGTAGAATAAAAAGAAACGATGAACAAGATGCTAGATATTGATAATATAATAAGCTTATTAAATTGGAATTAAAAAGTTAAAGAAGAAAGAAATTATGAATAACAAAAAAAAGACATCCGCGAGGATGTCTTTTTTATTGCCAAATAAAAAACTTTAGTTTTGGAAGTCTATCTAGAAAAATAAAAAATGTAACTGCTTTTTGCATTTGTTTTCTCCTTACCATTTAATTTATTTGTATATGACAGTCATAACTATAATAAAACTCAACAGCAAATTTATTCCCGTCGCTATCGTAAAAATCTTTTGATTGGATACAAATTGAATAGCGAAAAATTTGATACATATTAAACTCACGGTCAATGCGGAAATTTTTCAATAAACAAAAATTGTCATTGTCTGTCTTGGCGTCAGTAATGCTACAATAACAAGGACTTATAATGTTAAACGTGCATAAATCTTTCATTTTGCCATTCCATTCCAATTTTTCCTGATAGGCACCTGTAAACTGTATGTAGTCTTTTTGCAAAATCAGCGATTCGCCCATAGCGTCGATAATTGAATTAAACTTTTCTGGCAGGTCTGGCAATTCATGACCAGGTTTAGCAGTAATTTTCCCATTGTAATCCCAAAAAGTTGTATGGTGCAGTTATGGTTATCAAGTTAATACATTAGATTTACAAGAAAAAAAGGTATGCTTTTATAAAGTATAAGGTAGCACAAATAGAAATAACATGAACCGCTCGATGATAGGTTTTTTAATACCTAAAAAAGTAAATGGAGAGAATAATCATTATTGTATCCGACTTTACTTTGTTGGGGTTTATATAAATCAATTATTCTTGAAATTGCATTTCTGATTTTGCTAGCAACAGCTTCGTCTACTTCATTATTTTTTAAGTAGATTTCTTTGTTGATTTCAAGCATTATTGATTCACAAAAAGTTTTTGTTTTTCCTTTGAGAACTATGTTTGGAATCAAACTTCCTGAATACGGATAATTTTCTTCAACATAAAAACCAAAAGCCTCAAAGCAACTTTTGGCAACATCGATCAATTCTTGAGAGCAAAAGCTTCTGTCATAACCCAAGCAAATGTCTGGCATTTTTATACGCATAGAAACTTCTTCATTGACGATTATCTCTTTGGAAAAACTGTGTATATCAAACATCAATACACCCTGAGGATGTTGTTCAACGATTTCATCAAGTTTTTTGTGGTGAGCAAAATAGTATTTGTAAGTCATATTCTTTAACTCATCAGAAATGCTTTTTATTGTAGTTCCGTCATACGCTTTTTCATAGCAATATCCCATGCCGAATTTTTCCATAACCTCTGTGCCGTCAGTAAACCTTTCCACATCGCATAGCAATCTACTAATACCAAATGCAACTGTTTCACTCGGTTCATATTTAGGAATAAATTGTAGGACACCAGTATCACTCATTTTGTTATGGTATGAGAAAAATTCACTATGATGTACGATTACGGAATCCATTAATTCAGTCGGAAAACAATTACCTTCATGCGGAGCATGAAAAATAACATAAGGCGAAATCGTTTTATTCTCCATGAGTTCCTTAATCTTACCGTGATAGTATATTTTTGCTTGAACTATACCCGCGTGTTGTATAAGATACTTAAAATCTTCAATACTTAATTCACTTTCCATTTTCTTATGTTCAGCATTAAGAGATCCCGTATAATCTTCGTTGTTATCGAATCCAAACGCAATAAACTTTTTCAGTTTTTCAGACGGTGCATTATCATAATATTCCTTCCAATATGGGTTTTGCATAAATAGTTCAAATCCTTTATGCATTTTGCAGTTCAAATCATTGTTTCCGTTTAACCTTTTCATAAAAATACTCCTTGTGTTTTGTCCACAAAGAGTCAAAGAAAAACCCATTGAAAGCAATGGGTTTGAATTAGCTGTATAACCCATCTCTCCAAGCATTAGCACCTTTCCATATCGGCAGGTTGCTGCGTAGTCAACGGGCTTGTCCCTCGTACACTCTTTATGGTATATACATTTTAACATATATTTTTTTTGGTGTCAATGGTCATTTAATAACAATAACTTTTCGAATATTTTGCCGTTTCGTTGTGGCTTATCGTAGCAAAGCTCATAGCGGAAGTCAACGGGAAAAAATATTGCTGTAAATCATATATACTTTATTCGTAAGACCGGGCATACTGCTCGGTCTTTTTTATGTCAATTTTCATTAGAGGAAAGCAATATTTTTTCCTGTTTCGTTGACTTCCGACTTGTCATATTTCCATTGTATCCGACTATTACTACGAGCTTTGCTACTCTGCCCCTGCCGAAAGGCAAAATAAATATTCGGAGGTAAATCCTATGGAAAACGAAGTTTTCAAATCAGATGAATTCAGAAAGAAATACTATCTTTCTGAATTCCAACTCTTTGACGGTGATGAATTTATTACATTCAACATCGTTGATATTAATACCGAACGCAAAGAAATTACGGTTGCTGTTACCAACAGAGGCAAGATAAGCGTTGTCACTTATGACCTGCTGGCTGACGGCAATCGCTTGTGCTTTGAGTACGGTGCAAACTATGAAAAAGTCGATATGGACAATTTTGAGGAGGTTTTTAATGAAGCTGGCGCAAGCTAATATAAAATCAATTAAGCAAGACAGCAATAATGCTTTGACAAAAAGAGTTTGCAACTATGTTATAGACAGATGGAGCGACTATGATGATAAGAAAGATATCTTTACTGATGTGCTACATTATGGGTGCCAATCGGGAACGGTTGGCTTTCTTATTTATTACAGCGACACGGTTGCTTTCTATGAAAGATATAACAACGAAATAATCGAACTCTTATCCGAGTCGATGGCAAGAATGGGACTATACGATTTTTCAGACATATTTGGCGATAAGTGGGACAAAGAAGATCCACTTATCCGTGATAATTACAACAGAAATTTACTTGCTTGGTTTGGATTTGAAGAAACACTGAGAAACATTGGGCAAAATTCTGAAGCCCTTGAACAAGAAATATAATCAAAAGGAGATTACCATTATGACAAAACAAGAACAAAAACAATCAGTTGCATTTGAAGAAGATAAAACATT
>JAQUST010000014.1:0-5771 GCA_028710495.1 Clostridia bacterium
ATAAAAAAAAGGATATCCTTTTGGATATCCAGAGTTTGGTGCGGCCACCGGGACTTGAACCCGGATGTCATGGACATACGCCCCTCAAACGTACGCGTCTGCCAGTTCCGCCATGGCCGCCTAAAACATTATCATTATACGCAAACCATCACACCATGTCAACGGAAATGAAGAACATTTTTATTGCAATAGCCATATTTTTATGCTATACTCAAAAAAAAGATATAGAGGGAAAATATGTCAAAATCAATACCACTCAGACCTGTTAAATTCCATTCTGGTTTCCTGAAAGGATTTCTCATTTTATTAGGAGTGTTCTTTCTAGTTTCGGGCATAGCCGCCTTGTTGTTATCGTTTATTGCGTTTTGGGATGCAGCCTGTGATGCTTGCGGAAACGTTGCCTGCTCATCAACAGGGCACGTAATAAATCAAGGCGATATGGACTGGACATTTTTGTGGCTCGACGCATATTTTTTCTTTGGTGTGATTGTTGGTCCTATTCTTCTTGCAAACAGCTCAAGTATGATTTCAAAGAGAAGCTATCTCAAAGCTTATCCATATGCAGTCTTTTGTCCGAATTGCGGCACACTTTGCGACAAACGAGGCGGAAGATGCCCAAGTTGCGGTTTGGATGTCGACCCTGATGGGTTGTTCAAAAATATGAACATTCCAGCGATGCAAAACCTTGATTCAACAAATCCATATTCATCATATTGGCAGAACAAAGCAAAAAATGAACAACCACCTCAAGACCCGAAAGACATAACATAACCAAAATCAAATATTGAAAATAATTTTATTACATATAAAAAGGTCACCATCTGGTGACCTTTAACATTTCAAATAATTGCACTCTTGATGATAAAGTATTCTCTGTGATAAACCGTTTATTCTTCAAACGAACTGCCTGCAACAACTTGATTATCAATCAAAATATGTTATGAGAAATACAAAATGCGAAATTTTATTGCTCTAATTTATCAATTATTATTATTTATTTTATATAGTTTTGCCAAACCACCCTCACTGGTTTCACGGTATATTCGCCCTAAATCCTTGCCTGTCTGATACATTGTTTCAACTATTATGTCAAACGAAACTTTTCTTGTGTTTGTGAGGAAGTTGGCAAGTGACAACGCATTTATTGCACGCATTGCCGCAACTGCATTCCTCTCAATGCAAGGAATCTGCACAAGCCCTAAAACAGGATCGCAAGTCAAGCCGAGGTGATGTTCCATTGCAACTTCAGCGGCATATTCTATTTGGTCAAGTTCCATTTCAAACAATTCAGCAAGCCCAGCCGATGCCATTGAACAAGCTGTACCGATTTCCGCCTGACAACCGCATTCCGCACCACTTATTGATGCATTTGTTTTGACAACATTCCCAATCAAACCCGCAGTTGCAAGCGCACGAATAATTTTTTCATCACAGAACTTGTGTTTCTCTTGCATATATTGAAGCACTGACGGCAAAACGCCACTCGCTCCACAGGTTGGAGCAGTCACAATCACCTCGCCATCTGCATTTTGTTCGCTCACTGCATAGGCATAAGCACAAACGATACGGTTCTCTCTTGTTTCACTGCTTTCATCAATATGATGTTGCCGAAAAAGATAGCGCGCTTTTCTTGATATGTTCAGTCCACCAGAAATTATTCCTGAAGTCAACAAACCTTCTTTTATTGTGGTTTTCATCTGTTGCCAAATTGTTTCAAGATAATCCCAAATTTCTTTTCCTTCGCAAAGTTCTACATAATCAGGAATTCTAAGGTCGTGCTCTAAGCAAAAATTTTTGATATCATCAAAATTGTGGAGAGGATAAACATCGGGAGTTTCAATATCATTTTGACCATCTATTGAGATTGCACCACCACCAAGACTATATGCGCGCCAATGACCTATTTCAACGCCGTCCTTTTGTGCGTACATATCAAAAGTGTTGGTTTTTTCTTGAACAGTTTCCGCATCGAAAATCACTTCTGTTGGAGCTGGAAATGTTTTTTTCAAAACTGCATCAGTTCCGTGACCTATGCCTGTTGAAGCCAAAGAGCCATACAAAACAACACGAAATGAATCCGCCTCTGAAAAGTGTGCTGAAAATAGTTTTGCGGCACTTTCGGGTGCCATTGTGTGCGAACTTGACGGTCCTCTGCCAATTCTATATAATTCTTTTAATGATTTCATAGTGTTGAAAACGCCTTTGTTTTCGTTTGTGATTGTTATGTGACGATTTGATTTGATATCTTGCGTGGTATATTTGAAACCTATTGTTCCATTCAAACAAAAACTTAACATACAATGAGTATGACACCTGCCGAACTAAATGCATTAGCAATTATGCTTGCTGAAATATTAACTAAAGACATAAGCGCAGAAGAATTGAAAATTTTGCTGCAGTTTGTTAATATGCTTAGTTCTGCAATAAGAAGCTATATTTAACTTTTTATTCGTTTGCCAATTTGCGTTTATTGTCCGTGATTTGAGTAATTGACTCACGCAAAACTTTCTCACTTTCATCCAAAATTTTGTAGGCACAAAAACGGGCGTCATAATCCATTTTGCGATAATTTGCGTCGGCTTCTTCAAGCATTGTTTTTGAGTCCTCTGTTGCGCGTGTCATTATTTCGGTTTCGGATACTATTCTATCAGCGTCAACTTTTGCGCTTTCAATCACTTTTTTTGCATATTCATCTGCTTGTTGAACTATACTGTCGCGGTCGCGTTTTATTGCGCTTGCTTCTTTTATCACTGCAGGCAAAGTCGAACGCAAACGAGAAATCAAATCCAAAATTATCATTTTGTCAATAAGTACTGAATTTGCAGAAAAAGCGGATTTTTTTGCTCTCAAAACTTCACTTTCCAGCTCATTGATGAGCATATCAATATTGTCCATTGTTCACCTCAAAAATTGTTTTCACAAATTCTTTTATTTCATTGGGTAGAAGCGAATAATCGCCTGACACTATCCTTTCTTTTGCCTTTGTTGACGACACTTGTCTCAAACTTTCATCACACGGAATAAATAAAGTATCGATGCCTCCATGCGAAATGTTCCAGTCACGCATTTCCAACTCATACGAAAAATCATTTTCGTTTCTTACTCCACGCACAAAATATGTTGCTCCAAGTTCTTTTGCAATTTCTATTGCCCAACCTTCATAATTTAAAACCTCAACATTTTCTAATTGTTTTGTTGCAAGCTTCATCATTTGGAGTCGATTTCCATCTGAAAACAAAGCAGTTTTGTCGGGATTTATTAGCAGAACAACAAACAGCTTGTCAAAAAGGAGACTCGCTCTTCTTATTATGTCAATATGTCCTATGGTTATCGGGTCAAATGTTCCCGTCACCATCCCCGTTTTCTTCATATTTTTTCTCCAAAAAATCAACAGTAACGCTGCCCATTTTTTTCGTCTTCACTATTATATCACACGG
Organism: Clostridia bacterium; assembly: GCA_028710495.1. Lineage (GTDB taxonomy): Bacteria > Bacillota > Clostridia > Christensenellales > CAG-917 > STD2-102. The sequence continues at coordinate 3,438 of JAQUST010000014.1, forward strand.
AATATCTATTGACAATGGTGTCTCAGTTGAATGCTCGAAAATTATGACCCCACCCTTGTGAAGTAAATCATATTGCAAAACCAACTCAACAGCCTCTTTTCCAAAAGGAGTGGCAAACGGCGCATCAATAAATACCAAATCAACCTTTTCTTTTTGCCTCAATATCGCATCTTTGAAATTACATCTTAAAATGCTGGTGTTGCCTGTCATGCGTTCCAAATTGCGACTGATAAGATTGATGGATGCCATACTGTTGTCAACAAATATGACTTGCTCTGCTCCGCGAGATAATGCTTCGATGCCCAATGCTCCACTACCTGCAAACAAATCTATTACGCGCGCATCTTCAACTTTGAATTGAATGACATTGAAAATAGTTTCTTTGATTCTGTCCGTTGTCGGGCGAACATGGTCATCTTTTGGTGGCATAATATTTCTGCCTCTGTATTTTCCGCTTATTACTCTCATATATCTCCACAAATTGTTTTTTTGTTTAGTGCGTTTAACCATTAAGTATGTTTAGTGTGTTTAGTGTGTTTAGTGTGTTTAGTGTGTTTAGTGTGTTTAGTTCATTATTATCTTCATACTACTTTCAAAACAATGAGCATTTGGAAACATTTTTTTATCATTACATCAACTTTATATATCGAGTAATCAAAAAAAATCAATATTTTGCTTTTAGGCTTAATTTTTTATTGCAAACTTTCGAATGTTTGCAATCAATGCTTTAGCAATCCATACATCAACTATTTTGATCGAACTCTCGAATGCTTGAAATCATTTTTTTTAACAATCCGTTTTCCGTAACAACAAAATCTAGCTTTTGATCGTTGCTGTCGGTGACAACACTTTCGACTTCCTGACAGCTATATGCCACTCCAACTTTGACTGCTTTTGTAGATGCAAAATAGCGGTCATAGTAGCCTTTGCCTTTCCCAAGTCGATTGAGAGACTTATCGTAAGCAACAAGCGGAGCAAGAACAACATCTATTCGGCTCAATTCCTTTTCTGAAACAGGTTCAATAAGTCCAAACGCTCCGACTTTGAAATCGCATTCCTCATCTACTTCAATGATTTTCATATCATTGCCTACGCATTTTGGAACTCCGACTTTTTTGCCTGCTTTGATAAGCTCACCAACAAGAGTGATTGTGTCGGGTTCGCCTGAAGCTGAAAGAAAAATAAAAACTGCCTTAGCTGATTTAACAACTGAAAGTGATAAAATGTTTTGAATGATTTTCGCATCTGCTGTTTTACGGTCGTGTTCTTCCATCGTTGCAACTTCAAATTTCACGATGCGTCTTTGTTCTTCCTTTGTCATTGTTCCTCTTTTGAAAAAATAAGTATTTGCCAAGATTGAGATATTGCCTTACTTGCTTTTTTATTTCTACTTTATTCTTTATATTGAATCATTTTGCTTTGCATTTTTAATATTGCATTATTTGCATCTACATTGTGTTATTTTCATCTGCTATTATTCTTTATTTCAGAAATTACTATTGCTTGCTTAATTTATAATTCTATATTTCAAATATGACTTTGCATTCGATTATTTTATAGCTTGTTTTTTTGCTTTTTGAATAAATATGTGTTTTATATTGTCATATCGTCAGTTTAAGTATATCTTTTCGCATCTTTCTCTAGAAAATCCTGTCAATGCTTCATATGCTATTGTACCTCTGTCACGGGCAAACTCTTCCGCGTTTTGACTCTCGCAAATAAATTCCGCACACTCGCCAACTTCTGCTTCAAAGCCTACAGTTTCAATGATTGTCATATCCATACAAACAACTGAAAGTATCTTGCATTTTTGATTTCTCAACACCACATAGCCTGTGCCATTTCGCAAAATGCCATCAGCATATCCGCCAAAAATAATCGCTATACTGCAGTTGTGAGTTGAAACAAAATCTCCGTATCCTATATGCTCCCCGACACTAACACTTTTTGAGGCAACAACTTTTGTTGAAACACTCATCACTGGTTTGAGATGCTCATCGCCATAACCATAGGCGGCAATACCTAATCTCACCATATCATATTTGTCTGTTCCGTTTTCACAAACTGCACTGCTTGATGATATATGCGATATTGCATCTGGGTATATTTTTTTTACTGTTTCAAACATTTCGTAAAACTTATTGTATTGTTCATTGTTGACATTATACAAATGTGAGTAGCAGCCTTCTACTTCAATATTGTGACAATTAGACACGCACTCAAGAAGTTTTGCAAGTTCACAATTCGTTTTGACGCCAAGTCTGTTCATACCGCTGTCAAGTTTCAAATGTACTTTTGCTTTCAATTTGTTGAAGCAATTTGAATTGTCTGCAA
>JAQUST010000014.1:5871-40345 GCA_028710495.1 Clostridia bacterium
TTTTGTTCATTCAACTTTGCACATGCATTTTCAAGTGACAATAATTGCTTTGCTGAATAAACAGCAACACTCAAATTATTTAGTATTGCTAATTCTGCCTCGCTGTCCGAAAAAATTGTCACAAGCAAAGGTTTTTCTATCCCTGCCTCACGGAGTTTAATCCCTTCTTCAACGGTTGCAACTCCGAAAAAATCGACTTCGTTTTCGCTGGCTTTTGCAACCTCAACCATTCCGTGACCGTACGCATCAGCTTTCACCATAAAAAGAAGTTTCACACCCGCGCGCGACCTCAAATATTTCAAATTTTGTCTCAGAGTGTTCAAATCAACAAGCATAGATAGTTTGATTGCATAGCCTCGATAAATTATTGCAGCAAAAGCCTCAGTGGGGCTCGCATATCGATTTTATCATTAGCGGAATGCAAAGCACAAAACTTTTGCAATCCTTAAACAAATGAAATCGTAGCACAAACCGAGACTTTTGCTAGTTTATATTATGCTTCTTTAGAATAGCAAGTGCCTTTTCTACATCAGAAGTTTTGAAAAGAATAATTGCTTTCTTTTCTTTTGTGTGAGCAAATGAATAAAGATATTCAATGTCAACACCCTCCTCACTTAGACCCAAAAGTATGTTGGTCAGTCCGCCAGGAACATCTTCAACTTCAATGCCGATAAGGTCATTCGACTTAACAGTGAAACCCGCAAGTTTGAGTGCAGATTCGGCTTTTTTATTGTCAGATGTTATCATACGGACAATGCCAAAATCGCTTGTGTCTGCGATATTTAATGATACGAGGTCAACTTTTGCATCGGACAATGTCTTTGCTAATGCCTGAAGTCTACCAGCTCTGTTTTCCAAAAAAACTGCAATTTGATTTACCAACATAAATTTCTCTCCTTAAGCTATATTTTCTTCTTAACCTGTTTTCTTCTTAACCTGTTTTCTTCTTAACCTGTTTTCTTCTTAACCTGTTTATTTTCGAAATCAATTTTTCTTCTTAATTGATTTTTTTATTGCCTATATTTTTCTTTTATCTTCAATTCGCGCTGTTTTACCCTCAGAAAGAGGCAAAGAGTTTGGCGAAACAAGTGTAATTTTTGCAGCAATTCCTAGCATTGACTGCATATCATGCTCGACATCCTTTCTCACTTTCTCCACAGACTTGACTTCATCCGAGAAGATTGCTTCGCTCATTTCAACCTGAATTTCAATGACATCAAGATTTCCAATACGGTCAACAATAATCTTGTAATGAGAACCGATGACACCTGAAATTCCAAGCAATACAGTTTCGATTTGTGATGGGAACACATTGACTCCGCGAATGATAAGCATATCGTCACTTCTGCCTTGAACACGCTTCATTCTGACCAAGGTTCTTCCACAAACAGGACAGGTTTCGTGTTTCAATTCACTGATGTCGCGTGTGCGGTATCGAATAAGCGGAATACCTTGTTTGTTAAGAGTTGTGAAAACAAGCTCACCTTTTTCATTGTCACCAAGTGGCTCTAAGGTGTCAACATCAACGATTTCCGGGTAGAAATAGTCTTCCATTACGTGAAGCCCAAACTTGTCGCCACAGCCCATTGAAACCCCAGGGCCTGAGATTTCTGACAATCCATAAATATCATAAGCTTTTATGTTGAGTCTCTTCTCAATTTCAATTCGCATACTATCCGACCACGGCTCTGCACCAAAAACTCCTATTTTAAGACTCAATTCAGATGGTTTTATGTTAGCCTTTTCCATTTCCTCAGCCAAGAAAATTGCATATGACGGTGTGCAACAAATTGTCGTTGCTGCAAAATCACGAAGCAACATAATTTGTCGCATTGTGTTTCCTGTTGAAACAGGGATAGTCATCGCTCCAAGTCTTTCTGAACCATAATGCATTCCAAGACCGCCCGTGAACAAGCCGTAACCGTAAGAAATATGCACTACATCATCATTCGTACAACCTGCAATTGCAAGGGAACGCGCTCCGCATTCTGCCCAATCTTCAAGGTCTCGTTTCGTGTAGCCCACAACAGTAAGTTTGCCTGTTGTTCCACTGGAAGCGTGCAGCCTTACTATTTCTTTCTTTGGAACTGCAAACAATCCAAATGGATAATTTGCACGCAAATCCTGTTTTGTTGTGAATGGCAACTTTGAAATGTCATCGATACTTTTTATGTCAGACGGTTTCAAGTTGATTTTATCCATTTTTGCACGATAGTACGGAACATTGTCGTAAACACGCTTTACTAAGTCAATCAATCTTTCAGATTGCAAAGCTTTCATATCTTCGCGTGACATTGTTTCTATTTTCTCGTTGAAGTAATTCATATAATCTCCAGTAAATTTACTATGAAAACACCCGACTAAATCTCATAGCCTTTTTCAAGTGCAATTTTGTTTATTTCAAAGAAATTTGGTTTGACACATTTTTGAAGTGCTTTGACCATTATCTCCATTTCTATTCCTAGATTTTTGGCAAGCACGCCAAGAATAATAACATTTACAGTCTTTGTGTTTCCTAATTCTTCCGCTATTTTTAGCGCGTCAACAACAACAACTTTTTTGGTTGTTTTTTCAAGCTCTGCTATAATATTTTGAGGATATTCCTTTGCTCCGATAATGACAGGCATAGGCAAAATTTCTTGATTGTTGACAACGATGACACCATCTTCTTTCAAAAAGTTGGTATAGCGCAATGCTTCAAGTTTTTCAAATGATACAATGATATCCGCATCGTGAAGCGCAATGATTGGTGAATCAACCTTTTGTGCAAGTTTTGCATGAGTGACAACACTCCCACCTCGTTGAGCCATTCCGTGAACTTCACTGAGTTTGCAATCCAATCCCAACTCAACTGCAAGCTGCCCGATAATTCTTGATGCTAAAAGTGTACCCTGCCCGCCAACTCCAACAATCAAAATGTTCAAATCTTTTTTCATTTTTTGCCCTCCTCGATTGCTCCAAATTTGCACAAGTCCTTGCACAAGCCACATCCAACACAAAGTGAAGGATTGATTTTTGCTGAGCCGTCTTTTTGTTTTTCGATAGCAGGACAACCAATCTTCAAACACATTCCACATTTTTTGCAATCATGAATGCTGAAAGCTGACGGATAATTTCTATTGAGCAAAGCACAAGGACGCTTTGCTATAATGACAGAAACGCCATCCTTTTCTAGTTCAGACTTCAAAAGTTTTTCAAGCCCTGATATATCATAGGCATCAATAACATTGACGCTGTCTGCGCCAAGCACTTTGACAAGTTCCACCAAATCGAGTTTCTTTGTTGTCTCGCCCGAAAGTGTAATTCCTGTTGCAGGATGTTCTTGATGTCCTGTCATTCCTGTTGTTGAATTGTCCAAAATAAGCAATTTCATATTGCTTTTGTTGTACACTGCATTGACAAGTCCTGTCATTCCACTATGCACAAACGTGCTATCGCCAATGACTGCCACAACTTTTTTCGAGCCTTCTTTGCCAAGTGCCTTTTCAAAGCCGTGAGCAATTCCAAGAGATGCGCCCATACAAACAACAGTGTCAACCGCTGAGAGTGGCGCTTGCGCACCAAGAGTGTAACAGCCGATGTCAGCAGACACAGTGAGCTTCATTTTGCTCAGCACATAAAATACGCCACGGTGGGGGCAACCTGCGCACATCACAGGCGGACGAACTGGCAAATCCTTTTTTTCTATGTTTTGCGAAATACCAAGAATTTTTTCTTTTATTATTGAAACAGAAATTTCTCCCTGCTTTGAAAATAATTCTTTTCCACGGCATTTTATACCGTTTGCCTTCATTTGATTTTCAAAGAACGGTTCAAGTTCTTCTATAACGATAACTTCCTCAACTTCATTAGCAAACTTTTTCAAGCGTTCTATTGCTAATGGATATACCATACCAAGTTTGAAAATCGATGCTGTTGGAAGCGCTTCTTTCACATATTGATAAACAACACCTGAGCAAACAATACCCAACTTTTTATCGTTCAATTCCACAGTGTTTATGTCACTGCTTTCAATGTCTTTGGCAAGTCGGATTTCTCTCGCTTCAACTGCTTTGTGACGACCTATTGCAGAAGCTGGCATCATCGTGTATTTTGTTATATCTTTTTGATACGGTTTGATTGCAACTTCTTCTCTTTCTTCTTCTGTAACAAAGCTTTGGCTGTGTGCCAGTCTTGTTGTTGTGCGAATGAAAACGGGAGTGTCATATTCTTCAGAAATTTTGTAAGCTTTCTTTATGTATTCCTTTGCCTCATTTGAATTTGAGGGTTCAAGCATTGGAATATGCGCACTTCTAGCATAAAAACGGGTGTCCTGCTCATTTTGTGATGAATGCATACCCGGGTCATCGGCTGCAACTATAACCAAACCGCCGTTTACACCAGTGTATGCGGCTGTAAACATTGGGTCAGCAGCGACATTGACTCCAACGTGCTTCATACAAACCATAGAGCGCGCGCCTGCAAAGCTTGCGCCTATTGCGACTTCAAAAGCAACTTTTTCGTTTGGCGCCCATTCGGCATAAACGCCATCATACTTCACAACAGCTTCCGTGATTTCCGTGCTTGGCGTACCCGGATAAGCTGATACAACACGAACTCCTGCTTCATAAGCGCCACGGGCTATTGCCTCATTTCCCAGCATTAGTTTTTTCATTCTTGCTCCTATTCTGTCTTTCATTTGTTCTTTCTCAAGTGACTGAATTCAAATTGTAAAACTAACTAAATTGATAATTCGCATTACGTTTTATATTTTTCATTCAGTTTTTCATATGTCAAAAAAAAATTCTTATCAGCCTTTTGACAGGTCACGCAAATCAGTAACGCGCTTTGCCTTGCCTTCATAACGCTTGAGTGACAATGGTTCAACGAGTTTGACGACAGCATCAATTTGCAACACTGTTTTGAGGTTGTGTTTGATTTTGCTGCGCAGTTCATCAAGTTTTTTGAAGTTATCAAGCAAATCGCCATTGGCGACTTCAACTGAAACTTCAAGTTTGTCCATATGATTTTCTCTTGTGACAACGATTTCATATTGCCCGCCGACTTCAGGTATTTCCATAATAATGCCTTCAATTTGCGACGGGAACACATTGACTCCGCGAATGATAAGCATATCATCCGTTCTTCCTTGAAATTTATCAATTCTGCGCAAAGTTCTTCCGCATTTGCAAGTGCCTGGGATTATGCGTGTTATGTCTTTTGTGCGATAGCGTATGATTGGCATCGCTTCTTTTTGTAAAGCAGTGATGACAAGCTCGCCATATTGTCCGTCTTCAACGGGCTCAAATGTTTTGGTGTCCAATATTTCAATCAAAAAATAATCTTCATTGACATGCAGTCCGCATTTTTCAAGACACTCTCCTGCAACGCCAGGACCAACAATTTCCGACAAGCCGTAGTTGTCAGTGGAAATGACATTGAGTTTTTTTTCAATTTCGTGATGCATTTCAGGTGATGATGCTTCGCTTCCGAACATACCCACACGGAGTTTGAAATCCTTTATGGCATAACCGAGCTTTTCAATCATTTCACCGATGTACAAGGCATATGAAGGTGTTGCGATAAGCACGGTTGCTCCCAAGTCCTTGAGCAACATAATTTGTCTTTCCGTGTTTCCGCTTGAAGCAGGAATGACAGCAGCGCCGACTTTTTCCATACCTTGATGAAGACCTAGCGCGCCTGTAAACAATCCGTAACCGAATGAAATTTGGGCTACGTCTTTGTTTGTGACACCTGCCATAGTGATAAGTCTTGCCATACATTCAGACCACATTTCAAGGTCATTGTTCGTGTATGTAACAACTGTTGGTTTTCCACTCGTTCCGCTTGATGCGTGTATACGCGCAACTTTATCCATTGAAACTGCATTCATACCAAATGGATAGTTGTCACGCAAATCAGACTTGACTGTGAATGGTATTTTCCGCAAATCACTAAGGGAGTTAATATCTTCGGGTTTGACGCCCGCTTTATCAAACATTTTTGTGTAAAACGGTGAATTCGCATAAGCATAAGCAACAACTTTTTTTAGCTTTTCAAGCTGTATATCTTGCATCTCTTCACGGGTTGCTGTTTCGATTTTGGAATCAAAGTATTTCGTCATTTCTCACCTCGTACAATCATCTTACAAAACTTTTACCATCATTTTTTCAAGCTTTTCTTGCATTATCTTTCTTAAATTCAACTTAGCCAATATATCGAAACATTTTCAAATTGATAAAATATATATATCATTCTGCTAAATCTTCAATACAAATATTTTTCAATTAAAATCTTTATCAAGATTAGCGTAATAATTCATAAGACTACCTTTCAAAATTATTTGTTTTTCCGCATCAGTTATCGCATCCATTGAAAGAGTTATGCCCTGAACTTTTCCGCCACGAACAAGCAATGCCTCAAAAGATGTTTCACCGCTTTTAATTGAATTCCGTATATCTTTTATGACAATTATGTCATTTAGTTTGAATTCAACATCTTTGATTAGAAATGGAAGCATACCCCAATTTATTAGGTTTGAGCGATAACGCTTTGTAGCATATTCGTTTGCGATGTTTGCAACACCGCCTAAAACTCTTTGGCAACTTGCTGCTTGTTCTCTTGCCGAACCGTCACCAGGTCTTTTAGCAAAAATAACGCTACCGTATGTTAAGTCTGAAGTGTCAACACCTGCAAGCGAAAGTTTTTCTTCAACATTTTCTATTTCGTTTCCGTTCAACATTTCTATCGCATCATTTTTGACAGCCTTAGCACGAGAAACATATTCCGGAACTTTGCGTGAAAGTGCAAACTCAGCAAGACGAAGCGGATTACTGCGGTATGATGAAGTTTCGCCTGATGGAATAAGTTCATCAGTTGTGGTGACATCATCATTTATAACTGCGACCACTTTCATTGCCAAGTTGTTCGCTAGAGGTGCAATTTCAGGCCAGTCCGCAATGTTTGGACCATATATCAAATCTTCGTTATTTTTTGAAGCCTCAAATCCGTTGTAAATTCTTCCCTTATAAATTGAAGCATCGAAATGGAAATCCGGTATGCTTTCATCATAATCAAAATCAAACGCAGAAGTCAGAATTCCGCCATTTGCAGCTGTTGCCGCTATTGATCGCGCATCCATAAGTGCGACTGCCGAGATTTGATTGTCTGATGGTTTTGCTCCTTCACGCGACATAAAGTTTCTTGTCGTATGTCGAATTGACAAACCGTTGTTGACAGGAACATCTCCCGCGCCAAAGCAAGGACCACAGAAGCATTGTTTGACCACAGCACCAGATTGCAACAAACTTGCTATTGAGCCGTTTTTGATAAGCTCAAGCAGTGTCGGTTGTGAACCTGCATAAACAGAAAGTGAAAATGCTCCATTTCCGACATTTTTGTTTTTTAATATATTTGATGCAGTGACTATATTGTCATAAGTTCCGCCTGCGCAACCAGCAATAATACCTTGCGAAACCTGAATTTTTCCGTTGACAATTTTATCACTAAGTTTGAAGTTTATTTTTTCATCCAAAACTTTGCGACATTCAACTTCCGCTTTCGATAAAATATCCATAGGGTTTGCGATCAAATCCGCAAGTTTGTACACGTTTGAAGGATGAAACGGAAGAGCTATCAGAGGTTCGACTTTTGATAAATCGACTTCAATCGCTCCATCATAGCAAGCAAAATTGTCAGGCTTCAGCTCTTTATACTCATCTTCTCTTCCGTATTCTGACAGATATTCTTTGACTTTTTCATCTGTGCACCAAACGGAAGAAAGGCATGCTGTTTCTGTGGTCATAACATCAATACCGTTTCTGAATTCGACTGATAAATCCGAAATTCCGTCACCAATAAACTCAAGCACCTTGTTTTTGACAGCACCTGAAGCAAAGACTTCACCAATTATTGCGAGTGCTACATCTTGCGGTCCAACGCCTTTTCTTACTTTTCCAAATAGTCGAACGGCGACCACATCGGGGCGTTTCACATCATAAGTGCAACCAAGCAGCTGCTTGACAAGTTCGGGTCCGCCCTCTCCGATTGCCATTGTACCAAGAGCGCCATAGCGGGTGTGGCTGTCGCTTCCTAAAATCATTTTTCCGCAACCTGCCATCATTTCACGCATATAAGAATGAATGACCGCTTGATTTGCAGGCACATATATGCCACCGTATTTCTTCGCAGCGGAAAGCCCAAAGAGATGGTCATCTTCGTTTATTGTGCCGCCAACTGCACAGAGGCTGTTGTGGCAGTTTGTCATAACATAAGGGATTGGGAATTCTTTCAAACCGCTGCCTTTTGCAGTTTGAATAATACCTACATATGTGATATCGTGTGATGCAAGCGCATCAAATTTTAAGCATAGAGCATTTGGGTTTTTGGAAATATTATGCTTTGAAATTATCTTGTGAGCAATTGTTCCCTCTCCTGCTGTTTCAAAAGCAGTAAACTCAGGATAGCGAGCAGAAACTTCTTCACGGGGAATAAGCTTTCCATTGGTATAGTAAACTTTGTTGGTGTAAACTCTTATCATTTGCCTCATCCTCACCAAAATTATTAAGCAACATAATCACTTGCGATAATTTTGAATAATGTATTATATATTTGTATAAGTTTATACCTTTAATAGGAAATAGTCAAACAAATATTCTTTATACGCTTTGCGATATGCCCAGTGGAAATCGAGTTTTTTGAGGTTTGATTGACTTGCGATATTGTCAAACTGCACTAAAGAACAAAGTACACACGGGCTAAGATGATTTTTTGCATACTCCAAAACCTCACTGCAAACTCTGTTTGCAAGCCCCATTTTGCGATAACCATCCGCAACGAAAATCCCCGAATATTCATAAAACTGCAAGTCTTTGAATTCATCATTCAACTCATTTTCTGATGAAAAAACAGCATTTTTCAATATTTTTCCATAGTTGTCGTCAAAATCGACTGCACAAGTTGCAACCAACTTTTCATCAATGAATCCACCACAAAAAAATCCGTTGCCGTTCAATATTGATTTCAATTCATCATCAGTGTATTTTAGAAAAAATTTTTTGTCAGCAAGCTTTTCCACTTCATCATCGAAAAACTTTTTGGTCAAATCAAAATCATCAGAATTCAATCTTCTGGTTTCAATACAGTTTGAATTTTCCAAAGAAATGACCTTTCTTCTGCTAACTGCAAATTTTTCAAGTATTATCGCAGGATTCAAACTCAATTTCGCTCGGCGAAGTCCGTCCAAACCCATATCTTCTTGTCTATTGATAAATTCAATATCTGAATAATGTTCTTTTGAAAAAAGATTTGTCAGTGCGCTATATATGCCCTCAAATTTTATATTAGCTTTCTCAAACATTACAATGCCGACTCCACTAGGTGAAATTTCTCCTATCGACAATCCCGCTAGTTCATCTTCAACACGCAGCACATTTGCAAACAATCCAAGTTGCTTATGATTTTCAAGCCAGAATTTGAGCATTTTACATTCTTTGTTGGTTGTTTCTTCACATTTTTGAATTGAGCCATCATCGTGAGACTTGAACCAACTATTCATAAGAGAAATTACATCTTCACAGTCGCTTTCTTCGTATTCTGTAAAAGTATATTTGTATAGACTGTTGAATTTTGCGATATGATTTCGTTTGGAGTGATAGCGTTTTCCTGCTAAATTTATTAGGTCGCTTGAATTGTAAATATATTCTGCATTATCACGGATTGAAACTGCATCAAATAGTTTGGCGTCAAGTTTTGATACCATATCAACAGTAAAAAAGTTTACAGTGATATCTTCCGGCAAACACAGTAAAGCATGATTTATATCACCGTTTGTGAGAGGAGGGAAATATACACAAATGCCGTCATAGCAGCCACGCAAAAATAATGTGTCATCACAAAATGCTATTTCCACATTTTCATACCACGATAAAAATGCGGTGTACGAAAACTCAGAGCCTAATGCTTTAGTGTTTTTACGAAAAATATTTATTAAGTCTATGCCTTTTTTATCAAGCTTCTCAAATTTCAATTTCATATCATTTGTCCTTTTCTGTGTATATTTCTATAAAACTTCCAAACAATTTGTTTGTTAGCATAATTATTTACTATCAATAACTATACATACAACTATTTGTATTGCCTTACAAATTGAATTTTAATATAGTAAGAATAAATTTGTTATAGTTATAATCATTTTAACATAAACAGATTGCATTTGCCATATTCATCAACAGAATAAATATAAAAAGTACTAGCAAACCATCTTTTTTTATGATATAATAAGTCTTAGCAAATTCAGGAGTAAATTATGAAACTTAAAATCTATTTTGGAAAATCAAAATTATTTCTTCTCAGCATTGTTGTTCTCTTAGCTTTCGCAGCAATTGTTGTAAATGCCCTGTTTCTTGCAGGTGTTGGCAAGCTTGTGACAAACGTCCCGGTTGCGGCAGGTATTTCATTAGGATTTTCAATTTTGATTTTGGCCTTTGCAGCAACAATTTTTTTCAACAGCAACTACCAATTCGGCGATGATCAACTGACTTCAAGCATTTCTTTTTTTAAAGACAAAATTGCTTATGACACAATCACTGATATAAAAGAAAATTCGGAAACAAAAGAATTATATCTTATTTTCAAGTATAAAACAGATAAGGTTGCCGATAGATTGAGTTCAGTCAAAATTTTGGTTAAGTCGGAAGAAAATCAAAAAGTTATTGATTTCTTGAAAGAAAAAAATTCCTCAATTATCTTCGCAAACTTTGTGAAAGACGATGATGATTCTGCAAAAGAAGAAACGACAGATGAAAAGAAAAAAAGCAAAACTGATGACAAGAAAAAAGACTAGATTTTTATAAATTTGTAAAACTATAAAAAAAGTGCTTCTCACTGAGAAGCACTTTTTAGTTTAATGAGTTATATTAAATACAAATTATTAATAATGTTTAGTTTTCAAACCATGAAACGGAAATAATTTTGTAATTGCCATCAATTTTCACTATTTGTAAAATATTGCATCCAGTATTTTTTATATCTTCTTTGCCATTGAAATAACTCTTTTCATACTCGCTGTAAACAGTAGCAACTGGACCATTCATCATTATTTTTATTGACAATTGTTTTTCAAGAAATCCGTTTTTTGATACGAATGAATATTTCTTGAACAAAGTTTTGATTTCCGAAATATGTTCATCTATTGTTTTTATGTTTGGAACATTTGAATTTATGCACTCATATTCAGCCATTATGGCATTATCAACAAACAATTCTCTTAAGTCATCGTAATTTGGTTCAGTATTTGGCTCACAAGAAATTGCTTTGTAAAGAGAGTTTACACATCCTTTTATCAATACTTCATCTTCAATTTCCATTAAAATCACCTATTACTTTTGAATGCAGTTGTCTTTGGAATATATTGCTTTTCGTTGTCACTGCAACCCGAACAAGTTGCTTTTGACTGCCATTGAAACGATATTATATTGCTAAATTTACTTCAGTCATTGACAAATCAAAATAAAATTAAATTTACTAATTGTAATTTGGATTTCATTATTGATTTATTTTCTCTTGATTTTCTTCTCTCAACCCAACGGCGACAGTGTCAACAACTGTATTTGCATCAGTATAGAAACGCATACGATTGATTTTGTAGTAACCGACAAGTTCAACTATTCGTGTCATAACAAAATTCATTGGTCTGATTATCAACAACATCAAACCAAATGTTGATGCGGTAAGCGCACCCGTAAGAGCCCAATAAATAAAGTACACTATTGCAAATGCAGCTATTAAAGTTTTACGATAATACTTTGTTTCAATATAGCTTTTTTTCAAGGCTTCGAATATTTTTTCCTCAGGATGAAACAACAATCTAGGTATCCACCCGGCAAATAATGATTGACGGAATGAACACAAGAATATACCCACAACCAAAGCGATTGGCAATGCAAATACTTTGATAATCTGCCAAGCTCCAATGAACAAACTCCCTACTGTAACAATAATGGCAGCATCTATCGGCAGAAAAATAAGCACGCTCAACAAAGAAAATTTTACAGAGCGACGAATGTTCAATGTGAAGTTGGATAAAAATCCATAGCGGAGGTTTGATGACATGAAGTTATTTAATATATCAGAAGTTGGCATAAAGGACAAAGACAGTAAAAATTTGTACAAAATATACAAAATAAACACGCCTATACATACAGCAGCAATCGCGCCTCCAGCTGAAAAGAAAGTTTCCCATATAGCAATAATATCTACTTTCAAAACCTCATATGTCGACATTATGCTTGAGTTGCCTTGCAAAAAAGTTTGGACATGATCTCTTGTATTGTCAACTAGATATCCCATGCTTTCTGCCGCAGTAATCTGACGGAAAACAGGAATAACAATCGCAGAAACAAGCGAGACAAATATTAGCGTTACAATAAGCACATAAAGCAACAGCTTAAATACCAAACTGAAGTTGGAAAACATTATGGATGTGGATTGCTTGAACTCCATATTAAACTCCTTTATTCCTTGACCAAATATTTTTATTTTGTAAATCCAAACGCTCTGTGCCTGTGACATCATAGAATACCGTATACATAAGAACAATATAAGTCACAGCCAATATAGCAAGACAAATGCCATCTAGCAGAATTCTAACCAAATTTCCCCATCCTAAAATACCATTCAACAACATTAAAACGAAAATTGGTATTATTGGCACGAGCATAACTCCGCCCACTCGGATTATATTTCCAACATTTTGGCGAATTCCCATTTTGAATGCTCCTACAGAAGTCAAACCTGTATGTAGCATAAACGGAGGCCAAAGCAACATGCTTGAATAAGTCACAAGCAAAGCAAAAGATGTTATAACAAATATAGTGACAGAAAATACAAAGGCAGTCGGTTTCGACACAAATGTTCCTACCCAAAGCAGGGCAAATCCAACATTCAACAAATTGTATAATTCAAAAACAATTACTATAACACATGTCATTTTCAATGCAGTCAACAAATTATAATTGAGTCTTGCTTTTGCACGATGAAAATTTATTGTAAATTCGCCTACCCTCATATGACGGTCAACCGTGCCAAACATTATTGCGACGACAAGCACATACAGCACTACACCTATTATGCCAATATAGTAAAACTCTGAATCAAAGTTGACCAACTTCAAGTAAATTGAAGTAAAATCAAAACTTTCTATTTTGAAATAATCACACAAAAAATACAACATTGATGATGGCGAAACAATGAAAGAAGTCAATATTGAAGGAATTATTGCCAGCAAAAATAGCGGCAAACCTTTAGACTTCAAATATTTCATCATAGGCTTCAAATGTTTTCCTGATCCGTACATAATCCCTCCGTTATCCATGTGCTTCACTTTGCTTAAGCTAAATTCCACATATAGCTTCCTTTCGCTTTTGTTTTCTATACAAACATTTTCAATTTGTCACGCAATTTTGCAAGCTTATCTTCATTTCTTGCTAGTTTATCCTTTTCAGCATCAACAAGCTTTTGAGGAGCTTTTTTGATAAAATTGTCATTTAAAAGCATCGTTTTGTTGCGTTCAACCTCGTTTTGTGCATTTACAATTTCTTTTGCTAGTCTTTCTTTTTCTTTTTCGATGTCAACAAGGTCACCAAAAGGAATGAAGATTTCTGCGCATTCATTGACAAGCGCGACGCATTTCTCATCTATCTCGTTTTTGTCGGCAACGATAATAACTTCATTAACATTTGCAAGTTTTTCAAGATAAACTTTTGCCTTGTTGACAAAGTTTGCATCTGAACTTACAGCATAAACTTTTATTTTTTTTGAAGGTACAACTCCCATTTCGGCACGGGTGTTTCTTATTGTTGTGATAACATCTTTTAGCCCTTCAAAATTTCTTTCGTCCTTGCGGTAAATCCTGTTCTTTTGAAACTCTGGCCAACTTTCAACCATAATTGATTTCTTCGGGTTTAATATTCCGAAAATTTCTTCTGTTATAAATGGAACAAAAGGATGCAACAATTTCAAAATTACGCTGAGCACATAAAGCAACATTGAAGTAGCGTGACTCTTTGAGTTTTTGTCGCCAGAATATAACAATGGCTTTTGCGCTTCGATATACCAATCGCAAAATTCACTCCACACAAAATCATAGAGTTTTGCACTCGCCATACCAATTTCATAATGATTTAAGTTTTGTGTGACTTCGCGCACAACATCATTAAGTTTTGTCAAAATCCACTTGTCGGTCAAATTGAGTCTTGCTGGTATTTCAGCTTTTTCTCCACCCTCAAGGTTCATAACAACAAAGCGTGACGCATTCCACAGTTTATTGCAGAAGTTTCTGCAACTTTCAATTTTGTCTTCACTGTATCTTGTGTCACTGCCCGGAGCAATACCTGTCGAAAGAGACAATCTAAGTGCGTCTGCACCGTATTTGTCAATAATTTCAAGCGGGTCAACACCGTTTCCGAGTGATTTTGACATCTTGCGACCTTTGTCATCTCTCACTATTCCGTGTATAAGTACTTCGCTAAACGGCACCTCACCCATAAATTCTATTCCTGAGAAAATCATTCTCGCAACCCAGAAAAAGATAATATCATACGCGGTGACAAGCACTGTTGTCGGATAGAAGTAACTCAAATTTTTATTTTTCTTTGGATAGCCCAAAGTTGAGAATGGCCATAATGCTGATGAAAACCAGGTGTCCAAAACATCTTCATCCTGATGCATTTTCCCACCACATTTCGGGCAGGTGTCAGGTGCGGTTTTTGAAACAACCATTTCTCCGCAGTCATCACAATAATACGCAGGAATTCTATGTCCCCACCAAAGTTGTCTTGAAATGCACCAATCTTTGATGTTGTCCATCCAGTTGAAATATATCTTGTCAAATCTTTTTGGAATAAATTCAATTTTCTTTGACTTGACCGCTTTGATTGCGGGCTCTGAAAGCGGTTGCATGTTGACAAACCATTGCTTTGAGACAATAGGTTCAACAGTACAGCCACAACGATAGCATTCGCCTACATTATGCGTATACGGCTCAATTTTCTCAACAAGTCCGAGCGCTTCAAGGTCTGCAACAATTTGCTTTCTTGCATCAAATCTGTCCATGCCTTTGTATTTCCCGGCATTTTCGTTCATCATTCCACTGTCATCCATAACGCGTATCACTTCAAGGTTATGTCGCATACCGACTTCAAAGTCATTCGGGTCGTGTGCAGGAGTTATTTTCACAGCACCTGTGCCGAAGCCCATTTCCACATACGAATCTCCGACAATCGGAATAAGTCTATCCATAAGAGGCAAACGCAAATTTTTGCCAATGTAATGCGCCAGTTTTTTGTCCTTGGGATTGACTGCAACTGCAGTGTCACCAAGCATAGTTTCAGGACGCGTTGTCGCTATAGTAATAAATCCGCTTCCATCTTCAAGTGGATATTTATAATACCAAAGATAGGATTGTTGCTCAGAATATTCAACTTCTGCATCCGACAAAGCAGTTTTGCATGAAGGACACCAGTTGATAATCCTGTCACCTCGATAAATCAAGCCCTTTTCATAGTACTTGACAAATGCATTCAAAACTGCAGCAGAGCAGTTTTTGTCCATTGTGAAAGCTTCTTTTGACCAGTCGCAAGAAGTTCCAAGTCGTTTTAGTTGTTCGACAATTCTTCCGCCGTATTGTTCTTTCCATTGCCACGCGCGTTCCATAAATCCATCACGCCCAATGTCATTCTTGGTGACGCCGTCTTTCTTCATTTGCTCAACAATTTTGACTTCAGTCGCTATTGATGCGTGATCAGTCCCGGGAATCCAAAGTGCTTCATAACCGTCCATTCTCTTGAAACGAATAAGAATATCCTGAATTGTTTGATTGAGTGCATGCCCCATATGCAACTGCCCCGTTATGTTTGGTGGGGGCATCATAATTGAAAATGGTTCTTTGTTTGGATTTGCATTTGCCTCAAAGAAGTGGTTTTTTGTCCAATTCTCATAAATGCGTTTTTCAAATTGTGGATCGTAAGTTTTTTCCATGATGTGTTCAACTCTCCGTCTATCTATGACTTAATTCTCTTTTGTTGTGGTTGCTTCGTTTGAGTTGGCAACTGTTTTTGATTTTGTGTTTGCTTTTTTAGCTTCGGTAGTTTTGGCTACTGCAGTTTTAGCAGTGGCAGTTTTGGCTACGGCTGTCTTGGTATTGTCATCTGCTTTTGCGCTTTGTACTTGCTTGTCAACTGTAGCGGTTTTTGGCTTTGCTGTAGTTTTCGGCTTTTCTGTTACATTCGATTTTGCAGTAGCATTAGTGTTTTCTGTAGCCTTTGGTTTTTCGGTTGTATTTGATTTTGCAGTAGCCTTAGTGTTTGCAGCTGTCTCATTGTTTGCAGTTGCACTAGGTTGTACCGTTGTATTGATTTCCCCAGGCAGTTTCGAATTACCGTTTTTAGCAAGTTCAAGGCTTTCAACCTCTACATTTTTCTTCTCTATTTCTGAATTATCAATTTCCGAATTTTCTGTTTTCGAATTCTCAATTGTCTCACCTTTGGATGAAGCCTCTTCATTAAGTTTGATTTGCTTCAACTGGCGAAGCACATCAACTGTGTAGAAACCTGCTGCAAAATAGCTTTGAACCACGGAAGTTGCTATAATTGCCCAGTCCCATGGCGCAACATACGGATGGAAGAAGCAAAGAATGATGCCACCTGACAATGTTGCCGATGCGACTTTACCTATCATATTCGCTTTGATTTCTATTCCTTTTTTAGCAATTATCGGAGCGCAAAGAATCATATATAATTCCTTGAAAATTATCGCAACAATGAACGCCCAATGCAAATAATTGACGCCGTCAATTTTGATTGCAAATGCAAGACAAAGTGCAACACTAATATGCATAAGCTTGTCTGCAAACGGGTCAAGTAACATTCCAAGACCCGTGCTCCAATTGAATCTTCTTGCCAAATATCCATCGACCAAATCACTTGCAGCCGCAAAAGCAAAAACTCCAAGAGCCCAGTAAACAAAGCTCGTGTCATTTCTCATTCCTGCTAAAATGCTCAAGACAACAAAAACAGGTATGCATAAAACACGGATATAAGTAATTATGTTTGGAATTGTCAATAAATCTTTAGGATTAAACTGGTCGGATTTTGTTTCGTTCATATAACACCCCTCAATGAATTATTTCGCAATGCTTTTTCTATTTGCTTAATATAAGTATAAGCATTTACTAATTTTAACATTTAAGTTGTGCTTTGTAAATTGTTTTCCAGAAAACCTTTGTCACAAAATGAAAAATTATATCAAAAAAGCATTCCAACCGGGAATGCTAAACAAATCCGCAATAATTCAGATAATGAGTTGTTGCTGAAAATCAGTGTGACAATGCGTTGTTGTTGAAAATCAGTGTGACAATGCGTTGTTGTTGAAAATCAGTGTGACAATGCGTTGTTGTTGAAAATCAGTGTGACAATGCGTTGTTGTTGAAAATCAGAGTAATACTGGGTTGTTGATAATAGTAGTTTTGTTTTAAATAATTTTGTTTAAGCTTTATTTTCTTTTGCATAGTTTTGTTATTGCGATATTTTGTTTTGCGTATTTATGTAAATGCGTTATTTTGTTTTGCGTATTTTTTGAGATATTAAAATTCATCCAAAAATGCACTTGACTAAACTATTGCATTTTCAATAGCGAAAACGACAACACCAAGCAAACAGCTTATCAGGTAGAGTCCTGCAACTATCAAAATATTTTCGCGCAAATGTTTGTTTTCTTTGAATAGTATCACGAATGCAATACCTGCGTTCACTGATAAACCTGCAATCAATGAGCCAAGCGACAACCCACCCATTACATAGAGTTCAGTTATAACAACAGATGCCGCACAGTTTGGAATAAGACCAACCAATGCCACCACAAACGGCTGGAATATACTTTGAGTCAACATAAACGACATCAACTTCTCTTCACCCAAAAAATGAAGCGCAGTTCCAAACAAAAAATTCACAATGAAAACAAACAAAACAATTTTTAATGTGTGTATTAGTGGATGCACAAAGTATGTCACGAATTTTATATATTTAGGATTTTCACATCCAATGTGATGTCCGCAGCAACCTATATCGTGCTCGTGTTTTTCACAATGTCTATCTCCGCACGGATTTTCAACTTTGAATTCTTCGTCGTGGTCGTGCTCGCGGGCATGATCATCATCGTGAGAATGCACTTCACCAAAACTGCCGTTTGCGCTTATTGAAGCATCAGAAGAATTTGAAGCAGACAAGGCATTCACTCCGTTTTCGAAATCAACATAATTGAGTTTTTCAGTGTTTTTTGCACTCAAATCGATGTGCTTTGAATTGTCAGTTGCGCCGACAAGTCTTTTATTCTCCCACTTCAACAAAATAGCGTTTAGAGAAAATCCAACAATGAGTGCAAAGACAAACTTTATGCCCAAAACTGGTAAAAGCGACCATATTTTGTCAGGATGTGCCATAAAAATTGGAATTGCTTCATCAGAGGTGGCAATATAAACAGCAATTAGTGAACCAAGCTGAATATGTCGTTTTGCATACAATTTTGTGGCGACAGCAGAAAATCCGCATTGTGGTATGATACCCACTGTCGCACTCATCAAAGGAGCCATTTTTCCAGTTAGCAGTTTGTTTACTTTTAAGCTTCTCATAGCATTCTGCTCTATGAATTCTATAACAAGACACGCTAAAAAAATGTATATCGCTAATATAGCGGTATCTTTTAGTGCATCCAGCAAAACCTCAACCATAAAACCTCCGAAAAAACTCTTAAACACAATTTGGGAATAACTTAACCTCATTTGAAGTATCTCATTTGATTTGTTTGTCAATTCCACTTAGATTCATTTTAAATAGAATTTGTTCATCTCTTCAATTTTTTTGCGACCCAATATTTATCATATCAAATTGTTTCTAGTTTTAATACATCTATAATATCAAACTAGATTGCTTAATCATTCCCTAAGAAAAAGTTTGCAACATCTTGCGTGGTTTCCATAATATAATCAGCACCCGCTTCTGCAAGTTCTTCTCTGTCACCAAAACCCCATAAGATTCCCATTGAAGCGACCTGCGTTTCTTTTGCACCGATTATGTCATATTTTCTGTCGCCTATCATAATAACTTCATCGCGGTTTTCTATATTTAGATTTTTGAGTACACTTTCAATAACTGCGCTTTTACGGTCAAGAACGCCGTCATCAGTTGCCGCTCCAACAAAAGAAAAATAAGGTGAAAATCCGAAATGTTTGACAATCTTCTCCGTAAATCTTCTAGGTTTTGAGGTTGCAACTGCCAATATAATTCCTGCTTCGTGCAATTTTTTCAACAAATCCATAATTCCATCATAAACAACATTGTCACTCCAACCGTCTATATCGTATTGGTCGCGGTAAACACTTAGCATCTTGTCAACGACTTCGCCTTCCATATCATAAAATATTTTCATCGATACTCTAAATGGTGGTCCAATCATTTCTTTTATTCTTTCGTCACTCACATCTTCTATTCCGATGCTATTGAGCGCTGTTGTGATGCAACGGGCTATTCCACCCTCGCTGTTTGTGAGTGTGCCGTCCAAATCAAACAATGCATATCTAATTTTATTATTTTTCATAAAAATCCTTTTTGTCCTCAATTTTGGAAACATTGTATTTTGTATTTTAGTTCATATCACTTTTTTTCGCAAGTGATTGTGTATATCGGATTAGAAAATTCATTTGACCGTATAAGTTTCAAAACTTTGTTAACAATTCATACAATAACATATGGAGAGAAAAATGGTCAAACGAGGAGAACTATATTACGCCGATTTAAGCCCTGTTGTTGGTAGCGAACAAGGCGGAGTGCGTCCAATACTAATTATTCAAAACGACATCGGCAATCGCTACAGCCCCACAATCATAGCAGCTGCAATTACATCACAGTTAAACAAAGCAAAATTGCCAACACACATAACGCTTGAAGCCGAGCAATTTGGACTTCCCAAAAACTCAATTGTTTTGCTGGAACAAATTCGTACTATCGATAAACTGCGTCTAAAAGAAAAAATAGGCGAACTTCCTGACAATATTATGTCGAGAGTCAATGACGGACTTCTTGTCAGCTTAGGATTCTTTGAAACCTAATTTCAAATTCAACTCATTTTTCACAGATAACAGATAAAAATTTTGAAAGTAGCAGAAACAAATTTTGCTACTTTTAATTATGTCTGATGTTGAGATAAATAATGTTTAATTATGTTCTTAAGTTTCAGATTTTGCAGCTTTGAATTCTATTTACTTTTTTTGTGTTAACTCATCCAAGACAATTGGTATCATTGCAACGGTGTCACTTGCAAGATGACTGTATTCATTCACATCCGAGATTTCTGCACACCGTCCCAAAATATAGCAACCAGCTTTCGCACTTTCAAGCGGAGAAATTCCACGCGCCAAAAGTCCGCCTATTATTCCTGCAAGCACATCTCCACTGCCACCTTTTGCAAGTTTTGCGTTTCCAGTTGTGTTCAACCAAACACAAGAGCCGTCAGTTATTATGCTTCGATGACTTTTTAGCACCAATACACATTTTCGTTTTTTCGCAAATTCTGTTGCCAAAGCAACAGAATTTTTCAAAACTTCTTCTACAGTTAGCCCGACAATTTTTGCAAACTCGCCAATATGAGGAGTCAAAACTGTACGGTTTTTCAAGTCAGGAATATTTTTGCACACTGTCGAAAGACCATCTGCATCAACAACTAGATTTGCACTAGTGTTCGTCAAAATATAATTCGCTATTTTGTCAGCTTCGCCATTGCCAAAACCCATTCCCAATGCAAAAGCAGTTGCTTTTTTCGACAGTTCAAACATCTCATCACTGTCAAAAACTACGCTTTCGTCATTGTCGCTTAACGAAAACAGCGAACTTGTCAGCACTCGCTCTCTTAAGGCTTGAAGCAAAAACTTTGGCACTGCCAAAATATTCAATCCACAACCAACCCGCATTGCAGATGCTCCCATTTCTGCGAGAAGTGGCGCTCCTACATAGTTCTTTGATCCGCCAATAATAATCAACTGTCCAAGATTGCCTTTGTGAATATCATTTGACAAAGGCGAAAAAAGAGGAACAATGTCCTCTTTTTCAATTTTCATCATTATTGAGCTATCCTCAACTTTTACCATTTATATTCCCCTAAATAAACTATTTAGTGTCTTCCTTTTTGTCGAAAACAGACAATATCGCTTTCTTTGTCAGCATAGGAACCAATGCACACATTTTGATGAAATCAACCTTTTGATCACAGCTTGCCATCGCAAAAATTGCATCGCCATCATAAAGAGTGTGTGACGGTTCGATTGTTTTTGCAATTCCGTCATGAGCAATATCTGCAAGCTGATTTGCCTCTCCTTTGCTCAGTATCGCATTTGTAAGCACACAACCAATCATAGTATTTTGAGGATTGATTTCCACTTTGCATTGATTGATAAGATATTGTGTAGTATTCAAAAAATCTTCTCCAAGAGTTGCGCCTGCAATAATTTCGCCATTGTTGACAACATCACCCAAAGGATTTACTGCAATAATAACTGCCACTTCAACCTTTCCACTTGTGGCAACCGCAACACCAAGACCGCCTGCTTGACAATTCTTCATTCCAAGAATTTTGCCAACTGTTGCGCCAGTTCCAGCGCCGATTTGTCCGTTTTCAAAATTCTCGCTTTTTGCATTTTGTGCCGCAAGGTAACCCATACTTTTGTCGGGATATGCAAACCTTCCGTATTCTAAGTCGTAAAGACATGCTCCTGACACAATCGGAACTTTATAAGCGCCCGCATTGTAGCCAGTGCCCTGCTCAAACAAATAATCCATAACTCCGGCACAAGACTCAAGTCCAAAGGCGCTTCCGCCTGACAGCACAACTGCATCGATTTTTTTCAACATCTTTTCGGATTTAAGCAAATCCGTTTCTCTTGTTGCAGGAGACGAACCACGCACGCTTACGCCTGCGACTGCTCCGCCATTTGCAATGATAACCGTAACTCCGGTTTTATTTGTTTTGTCGCTCTCATGTCCAATTCTAAATTTGTCTAACATATTTCTCCTCACCCGTTTCAAATTTGAAACTGTCAGTTGTAAACAATTTGTTTTGATATCTTAATAGTTGCACATTTCGTTTTCTAATCGCTAATATCTATAAACTTTGTTTTCTTATAGAAAATTTCTATAAACATGGTTTCATTTCGATAATTTATAAATTTTTTGTGTACTTTATTTTACTAAAACTCTTCGTTGCCTGCCTTATCTTCGAAATCAATCTCACTGTTTGCTCTGTCAAAATATTCAATTTGAGGCAATACCTTATTTATTATGTCCCATTCAAAGCCCTTACTAAACAACCAGTTTGCCAGTTTTGTTCTATCTTTTTTTTCAAGCTTTTTTCTGGCAATATACTTCACTGCAACGCCGACGCCTTTTTCTATCTCGACTTCATCAGATATTTTGTCCGCAATAATGTTTTCGACCAACAATTTGTCCACCCCCTTGTCCATAACAAGTTTGTAGCTTAGTTGCTTTCTGCCATATTTTGAGCCGTAAAATGAAAGATATGCACTGACATATTGTTCATCATCAATATATTTGTAACCTTTGAGCTTTTCAAGAGTCACATCCACAACATCACGATGAAAGCCTTTCTTATAAAGCTTTTCCTTGACCTCTTTCTCAGAGCGTGCGCTGATTGAAAGATAATTTATTGCGGTTTCAAACGCTTTTCTTGCAAGTTGTTCGTCTATCATTTTACCCCGACAACCCAACCGAATTCATCATTATAGCGTTCTGTTTGAATTCCAGTGATTTGGTCATAAAGGTATTCAGTGATTTTGCCCATTTTGTTTTCGTTGATAACAACCTCTTTTCCCTTGTATGCAATAACTCCAACAGGAGAAATAACAGCGGCTGTTCCAGTTCCGAATGCTTCTTCAAGTTTTCCGTTTTTGCCAGCTTCCAAAATTTCTTTGACTGAGACATGACGCTCTTCAACTTTGTAACCATTTTTGCGTAATATTTGAAGTGCACTATTTCTAGTGATGCCAGCAAGAATTGAGCCGTCAAGCATTGGGGTCACAACTGTTCCGTCAATCACAAAGAATATATTCATTGCGCCGACTTCCTCAACATATTTTTTCTCTGCCGCATCAAGCCAAAGCACTTGGTCATAACCGAGTTTTTTTGCCTTTTCTGCTCCGAGAAGACTTGCTGCATAATTGCCTGAGCATTTTGCTTCGCCTGTTCCGCCGTTTGATGCGCGTGTAAGTTGATCCTCAATCATAATCTTTGTTGGGGTGAGTCCGCCTGAATAGTAGCTTCCCACTGGTGAAAGTATAATTGAGAATATGTATTTTTTGCTAGGATGAACGCCTAGAAAATCTTCGTTTCCAATCATAAACGGACGAATATAAAGTGAAGTGCCGACTGCTGTCGGTATCCAATCCTGTTCAAGCAAAACAAGTTGTTTCAAAGCATCAACAACTACATCAATATCAAAGGTTGGCATGCAAAGTCTTGTTGCACTTTTGTTCATTCTCTTGAAGTTGTCCGTCGGACGGAACATAGTTATGCGACCTTCAGCATTTTTGTAGGCCTTGAGCCCCTCAAATATACCTTGACCATAGTGAAGAACACAACTTGCAGGGTTTATATCAAATCTGCCGTATGGAACGATCTCAGGCTCTGCCCAGCCGCCTTTTGACTCATCATATTCCATAGTAATCATATGGTCGGTAAATATTTTGCCAAAGCTAAGCTTTGTAAAATCGGGTTTTTGCTTCAATTCTGTTGCTTTAGTGATTTTCATATTCCTACCTCGTTTTGCACTATTGTGCTATTCATTATCAAATTTATTTCTTTTTTTAATTTTTTCGACTTGTTTTGAGTCATGGCTATAAGCATTTTTATTTTGACTTAAAGCTTTTTCAATATCTCTGTTTTTTTATTTCTATTCTTAAACGCTTTTTCTTAATTCCATAATTTTAGTTTTTAAATCATAATTTTTTAATCCTAATTCCTTTATGCTAATTCATTCGTTTTTTTTGCTTGTGTATATTTTGCAAATTGAAGTATAGTAAAATTGCCATTTTGAAATGTTATGAAAATTCAACAAACAACACTTCCCCAAATTCAATTTTTGCCAATCCGTTTGTTTTTTCAAGTATTGTTTCTTCGAATTGTTTTTGTTTGTCTATTGTGACATACACTTTGGCGGTCACTATATCCCCATATTCAACACTGTCAAAAACAAAATCCGCGTTTCTCAAGTAGCCTTCGATTGTTGCAAACTGTGAATAATCGCACGATACGATATTTTCAGTTGCTTTCTTTTTTGTCACAATCTTTGCTGACTTGATGCACTCTACCACAGCTTTTGTGTACGCTGACAAAAGACCAGAAGCTCCAAGTTTTATTCCACCAAAATATCTTGTTACAACAACTGCGGTTTTGACAAGTCCGCTCTTTTTTAAGACTTCGAGTATTGGTTGCCCTGCCGTTCCGCTCGGTTCTCCATCATCAGAAAATTTTGCGACATTTCCAATATCATCTGCGATGTATGCGTAACAGTTGTGCCTCGCATCAGGATAAGTTTTTTTCACTTCGTCAACAAATGACTGCGCACTGTCGCTGTCCACTTCCCCGCACATAGTTGCAATAAATCGCGAACGTTTTATCTCGATTTCAGTTTGATAGCGACCTTTTACAAAGCTGTATTCCGTCATCTATTACCTCTTGAATTTGGGAAATAACCATTATTTTGCATTAACATTGTATTTTAGCAGTTTCATTTCGCAATATATGGTGCGTTGAATTTAGCAATTTCATTTCATTCTGCAGTGTTGTATTTAGCAGTTTGATTTCTAAATTTTTTTACCATTTCAATTCAAATATATAGTATTAGATTTTAGCAGTTTCATTTCACAATGTTAGTTTTCAATGACATATTTGTTTCTATTTTGCGATGTTACTATATCAACAATTTATTATGCAACTGTGACCTTGAAGAAGTTTTTCTTTCCTTTTTGCAAAACAAATCCATTTGCAAGTTGGCTATCAGAAACGGTTGCATCAAAGCCTTCGATCTTAATGTCATCAATGCGAATTCCACCGCCTTGTATGAGTCGCTTTGCTTCTCCTTTTGAAGGAGCTGCACCAATTTCGACCAGTATATCGCACACTGTGCTGACACCTTTTTGAATTTCTTTTTGCGGCATATTGTCAGCGTCACCAGAAAACGCTGCTTTGGCTTTGGCTTCGCTGTCAATAGCGGCGACTTCACCATGAACCATTTTGGTGAGTTCATATGCCAAGCGCTCTTTTGCATTGTTTATGCGTTGGTCTTTATATTCGACAAGTTCGGAGATTTCTTCAAGCGACAAGAATGTCAAAAGCTTGAAGCATTTTTCGACATCTTCATCCGCAACATTTCTCCAGTACTGATAAAAATCATAAGGAGAAGTTTTGCTTTCATCAAGCCATACCGCGCCTTTTTGAGTTTTGCCCATTTTTTTGCCATCAGATGTTGTGAGCAATGTAAACGTCACAGCGTAAGCATCTTTTTGTTCTTTTCTTCGAATGAGGTCGGCACCTGCTAATATATTTGACCATTGGTCATCGCCTCCGCACTCAAGCACACATCCGTATTTTTGATGCAGAACCAAATAATCGTATGCTTGCATAAGCATATAGTTGAATTCTAGAAATGAAAGCCCTTTTTCCATTCTTGCTTTGAAACATTCGGCAGTCAGCATTCGGTTGACTGAAAAAGTTGAGCCTATATCACGAATGAATTCTACATAGTTCAAATCCAACAGCCAATCGCCATTGTCAACAATAATAGCGGCGTTTTCGCCCTCAAACGAGATGAATTTTGACATTTGAGTTTTGAAACATTCAACATTGTGTCGGATTGTTTCTTTCGTCATCATTGAACGCATATCGGATCTTCCGGACGGATCGCCAATCATAGCAGTGCCACCGCCTATAAGTACAATTGGACGATGCCCCGCTTGTTGCATATGTCTCATAACAATAAGCTGCATAAAATGCCCTACATGCAGACTGTCTGCCGTCGGGTCAAAACCAATATAAAAAGTCACCGACTCTGAGCCAAGCAACTTGTACAAGTCTTCTTCATAAACTGTTTGCTTGACAAAACCGCGTTCGCGCAGCGTGTCAAGTATGTTCTTTGCGTTCTTATCAAATTTCATATCATTTCCTTATATAAACAAATTCGATTGAATCAAGTTTTTTAATTTATAAAACAATTTGCAAATCTAAATATTTTCTGTCAATTCAGAAAAATATTCTTTTTTGGCAAAATTATTATTTTGCAAATTGCTGTTTGATTTTACAATTATTATTTCATTTCAGAGATTTTCTTTTTGAAGAAATCTCCAAGTTTTTTTGTTCCGTTTTCAATCTGTTCAAGCGTTGCATTTGAATAGTTCAATCGAAGCGTATTGTGAACGTCTTCAGAAGCAAAGAATGAAGTTCCGCAAACATATGCAGTTTCCGCTTCTTTTACTGCCTCAATAAATGTCTCAGAAGTGTTTAAGCCGTTTTCAAACTCTCCCCAGATAAACAATCCTCCTTCAGGGTTTGTGACTTTAAGCTCGCTTGGCATATATTTTGCGATACCAGCCGACATCACTTCTTTCTTTTC
Organism: Clostridia bacterium; assembly: GCA_028710495.1. Taxonomy (GTDB): domain Bacteria; phylum Bacillota; class Clostridia; order Christensenellales; family CAG-917; genus STD2-102. The sequence goes on from JAQUST010000014.1 coordinate 32,575, forward strand.
ACGATAAATTGGGATAATTTCTTTCAAATGCGGTTCAAGCAAACCTTTTCTCAAGTACTTGTCAATAATAGCTTGCGATAGATTTGAAGTGTGCACATCAACCGCCTGTTTCCCAATTGTCATTTTACGAATTATTTTTTCATCAGCAACAGCAATTCCTGTTCGAAGTCCTGGAGAAATTGTTTTAGAAAAACTGGTGATATAAACAATGTTGCTATCCTCATCAAAAGATTTTATTGACGGAATTCTTTCTCCTGCAAAACGGATTTCACCATACGGATCATCTTCAATGACGATAACGCGGTACTTTGCGGTGAGTTTTGCTATTGCCTTTCTTTTTTCAGCGGGCAATGTTTTGCCTGTTGGGTTTGAAAAATTCGGAACGACATAAAGGATTTTTGGATTATGTAATTTGATTTTGCATTCTAAATCCTCAAGGTTCAATCCGTCATCATCTGAATTTACGCCAACTGCCTTGCATTCATAGGTTTTCAAAATATGCAAACAAGCAAGATAGGTTGGATTTTCAACCAATATGGTGTCGCCTTTGTTCAAAAATGCCTTGAACATCAAATCAATGCCTTGTTGTCCGCCTGAGATTACTAATGTATTTTTGATTTCTCCCTCAAGTCCCGTGCGTTTTGCATATTCAAGCCCACTTTCCAAAAGTGGATAGAAACCCTCAGTTCCGCCGTATTGCAAAATCGCGGAAGCTTGTGAAGAAGACAAAATTTCGTGTGCTATTGCATCAATTTCTTTTGTAGGCAAAAGCTGGAGCGTTGGGAAACCGCCTGCAAAGGAAATAATATTCGGGTTTGCAAGCATTTTAAAAATTTCTCTAATTGCGTTTCCTTCAAGGTTTTTCAGTCTGTCGCTAAATTGGTAGTTCATAATTCACCTCAAATACTTTTTATAATTGTAACACCGCAAGCCTATTCTATCAAGCAAATAAGCCTAAATTTTGCTTATAATATAAGTAAATAAGAATTATAAGTTAAAAATATATATTATTTCTAACCCTTAAACATTATCTTTTAAAATCTTTTCAACCTCAAAAAAAATTTTACATACCTTTATATTGCATTAATTTTGATTATATAGCGATAAATATTTTAATTTTTCTATGTTTTTTTTGGTTGTTTTCGCAATAATAAGTATTTGAAATCATTATTTAATCAAAATTTCATTTTGTGGCGATAAGTGTAAAATAATGTTTAAAAAAGGTTTCACTTTCTTTACGCTCGTGCTATAATAAGTCGAATTAAAATTTATATACGGAGGTCTCTATGCAATATTCACACGAAGTAGAAAATATGGTTTGCGTAGCCAAAGGTCCAAACCACGGTCCAGCTCCTATCCCTGAAGAAGGAAAATGGATTCAATCCAAGGAGATAAAGGACATAAGCGGTCTTACGCACGGTATTGGCTGGTGCGCACCACAACAAGGTGCTTGCAAGCTAACACTCAATGTCAAGGAAGGTATCATACAAGAAGCGCTCGTCGAAACTATCGGCTGCTCAGGTATGACTCACTCCGCAGCTATGGCAGCTGAAATTCTTGCAGGAAAAACAATTCTTGAAGCACTCAACACTGACCTTGTTTGCGATGCAATCAATGTCGCTATGCGTGAATTGTTCCTTCAAATTGTTTACGGAAGAACTCAATCCGCTTTCTCAGAAGACGGGCTTCCAATCGGTGCAGGTCTTGAAGACCTAGGCAAAGGACTTCGTTCACAGGTCGGCACAATGTACTCAACAGTCGCAAAAGGTCCTCGTTACCTTGAAATGGCTGAAGGATATGTAACCAGAATTGGTCTTGATGAAAAAGGCGAAATCATAGGTTATGAATTTGTCAAGATGGGCGTCATGATGGAAATGATAAAGAAAGGCACTTCTCCTGAAGAAGCCTTGAAGAAATGCACAGCATCATACGGCAGATTTGCCACAGCGGTTAAATATATTGACCCGCGCAACGAGTAGGAGGTCACTATGAGTATAAGATTTGAAAGTTACGAAAGAAGAATAGACAAAATAAACAAGACCCTCGCTGAATATGGCATCAAAGATCTTGAAGATGCAAAAGCAATATGCCTTTCAAAAGGTATTGATTGCGACAAAATCGTCAAGGGTATTCAACCAATCGCATTTGAAAATGCCGTTTGGGCATACACTGTGGGTTGTGCTATTGCAATCAAAAAGAATTGCACAAAAGCAGCAGATGCAGCAGAAGCTATCGGTGTTGGTCTTCAATCATTCTGCATAACCGGTTCAGTTGCAGAACAAAGATTGGTCGGACTCGGTCATGGCAATCTTGCAGCAATGCTTCTCCGTGATGAAACAAAGTGTTTCTGCTTCTTGGCAGGTCACGAGTCATTTGCCGCAGCAGAAGGCGCAATTGGTATCGCAAAAAGTGCAAACCGTGTCAGAAAAACTGAACTTCAAGTTATCTTGAATGGTCTCGGAAAAGATGCAGCATTTATTATCAGCCGTATCAATGGTTTCACTTATGTACAAACAAAAATGGACTACTACTCTGGAAAAGTCGCAGTAGTAAAAGAAACCGCATACAGTGACGGCGAACGCGGAAAGATTCGTTGCTATGGTGCAGACGATGTCACAGAAGGTGTTGAAATTATGCGTCTTGAAGATGTCGACGTTTCAATCACCGGCAACTCCACCAACCCGACAAGATTCCAACATCCAGTTGCAGGAACCTACAAGAAATGGGCAGTTGACAACGGAAAAAAATATTTCTCAGTTGCTTCAGGTGGCGGCACAGGTCGTACTCTTCACCCAGACAATATGGGCGCAGGTCCTGCTTCATACGGTATGACCGACACAATGGGCAGAATGCACTCAGATGCACAATTCGCCGGAAGTTCATCAGTTCCTGCACACGTTGAAATGATGGGACTTATTGGAATGGGCAACAATCCAATGGTTGGAGCTACTGTTGCTTGCGCAGTTGCAGTTCAAGAAGGACTTAGCAAATAACTCAATCAAGAACTATTTGATTTTTCATTTGCTACTATTACAATTTCAAAATATAAAAAAGCACTCCCAACTTGGGAGTGCTTTTTCTTGCATACTTTTATTTCAATTTATTTTATAACATCTGTTTGTGAAAAGTCTTTGACTGCCTGAATTGCGTTGTCTGCTGCCGCACGAGTTTTTTGAGCCACTCCAACATATGTTACAACTCCTCTTGTCAATACAAATCTATAGCCCGTATTGCTTCCGCCCTCGACAGAAAATGCACCCAAGAGAACATTCTTTTTGAAGTAACCGATATTTTTCGTGCATATTGCCATTGACGAATATGAAACACTTTGGAACAACAATTTGCCTTTGTTATTGTAAAGTTCAAATTGAAAATCCTCATCAGCAACTTCTTTGATAAGATATTTACCATAAATTTTTGCTTCAATGTCATCTTCTGAAACGACTTCTTTTTCTGTGGCAACTTTATTTGCAGGGGCTTTTACTTCTTTCACTGTTGTGGCATTTGGAACTGCTTTTTCAGCACTTTTGGTTGTTGTTTCTTTTGCGACATTTTTTGTTGTGTCTTTTGCAACTATTTGTACAACTGGCGATGCTTCTTCCATAATTACTTTTTGTTCAGTTAGTTTGGCAACCTTTTGAGCAACAGGTGCAACCACAGCTTCAGTAACAAGGGGTTCTATAGTTATTGGAGCGACTTCTTCTAGCTCTTCTTGTAAAACTTCTGCCTGTTTGGATTTCTTTGAAACTTTGGCAGGAAGTGGCGCAGGAGGTGCGGTCACTACAGATTTTTCATTATTAAGCTCTGTCTCCGCAATTATCTCGGCAGTAATTTCATTTTTAGATGCCTTCTTTTCTTCTTTTAATAATTTTTTCGAATCTTTCTTTGAAATCTTGTTTTCTTCTGCTACTTCAACAACCGATTCTGCAGGAACAGCTATTTCGGTTTTATTTTGTTTTTCTTTCACATACTTCTTAAATTCTTTTGCAGCTTCTTTCTCTGCCTTTTTTGCATCTTTTTTAGAAAAAGTACTTTCCGTTATCGAAATTTCTTCTGTTTGCTGATTTTCATCAGTTACAGAAAATTCTTCTTCAAAATCAGCAGTTTGAATATAGTTGCAGTTATCACTGTTTCCCGAGTAATCGTCATAAAGTTCTTCATTTGCCAATCTGTTTTCTTCTATTTTTTCCACTTCGTGATTTTCTTTTATTAATGTGATTATTATGCAAATTATTGCTATTGCCGCTGAAATCCCAAGCAATGCAAACCTGATAGTTTCGTTATTCAAAAAATCAAACATTTCTGCCACCTTTTTATACCTTTATTATTTAGTAATTTTAGCATAGTAAAAAAAAATACACAAGGGTTTGCGGGTTCAAATTTATGTTTAAATGTTGGAAATATAACGAGGCACATCCTTTTTTCATTAAAGAATTAAAAAGAATGTGCCTCATATCAATTAAAATTCAGTTAAAATGAAAATTTTATTTTGTTGCGGCGAGAATAATTTCTGAGACTTTTTCATAACCAAGTTCGCTATCAATGACCAAATCATAGTTCGAGAGGTCGCCCCATTTGCTTCCTGTGTAAAATTTGTAATAATTAGCACGCTTTTTATCCATCTTGGTGACAAGATAGTTTGCACTCTTCGCATCAATATATTGCCTTTCTGCAACGCTTTTTACGCGAGATTCCTTATCGGCATAAATAAACACTCTCAGCACATCGTCGCGTTCTGATAAAACATAATTTGCACATCGACCAATGATAACTGCGCTTTCTTTTTCTGCGATTTTGCGAATTATATCAGATTGCACGAAAAATATTTTGTCATTCAAAGTGTATTGCAAATCTGAACTACCAAAATTTGCATAATGACCTATTGGGATTGGCGTAAAAATTAAACTGTTTGCCTTTTCATCAAGATGTTCAAGAGTTGCCTTATCAAATCCGCTTGCTTTTGCTGTCAAGTCAATTAGTGTTCGGTCATAACATTTTACACCGAGTTTGTTTGCGACCAATTGCCCGATTGCTCTACCACCGCTTCCAAATTGACGACTAATAACCACTATTCTTTTGCTCATAGTTTTTCCCCCTTCTTACTTCAATTGTAAAAAACCCTTATTATTATATACTTTCTATTTTCATATTACAATTTCAATCTGCTTAAGTCAATATTCAGTTTAATAATTTATTTCCAATTTATGGTAAAAGTTCAATCACAAACGTCGCAGCAAGGCATACTGCGGTGACGCAACTTACAATAATAGCCTTCTTATATCGGCTTAAAAACACAAATCGTGATAGTACTACCGCATCAACATAATATGCAATAGACATAATCCCAAGTGCTTTGACTTCAATGCTTGCCACAGCGAATGAACCCGCCGTGAACACCACAGCCTTTAGCGGTATGAAGATATAATCAAAAATTACTAGAATAGACGAGATTGGTAAAATGAGAACAAACACTGCCGAACCCAACACAAATACAAACAAGAATGCAATAAACGGCAACACTATTAAATTTGTTAGTATCGAAAAAATCGGTAGCACACCGAAAAATTTAGCAACAATCGGATATGTCATAATATTTGCAGATAAATTTGTTGCAATCAACGGAGAAACCACTTTCCCTGTCTTCCTGAAAGCGTAATTGAACGAACGATAGAACAATAATATTCCAATCACCGAAGTGAATGAAAGCAAAAAGCCAACTTCAAATAGTGCAATAGGTTTGAAAACTAATATTATGATTGCAGTAAGTGACAATATAGACAATGAATCTTTCTTTTTTCCAAATGCGTTTGCCATCAAAAATATTGAAGCCATTATGAAAGCGCGCGTGACTGAGGAGGAGAAACCACAGAATAGTGCATAAACAAACAACAACGAAATCACCGTGAATGCAACTGCTTTCTTGTTCATTTTAAGTTTTCTAAGCAAAAAAGCCACAGCTCCTGCCAAAATGCCTATATGCATACCCGATACAGCCAGAATATGCGCAAGTCCGCTAATTTTGACATCATTATATAAAGATGGATTTATACCTGACTTATCACCATAAATAAGCGCAATACATATTGATGCCGTATCCTCTTTAGTGTTTTGGTAAAATGCTTTTTTTAGCTTGATTTCGGCCGCAAGCATAACGTTTGGATTTTGTTCAGCAGTTTTCTCAATGCTTGTTGCATAACAGAATTTCGTATTTCGTTTTGAAAAAGAAGAAGCAAAATAAGAGTCTAGAGGCAAAAACTCATCAGAAACCAAGCTACCTTCAACTTCAACTATATCTCCCGCATTGAAATCAGGCACAATCTCAAAAGGAAAGTAAACGCTCGCTTTTCCGCTCAACTTTTTTCCATTCAAATATATACTCGCAATATCAAATGAGGTTTTTCCGTCGCCAACAAATATTTCGCTGTCAACTGTTGCAGAAAATGTCGTGTGGCTTTCATTAATACTTTTTGAAATATATAAATTTTGCGCTACAAAAAAAGAAACCGCTCCGACCAAAATGGCGAGCGGTAAATATATAAATCTTTTAGTTTTTTTGATGCAAACTAGCACAACAAAAACTACTGCGCAAATTGCCAATAAAGAAATCTTTAATGCGAGATTGTCAACAGTCAAAACTCCCAAAACAATACCTATTGAAAGCATTGCGGTAGCAAAACATAATGGACGGTTGTTGACTATTCGTTTCATTTTTCCAATCTAGCGCACTGAAACACTTTTGAAAAGTTGAATTTTAGACATATTATGTCACAAATTCAATTTGTACTTCTTTGCAATCTGCAAATCATAGTGCAAAATTCTCTGCGTATGATTTTTGCAAATCATTAGTGTGTCCTTTTCAAGCCTCAAAAATAAAGGCAAAAACTTGCGCATATTTTCCCTTTCAAATATTTAATTGTCTAGTTTTTTGCTTTCGTATTTTTTCTTGTACGCGTGAATGTTGTCTTTGACAATAAGCTCGGCAAATTGTCTGTCTTTCACTTGGAATACTGTTGTATCCTTGCCCTCAAGTTGTTTGTAAACTTTGAAAAAGTGCGATATTTCATCCATAATATGTGGTGGCAAATCTTCGATTTCTTTGTAGATATTCCATGTCGGGTCTTTGAAAGGAATTGCGATAATCTTGTAATCCATATCACCGCCATCCTGCATCATCACAACGCCGATTGGATAGCAACGCACGATTGCGAGTGAAACAATAGGTTCGGTGCAAAGTACGAGTACATCAAGCGGATCATCATCATCTGAATATGTACGCGGTATAAAACCATAGTTTGCAGGGTAATGTGTGGAAGTGTATAATACACGGTCTAAAATAAGTGAACCGGTTGATTTGTCCAATTCGTATTTATTTTTGCTTCCTTTTGTTATTTCAATAACGGCAATAAAATCCGTTGGTGTGATTCTTTCCGGCTCAATGCTGTGCCATATGCAGGTGCTCATAAATTTCTCCTATCATAAGAAAATATATTTAATATCAAAATTTTAACACAATGCACAATATTAGTCAATGGCAAAACTTTATTATTAAATTTAACAACAATTCTAATATTAGTATTTTTCTGCGCACTTCTTTTCTTTTGAAATCTTAGATTATCTTATATAAAAAAGACGCAAGAGAAATCTGCGTCTTTTTTGATATACAAAAAGATATATTTATCTACAATCTCTATCTGCTCCCTATCTGTTCCCTATCTGTTCCCTATCTGTTCCCTATCTGTTCCCTATCTGTTCCCTATCTGTTCCCTATCTG